>NZ_JALAAR010000021.1:0-67288 GCF_036984005.1 Rheinheimera muenzenbergensis
AAGAAGTGTTAAATCGAGCAAACTTAAGTATCCCGTTAAAAAGAAAAATGCCGGTCAGCTTAACTGACCGGCATTACGTTTATCGCGGCTTTTTTAATGTTACTACGCTGATTTTACTGCACAGGTTTAATCATTTTTAAATGCGGTATATCGTCTTCCAGATAGGGCTCACTGGCCGGCTTAAAGCCTAAATCCTGGTAAAACTGCTGCAAATAACACTGGGCTGAAATATGAATATCGGTATCGGGCCACAATTCTGCCGCCACACTCAGCGTCTTTTCTACCAGCACCTGGCCTAAACCTAAACGCCGCGCGGTTTGTGATACACACACCCGGCCAACACCCGGAAAGCCGTCAAAACTAACGCCCGGCGCCAGCACCCGTGAGTAGGCAATCACTTTTTCGCCCTTTTTTAAGATCACATGCCGGGTTTGTGGATGCAGATCCTTGTCATCCAGCTCCGGATAGGGGCAGTTTTGCTCTACAACAAACACATCAACCCGCAGCTGCAACAAGCTATACAGGGTGTAGCTATCCAGTTCATCAAAGACATTTACCTGCCATTGCATATTATCGGCTCCATGCATATTTTTGCCTTACTATATCAGAGCAGACTCCGCCGCGCCCAGCAGCAAAACAGCATTTATCCGTTAACCTTCCGCCGCCCGTCTTTTTTTTATCATAAAACTGCCATGCAATTGTTATGTAACGGCAATGTTACTGCCATCTGGCATCGTTGTAATAGGGCCAGTTTTTTGCCCAACGCCGGAGCCTATAATAATGACAGACAAGAAAACCAACGTCAGTATCGATAATTCAGGGGTAGATCCCCAAACGAATTTTTCCGTTAACCCCACTTTTGCCGCCATAGTCGACAGCCGTATGGCACGGCGTAGCTTCTTAAAAGGCAGCGTCGGAGCTGCCGTGGCAGCCTTTATCGGCGGCTCTGTAGTGGGTTGCAGTAGCAGCGATGATGGCGAGCCAACGCCGGTGGTGCCGCCTGTAACTAGCGCACCTTTGTTGGGCTTTACTGCAGTTGCCACTGGCCGCGCCGACGCCATCGTCGTGCCGCAGGGTTACAGCGCTCAGGCATTTTTACCCTGGGGCACCCCGCTTAATGGCAGCTATCCACCGTTTTTAGCCGACGCCAGCAATAGCGGCAGTGATCAGGAACAACAGGTCGGCATGCACCATGACGGTATGCACTTTTTCCCGATAGACGCGCGCAGTGACGGTAACAATTCGACTGAAGGCCTGTTGGTATTTAACCACGAATATATCGACAACAACCTTATTCATACTAATGGCATCACGACAGTGCCAAGGCTGGCCGATGAAGTGCGCAAAGAAGTGGCTGCGCATGGTGTGTCGGTAGCACATATTCAGCAACAAGCTGACGGCAGCTGGGCGCTGGTAGATAACAGCCCGTTTAACCGTCGCATTACCGGCGCAACGCCAATGGAACTGGCCGGCCCGGTGCGCGGCAGCGCTAAAGTCGTAACCAAATACAGCCCGGACGGCAGCCGTACCCGCGGCACCTTAAACAACTGTGGTAATGGCTATACTCCCTGGGGCACTTATTTAACCTGCGAAGAAAACTGGGCTGGCTATTTTATGAATGCCGACGCCGACAAACCCCGTGAGCACAGCCGCTATGGAGTGCCATCAGCTAATGGCCGTTACTTTTGGGAAACGGCTACACCGGCCGCTGATGTGTACCAGCGCTTTAATGCCAGCAGCCTTGCAGCCACCGCTGCCGGTGATTACCGCAACGAGCCGAATACCTTCGGCTGGATAGTTGAGATTGACCCCTTTAACCCCGACAGCGTACCGCAAAAACGCACCGCACTGGGCCGCTTTGGTCACGAGGGTGTGATCTTTGGCAAGCTGGAAGAAGGCAAACCTGTGGTGGTTTACTCGGGAGATGACTCCACTTTCGAGTACATCTACAAATTTGTTTCCACTGCGCCTTATTACAAAAATACCGCCGGTGGCCATTTATTAAACGATGGCATACTGTACGTTGCGCGTTTTAATGCTGATGGTAGCGGTGACTGGTTGCCGTTGGATCTGAATAACGCCGGCTTCGCTGCCAAGGTCGCGGCGGCCGGTGTTAACTTTAGCGATCAGGCCGACGTGCTGTTAAACACCCGCTTAGCAGCTGATGTAGCCGGTGCCACCAAAATGGACAGGCCGGAATGGGGCGCTGTGCATCCGCAAACCGGTGAGGTGTATTTTACCCTGACCAATAACACCCGCCGCACTGAAGCCCAAACCGACGGCGCTAACCCACGTGCCGCCAATGCTACCGGTCATATAATCCGCTGGAACGAGCGCGACACACAGGAAGCCACCGCTTTTGACTGGGATATCTTTTTACTGGCCGGTGATGTCGGCACTGCCACACCGGGTACCGACCTGACATTAAGCGCCGATAATCATCTGGCCAGCCCGGATGGCTTATGGTTTGATAGCAACGGTTTATTGTGGATCCAAACCGATATGAGCGGCTCACAGCAAGGTGAAGGCCCCTTTGGCAATAACCAGATGTTGGTTGCAGACCCGGTAACCCGGCAGATCAAACGTTTCTTAGTTGGCCCTACCGACTGCGAAGTCACCGGTATCAGCGCCACGCCGGATATGAAAACCCTGTTTGTTAATATTCAGCACCCGGGCGACCGCTCAACGCCGGATAACTTTACCAGCCACTGGCCAGATGGCGGCAGCAGCCGGGCCCGCTCGGCGACTGTGGTTATTACCAAAGATGACGGCGGTATTATCGGCAGTTAATACCTTAGTTAATACTTTAGGTTTGTGTGGCCGGCGGCAGCAAAGCCGCCGGCCAGTGTTGCTGCAAAACCTGCTGCACAAAAGCCAGTAGCTGGGTTTCGGCTAACGGCATAGAAAAATAGTAACCCTGCGCAAAGTCACACTGGTGTTGCTGCAACAACTTCACCACCGCTAAAGATTCCACCCCTTCTGCCACGACCTGCAAGCCGAGTTTCTGTACCATGGCAATAGTCGAGGCGACTATCTGATAATCCTGCGGGTTATCCAGCATATTCACTACAAAGCTCTTATCAATTTTTATCACGTCGACCGGCATTTGCTTCAGATAATTGAGTGACGAGTAGCCGGTGCCGAAATCATCTATCGCCAGCCGAAATCCCTGCGCTTTTAAGCGGTACATCATACCCAGCGTTTCACTGAAATTGTTAATCAGTGTGCTTTCCGTAATTTCCAGTTCAAAATGGTGGCCGCTCAAACCATAACGTTGCAGGATCTGGCCAAAGCGATCTGGCAATTTAGTGTGCAAAAACTGATCAGCAGAAATATTCACCGCTATAGTCACGTCGTTAAGCCCTGCGGCTATCAGCTCAGCACAATAACGGCAGCTGCGATCAAATACCCAGTAGCCCACGTCCACTATCAGCTGGGTTTGTTCCAGTACCGGAATAAACTCATCCGGAGCTACGATACCGCGCTGCGGATGCTGCCAGCGGATCAAGGCTTCAAACCCACACAACTTGCCGCTATTCAGGTTAACCTGCGGCTGCAAGCTCAGACTAAATTGCTGCAGCAACAGCGCCTGACGCAGTTCAGTTTCCAGTTGGATACGTGCCGCCAAATCCGCTGACATTTGCTGGTTAAACACCACATAGCAATTGCGCCCCGACGCCTTGGCCTGATACATCGCCAAATCAGCACAGCGGATTAATTCATCACCATCCTGCTGCGCGTCCTGGGTATAGCTAATACCGATACTGGCACTTAAACGCAACGAAACCTGAGCCAGCACAAAAGGCTGCTCAAACAGGGCTAACACCCGCATCGCCATCGTTTCGGCTTGGTCGGCCGCGGTTAAACCAGATAATAAAATAGCAAATTCGTCACCGCCAAAGCGGCACACTAAATCTAGCGGCGTTGCCAGTGTTTCCAGCCGGCGGGCGGTTTCTATCAGCAGTTGATCACCCACCACATGGCTGCGGCTATTGTTAATGGTTTTAAATTTGTCTAAATCAAGAAACAGCAAAGCGACAACACCCGGCTGTTGCGTCAGGTTAGCTAAGGCCGCAGCTAAACGCTGTTGCAGCATATTGCGGTTGGCCAGCGCGGTAAGCTGATCAACCATCGCCATGCGTTGCAAACTGGCGGTATTTTCAGCCAGTTGCAAATCCAGCGTCTCCAGCTGATTATTCAGGCTCAGTACCGAATCATTAAAGGTGGTCAGTTCGTCGGCAAACCAGGCCGCTGGCAGCTGACTTTGCTGTCGAAAAGCAGCATAACGGCGCTGCGCCAGCAGCGGCAAAGCTGCCGCCAGTTGCAATATGCGCCGGCTGATACGCCGGGTAATCAGCATGATAAGCAGCAGCAATAACAGAAAGCACGCTGCTGCCATGGTCAGCACACGCTGCTGATAGCGGCTGTTTTCGGCTACCGACGCGCTGACATCCTCCAGCATCAGTAACACATAGGCATCTGATTGTGCCGGCGCCAGCGTAATAAAATGGATAAAGTAACTTTGCTGCTGCAGCTGCAAAATCAAGCCTTCTTCGCGGGCTGTAGCCAGATCAAACTGCGCCGGTAACACCTGATACAGTTGCCGCAACAGCTCCCGGTTTGATGCCAGCAATAACCTGAGTTGTTGCTGCGCGGCATCGTCTGCATTAACCTGCACCAAAGCAACATCAACGCCCAGCGCCTGATGCAGGCTAAACAATACCCCGGCCATATCGGCATTAGCTTGCAGTACCGCAATTTCACCGTGACGGTTTAACAATGGCAGGGTTAATTGTTTTTCGCAGATTTGCCCACAGCGGGTGTCTGTTTGTGGCTGTTGATGCTGCAGCGTAGCCGCAACAACCACCGCCGGTTTAATCTCTGTAGCCTCAGCACTGCTATACAGTAACTGTTGCTGCTGGTTCCACAAGTACAGTTGTTGCACGGCAAAATTCTGCTGAAGTGGTTCAAACTGTTGCGGTAAGCTGGCGGCGAACTGATTAAAATCGTCGGCCAGATGCAGCTGCTGTAACTCTGCCTGCGTTTGTAGCCAGGTTAATAATTGCTGGGTGGAAGACTGGTTATAAACATCAAAGTATTGCTGGCCCTGCGCTTTTCGCTGTGCTTGCTGTCGGGTGAACTGGTCATTCATATGCAGCAGCGACAAACCGGTAAACCACAGCAGCAATATCAGCAACATGCTGAGCATCAACAGCAAAATTTTCCACGACAGGCTAAGGTAGCGTGGCATAGTTAAAACCTGTACATCAACTGCAGTGCCAGCACTTGCCAGTACTCACTGTTATTGCGGCTCACATCGGGCTGAATAACCGGTGCCAGCCGGCCAGTACCTTTAACCCAGTGCACTTCGGCATCCAGCCGCCAATGCTGGTTTAAATCTATGCTGCCACCCAGCATAAACGTATGCTGGTAGCCAAAATACGCCGGTACGGCACCGCCAGTCATCTGTTGCAACTTTTTGCCCTGCCGATCGTCTTTGTCTGTCACAGCATAGTCGAGGGTGGTAAATAATCGCAGGTTGTTTGAGTAGTAGTATTGCAGCATCACATAGCCGCCCTGGCCAAACTGCTTGCGGGAAAATTGTGGTAAAAAGAACCCCTCAGTCGTCACCACCTCTTGCTGCAGCTCTGTACTTAACTCCCAATGCTCGCTCTGATAACGCGCCGCCAGCATTAGCCGCTGCGATGTAAAACGGGCATCACTTAATAACTCAGTGCCACCGCGGCGATAATCAAAGGTCGCTTCCTGAATAATAACGCCGTAGCTAAATTTGCTATGCAGTGACTGCCAGTACAAACTGAGCTTGTGATCATGGTTCATACGGGTGTCGCCCTGGGTTTGCTGCCCCAGCAATTGCCGGCTTTGCTCTACCGAGATCGGCACAGTGCCATAGCTCCAGTTAAAGGTCAGATCGCCATAATCGGCAGAATGGCGCAGTTGCAGCGACAAGCCGTCCGTCGCCACCGCAATATCGCGAAAGCTGTCAAAATAGACTGACTGCGGCAGCACTATAGATGGCCTGGTAAAAGGTACATCGCGGGTACTGGAATACAACCAGTGCTGGTTTTTAAAACGACCGAGATAAATATTCGCCTGCCAGGCCTCGCTGTTATAAGCCGCCCAATCAACAAACAAATAGTCCAGCCGCAAGCCGGGCGGATAGCGGTTCCCACCATCCAGATAGACGGTTTGTCCGGACAGATGCCAGGCCGGCGCCAATTGGTAGCGGGCATTTAACCCCAACTCAGTTAACTGCGCCGACCAATCTCCATCGGCGTTTACAAAGCTGCTGTCTTCAGCACGGATCAGGCCCTGGGCAATAAAGCCATTCCAGTTAAAGTTGGCGTCTGCCGCCCTAACGGCGATACTGCTAAGACTACCGGGCAGGCACAACAGGATTACTGCAGTAAGCTTAGTCAATACGCACCTCCTTAATAGCAGAGTCGGTGCTGCTTTGCTCTGCATAGCCGATAGCGCCGGGAACAGTGCGCAATAATTCCAGCATCTCACTGCTGGTATCTACTTGCTGCGGCCTGCGGCCCGTGCCGGAGAAACTGTGTTTATCCCAGATATTATTTAGCTGATACGGAAATAACCGTAACTGTTCGCGGCAAAAGCGCTGATGCGCTGCCGAACTGTCGGGCATAACAATAACCCTGACCGGTGTACCGTCAGGCCACAAGGTTTGCCGCAAGGTGAATATATTACGCAGTTGTGTCTGGGTTAAACTGTCCAGCGGCACAGTACCATGCACCAGCACAGTAGCCGCGGCTAACGGAAACACACTGACTAACACTGCCAAAAGCAGGCACTTCATTAAGCGTCTGCCCGGCAGAGGGTAATAACTAAAAAAGGTGTTTTTGCCACTGTTGTGCTATCTCCACTTTAACGCCCGCTTCCGTAGCAGGCGTTATCAGGAAATATCATTCTAGCACAGCAGTTTAGAGCCTGCTTTTTTACAGCTATTACTAGCGGTTAACGACTGGGTTTAGCTGCCGGCCGTGCTGCCGGTGCGCGCTGACCATCACGGTGGCCGGTGCGGGGGGCTTTGGCTTTTTTCGGTTTATACGGTTTGTTATTCAGTTTAGAGTCGGCCAGCGGGTTAGCTGGCTCAAAGCCCGCCATCAGCTGGCGTGGTAACACTTGTTTTATCAGCCGTTCAATACCAGCCAGCTCTTTGCCTTCATCAGCACATACCAGTGATATAGCATGGCCAGCAGCACCTGCCCGGCCGGTACGGCCAATGCGGTGAACATAGTCTTCGGCGACGTTAGGCAATTCAAAATTTACCACCTGCGGCAGCTGATCAATGTCCAGACCACGGGCGGCAATATCGGTAGCGACTAAGGCACGGATGGTACCCGCTTTAAAATCGGCCAGCGCTTTGGTGCGGGCATTCTGGCTTTTATTACCATGTATTGGCGCGGCCTTAATACCGGCGGTATCCAGATGCAGGCTGAGTTTATTCGCCATGTGTTTGGTTTTGGTAAATATTAGTACCTGTTGCCAGTTGTTGTCGCTAATCAGTTTGGTTACCAGCGCGGCTTTGCGGTTTTTATCAACCGGATAAATCAGCTGCTCTACCCGCTCGGCGGTGGTGTTGGCCGGTGCGACGGACACTTCCAGCGGGTTGGCCACCAGGCCACGCGCTAAGGTGCGGATTTCTTCTGAAAAGGTGGCCGAGAACAGCAGGTTCTGCCGTTTTTTCGGCAACAGCGCGAGGATTTTTTTAATGTCGTGAATAAACCCCATATCCAGCATGCGGTCCGCTTCGTCCAGCACTAATACTTCCAGCTGGCCGAATTTCACCGCATTTTGCTGATACAGGTCCATTAACCGCCCCGGTGTGGCGATCAGAATATCGACACCGCGGCGCATGGCCATCATTTGCGGGTTAATTTTTACGCCACCAAACACTACAGCGCTGCGCAAAGGTAAGTACTTACCATATACGGCAACACTCTCAGCAACCTGGGCCGCCAGTTCACGCGTGGGGGTTAAAATAAGCGCCCGCACATGGTTAGACTGTACCTTACGGCCCTGGCTTAAGCCCTGCGCCAGCACCTGCAGCAATGGCAGCGTAAAGCCGGCGGTTTTGCCGGTGCCGGTTTGCGCCGCCGCCATCAGATCACGCCCGGCCAATACCGCAGGGATAGCCTGTTGCTGTATCGGTGACGGTGTGGTGTAGCCTTTGTCGTCAATGGCTTTAAGTAATTCAGGTAATAGATTTAAATCAGTAAATTGCATGCGATATCCCGCAGTTAATGCTGCGAAACTAAACTGCCGCAGCTGCAGTGGCCTCCAAAACAGAGGGGCGCAGAGCTTACAGCAAAATGGCCGTGGGCACCAATAAAGATGAAAACAGCCAATTAATAACAGCACAACAACGCACCGCTCAGCACAGCCTTTATTCGTTGTGCGGCTTCAGGTATCTTGAGCACATTAGAATTGCCGGAGACCGCGTGTGTTAAAGCCAACTTTAGCCGCTGACAACAGCTTTATGCGTGAATTAAAACGCATGCTACAAGCCCTGACGTCGGTAGCAGATGACAGTAGCCTGGTAAGCCTGGTGGGTGATTACTATCGCTATGCACAGTTTGCTGCCGGCAAAGTACAGCATAACAGCGACGGCAAACGCCCGGAGACAATGCCGCAACTGTGGTTTTTAGCCGAAAAAATCCTCCGTCTGACCGAAGGCAACAACGCCGCCGACTGTCAGATCCGCTCTGCTAAAGTGCTTGGCAGCCTCCAGCTTACCGCTCCGGAATCACAGCGCCGCTGGTGTGAATTGCAGTTTGGTTATAAGTTACTGTACCGCGCCGCCCTTAGTCTGCGTTTACTTGACCATGGCTTACAACACCAGCTGCTAACTGACGACAAATTACAACAGCTTTATCAGCAGCGCCGTTATGCCGATGACGATTGCCCTTACCGGCTGCAATTACAATTACCACTGGTTGTCGCGGTAATGTTGCTTGATATTGGCCAATTGCAACCTGAAGCTACTGCTTTACTAACCGGCTATGCCGGCGAACGTGACGCCAGCCGCAGCATGAGCCGGGATGAGCGTGATGATTACCTGCAGCTGACGCAGGCCGGTATGCAGCAGCTGGTGAAGGACAGCTTGCAGGTGTTGCCGTATCGCGGTAACAGTAAAGCAGAAAAACAACAATTGGCAGCGATGCAGCAACAGCAGCTGGCATTAATCCGCCAATTACTTAGCGCACAAGCCGACCGGCAACCGCTGTGCCATGTTATCGCTATACCACAGGTATACAGTTCGATAGTGCTGCCCGGCAGACAGCGTTACCAGTACGACGCCCTGCCCAAAGCCAGCCTGGTGTTAAAGGATGCTGTCAGCCGTGGCCAGCTGGCAGGTGTGTGGGTGCAACATTTCTTGCGTATTACCGGCGTTTTTCCGCAGGGCTTTGGCATTACGTTTATTCCGGCGCAATTTTCTGGTTTACCGGGTGAAAAATACGAGCTGGCGATTGTTAACCAGCTATACCCGCCTAATGCCGCCGAACCGCTGTGCCGGGTAGTCAGTCGCAATTTACAGTACCGCCGCGGTGGCCATAATTGCCAGGTAAGCATCAACAACAATTTATATTTTAAGCCTGCCCGGCAACGGTTGTCGGTCATAGCGCCACAGCGCTTACAGGAAATACTGGCGCAGCTTAGTGCAGGCTGGCAACCGGGACAAATTCGCCATTACCTGCCACGCTGCTGGCAGCCGCACAGCTTTTTCAGCCACAGCCAGCACCAGAATTTGTGGAATCAGGCCCGGCAGCTAAGCAACTAACCGGCTGCCGCACACTAAAACAGCGTGTAGATAAAACCGGCCAGCGCCGATTGCTGGCTGGCGACGACCAGAGCGCCCAATAATGCCAACAACACAAATACCGGCAACAACCAGATTTTTTTCCGCAGCCGCAAAAACGCCCATAAATCGGTAAAAAATTCGCGCATTAAAAAGGATCCTTCATATTACTCCCGGCGATGTTATCGCTTTGCTGCCAGTAACTGCTGCCAGTGGCTGGCTGGCGCTTATAGTCCAGCTTGCCCAGCAGCCGCAGCACTACACCAAGCGGCGTAATGAGCAGATAAAACAACAACGCCAGTATGATACGGGTGTTTATCCAACCCATTACCTGGCTAAATGCCTGCCAGCCGCGTGCGGGCCAATACAATAGCCGTGGTACCAGCAAGGCCAAAACTGCAAAAGTTAGCGCAACACACCACGGCCATAACGGCCAGCCAGAGCCAAACAACCAGGGCAGGGCAAGACCAAACAACAATGGCCAGGCCACAGCCATTTGCCAGCCAAAACGGCGCAGTGCCGGTGTGTCATCTGCAGCTATATGCATTGCTGTCCCTCAATCTGGCGTAAACTGGCGCTGCCTTGCTTTTGCAATAGCAGCAGATGGTTGTTCAGCTTTTGTCAGCAGGCAGTCCTGCAACAGCAAATAGTCCATATCAGTGGCCAGAAAGCCTGCTATAGCGTCTGCCGGCGTGCATACCGGCGGCTCGCCACGGACATTAAACGAGGTGTTGATCAGCACCGGGCAGCCGGTTAGCTGGTAAAATGCCTGCAGCACGGCATAAAACGCCGGCTGGTGTTGGGCATCAACCGTCTGCAGCCTTGCGCTGTAATCAACATGGGTAATGGCCGGTAACGTAGAGCGGAGCTGTTGTTGCTGCGCCAGGCCGCTAAGTTTGGTTTCTGCTGTAACGCAGTGTTGCGATTTTAATTGTGCCACCAGCAGCATATAAGGGCTGCTATGTTGCAGTTCAAAATAGTCTGCCGCCTGCTCTGCCAATACTGCCGGCGCGAATGGCCGGAAAGACTCGCGCTGCTTGATCTTCAGATTTAACAGCCGTTGCATATCGGCGCTGCGGGCATCAGCCAAAATAGAACGGTTACCCAGCGCCCGCGGGCCAAATTCCATCCGGCCCTGAAAACACCCCACTACAGCACCATCGGCCAATAATTGCGCTACAGCAGGATTACGCCGTTCTGCACTCAGTCGCTGATAAGGTAAACCCAGCTGCTGCAGCTGCTGCTCTATCTGCTGGTTGCTAAAAGCCGGTCCCAACAGCGCACCTTGCATTGCATCGCCCGCGCTCACGGGCAAGCGCGGCTGCTGATAAAAGCGGTGCCAGGCCAGCATGGCCGCGCCCAAAGCGCCACCGGCATCGCCAGATGCAGGTTGCACCCATAACGCATCGCAGGCGTTGTCCGCCAGAATACGGCCATTGGCTACACAATTTAGCGCCACACCACCGGCCAGACACAGATTACGGCAGCCGGTTAACGCTGTAGCATGGCGCACAATTTTCAGCACCACTTCTTCTACCACTTGCTGCACCGAGCGGGCCAGATCCAGATGCTTTTGCTCAGGTGTGGCATTAAACGCCAGTGCCGGGCCACCAAACAAGGCTTCAAAACGGCGGTTGATCATGCGGTTGCCGACCGGATAATCAAAATAACGCATATTCAGGCTGAAGCTGCCATCGGCTTTAACGTCTATCAATTCGCGATAAATCATGTCGACATAGCGCGGCTCGCCATAGGGTGCCAGCCCCATTAACTTGTACTCGCCGGAATTGACTTTAAAACCACAGTACTGCGTAAAAGCCGAATACAATAAACCTAACGAATGCGGAAAACGGATCTCCTTCAATGAGGTAAGCTGGTTAGCTTCACCCAGCCAAACCGAACTGGTCACCCACTCACCAACACCGTCCAGACACAATACTACGGCTTTATCAAACGGCGACGGGTAATATGCCGACGCAGCATGCGCCTGATGATGCTGGCTAAACAGCAATTGTGGTAAGGCCGCATCGCTTTCTGCCTGCAGCGCGCGCAGCTCACGGCGCAGCACCGTTTTTAAAAACAACTTTTCTTTTAACCACACCGGCATCGCCCGGACAAAGCTGGCAAAGCCGCGCGGCGCGTGCGCCATAAAGGTTTCCAGTAAGCGCTCAAACTTCAGCAGCGGTTTGTCGTAAAACACCACCGCACTGACATCGGCCAGGCTGATACCGGCCTCGGCCAGACAATAGCGAATTGCATCAACCGGAAAAGCGGCGTCATGTTTTATCCGGCTGAACCTTTCTTGTTGGGCGGCGGCAACAATAACGCCATCGGCCAGCAAAGCCGCAGCACTATCGTGGTAATAACAGGAAAGCCCGAGAATATATTTCATGCTGTTGACGACTAACTTAGTGATGGCTTAAGTTAACGAAATTCCCTAGTATTGGATAGCTTTTAATGCCGCTTGACGGATGTTGTAGCAAGGAATACGTATGCAGATCTGGCTGTTTCGCGCTATCGCCATTATGTTGCCGCTACTGCTGTTGTTGGCCGCAGAGTGGTTGCTGCGGTTAGGTTTTGCCACTGAGCGGGTAGCGCTGTTTATTCCACATCCGGCGGCGCCGGCCTACCTGGTGACCGAACCTGACATTACCCGGCGTTATTTTGCTGCTAACGCCGCGCGACCACCGGTAAAAATGGAACCCGGCTTTATCCTGCAAGATAAACCGGCCAACAGTATCCGCCTGGTGGTGCAGGGTGGCTCCACTGCCGCCGGTTACCCTTTTGGTGTTGGTGCATCGCTGGCTGGCATGCTGGAGCAGCGGCTTAAGCGTACCCTGGCAGATAAACATATTGAAGTGGTTAACACCGCGCTGTCGGCCGTTAACAGCTATACCCTGCTGGATTTATCTGATGACATTCTGGCGGTTGCGCCCGATGCGGTATTAATTTACGCCGGCCACAATGAATACCTTGGCATTTTAGGTGTCGGCTCCAGTTATCTGACGTCACAATCTCCCACTGCTACCTTGTTGTGGCTAAAACTGCGCCAGCTTGAACTGTATCGCTCGCTCGAGCATGGTTATCAGGCGCTGTTACGCCCGGCTGACACGCCGGATGAAAAACGCCGCACAGTCATGGCAACCGTTGCACGGCATAAAGATATTGCCCTGCACTCAGAGCGCTATCAGGCTGGCTTGCAGCAGTTCGAGCAAAATATGCGCCTGCTGTTGCAAAAATACCAACGCGCCGGTGTGCCAGTGTATCTGGCCACTATTGCCAGCAATCTGGCTGCTCAGCCGCCGTTTAACTCGTTGCCGCCACCGCCAGACCAGCTTGCACAATTGCAGAAAATAGCTGGCATTTTGCAGCAAAACGCGGCAAATAGCGCCGCATTGCAGCAGTTAAATACCCTGGCCGCAGCCACAACAGAAAGTGCCAGCTGGCATTATCAGCTGGGCCAGCTTTATTTGCAGCTGCAACAGGCAGATAGCGCCAAACAGCATTTAACGCTGGCACGGGATCTGGACCTGCTGCGCTTTCGCGCGCCGTCGGCCATTAACGACATTATCCGCCGCCTGGCTGCAGAATATGACGCTGTGCTGGTCGACGCTGAGCAAGCGCTGGCAGCCCAGTCAGAGCACGGTATTATTGGTAAAAAAATGATGCTGGAACATTTGCATCCCAGTATTGAAGGTTACTTTGTGCTGGCTGACAGCTTTTATCAGGCCTTGTATCAACAGCGCCAGTTTGGCCGCTGGCCTAAACCGGTGCCAGCAGAATTTGCCTGGCTGGAGCGGCCAATACTGCCGGCTGAAGAATTTGCCGGCCAGCTGCGTATAGCCCAGCTTACCGCCGACTATCCATTTCAGCGCGCCCCTAAGCCGGTTAATTTTCCTGCTGCGCAAAATGCCCAGCAACAGCTGGGCCGCCGTTATATTGATGGCGATCTCGACTGGCTCAGCATGCTGCAACACAGCGCCCGTTATTACCAGCAACAGCAGGATGGCGATATGCTGTTAAAAAGCCTGAAAATTATTGCAGACGCCCTGCCGCACGATGGCATGGCTAACTTACAGGCGGCACAGATCCTGTTACAGGCCAAACGTTATGGCGAAGCGCGTGCTTATTTAAAGCGCAGCTTGCTAAGCGCTGCACCACCAGCGCAGGCCCGTTCACTGCTACAACAACTGGACGCGGCTAAGCCTTAATCCGCTATAAAGCGGCAGTGCTGCATTAAGTACTGCTCGTGGCCGGTTAGCGTAGCGGCAGTATCGGCCAGATGGCGCTGCATTGCCTGCAGGGTGCGGCCGATATCCAGTTCGGTTTTAACGTGCGTTATCGGCGCCGCAGCAGCCGGCAGGATATTTTGCCCCAGCAACACCGCCAGCCAGCTATCTTGTTTAAACAGCTCTTTATCTTCTATGCGCAAATGGCCATGGCGTTTAAACAGCGCCAATTTTTGCTGCAGGCTGTCGGGTATCGCCATCTGCTTGCAGTACTGCCAGTAGGGGCTGTCATCGCGCGCTGTGGCATGGTAGTGCAATACAATAAAATCGCGAATTTGCTCGTATTCCAGCTGGGTCGTGGCGTTGTACTCATCAATATCTTCCTGGGCACACACCGCTGATGGAAACAAACTGACCAAACGCATAATAGCGCGCTGAATAAGGTGTAAACTGGTTGACTCCAGCGGCTCGAGAAAACCGGCCGATAAACCGATGGCAACACAATTTTTTTGCCAAAATTGCTTGCGATGGCCAGTGTTAAAGCGGATTAGCCGCGGCTCGGTCAGCGCTTTACCCTCGACACTGCGCTGCAACAAGCTTGTGGCTTCATCATCTGACATAAAACGGCTGCTAAAAACATTGCCATTGCCGGTGCGCGTTTGCAGCGGAATGCGCCACTGCCAGCCGGCATGATGGGCAATAGAGCGGGTATAGGGCCGTAACGTCGGATCAGCCGAGGTTTGCATTGCTACTGCGCTGTCATTCAGCAGATAGTCGCCCCAATCGGTAAAACCAACACCCAGCGTCTGGCCCAGTAACACACTGCGCAGCCCGGTGCAGTCGATAAAGAAATCACCACTAATAACCCGGCCATCATCTAACACCAGCTGCGAGATAAAACCGTTATGTGCATGTTGTTGCACGCTGGCTATTTTGCCTTCGGTTCTTACTACGCTACGCGCTGTGGCATAGTCGCGTAAAAAGCGGGCATAGCGGCCGGCATCAAAATGGTAGGCATAGTCATAGCCAGAGAACAACGAGCGCGGATCGTTATTCGGTGGCACAAATTTATTGCGGCTGGCCAGTTGCCAGGCGGCAGAAAACTGCTCAATCGGCGTATTCATGCCGTCCAGACGGGCTTTCAGATAAAAATACGGAAATGGAATATAGTCAAAATCGGCAGCAAAACGACCAAACTGATGGAAATAACGCTCGCCCACTGCGCCCCAGTTTTCAAACTGGATCCCCAGCTTGATACTGCCGTTACAGCGCGCTAAAAAATCGTTTTCGGCAATGCCAAGCATGGCATTAAAGCGTTTAATCGGCGGTATCGTTGCTTCACCAACGCCAATAGTGCCGATATCGTCAGACTCGACCAGGGTAATGCGTACATTGCCCTGTAACTGCGAGGCCAGCATGGCAGCTGTCATCCAGCCGGCCGAGCCGCCGCCGGCAATAATAATGTGTTGTAGTGCAGCAGAATTCATCGGTTACCTCAAAAAAAAAAGCTGTCGCCAGGCGACAGCTTTTTCCGGTTGCTGTGCTATCAGAACTTGGCGTTTACACCAAGATAGAACTGACGGCCGAAGTATTGCAAGGTGCCGGTCAGATACTGTTCACCAAAATAAGAGATATTTGGTTCATCGGTCAGGTTGTTAACCGAGAATACCCCCTGAATGGTGTCAGTGATCTGATACGACGCCTGATAATCAACAATCAGCTCTTCTTTAAAGTAGGCCTGTTGGTTTTGACCTACCGCTACCTGATCGCCTACGTAATCGTCACGGTAACGCACGTTAACACGGGTAGAGAACAGATCTTCATAGTCATAAAACACTGCCAGTGACCACACTACTTTCGACAGGCCAGGTAACGGCGTTGATGTTTCAGTGCCGCCCTGTACTGCGATAAAGGAGTTTTTCAGCTCACTTTCGGTATAAGACACGTTGCCGGTAAAACCTAAGCCATTAAACGGCTCTGGCAGGAAACCAAAGGTTTGGGTATAGGCCAGCTCGACGCCGCGGATATAGCCGCCTTCGCCATTGTTGAACTTAGCACTGTACGAACCCGGCACCACCGGTATTTGTTTAATCGGATCAACGGCAGGTACATCAATGTTGGCGCTGGCAAAGTCGAACTTTTCCTGCGTGAACTGCTGCACGATAGATTCAATGTCTTTGTAGAATAACGCCGCTACAAAGGCACCTTCGGTCTCGGTGAAGTAATGCTCGTATGACAAATCAAACTGATTAGCATAAAACGGCTTCAATGCCGGGCTGGTAGACGCATTCAGGTTAGCTTCGGTCTGGTTGGTTTGCGCATTTTCGACAAACGACCAGCTACCGCTAACGCGCATATCAGTCATATCCGGCCGTGACATTACCTTGGCCGCGGCAAAACGTAACTGATCGCTGTCAGTCAGTTGCAGGTTCAGGTTCATTGACGGCAATACATCAGTGTATTCAACACCCTGCACAACGCGATCGTAGTTACAGTTTTCTACACCGTAATCGTCAGTAATACAGTCGCCGGTACCTGGCTCTGGGGACGCCAGTAAACCGGTACTTTCCTGCTTCGACCGCACCACCCGCACCCCGATGTTACCGGTCAGCGGCATGTCGGCAATAGCCGTATCAAGATTTAACTGGGCATATACCGCCGTAGTGGTTTCAGTTACTACGTTCGATTCAAAGAAGGTCCAGGCGTTATCCCAGCTCTTACCCGGGCGGGTATCTACACCCTGGCTGGTTAACCAGGCTTGCTCGATGTAGCTGTTGTTGATTGCCAGGAACTGGCCATAATGGGCGAACTTGCCTCCCAGATCCATGACTTCATACTCGCCGGCATTTAAGCGGTACGGCGGGAAAGCTTGTTCAATAACCGGATTGTCCGGGTCGGTTAAATCCCAGCTGGATACCCACTTACCATCGCGACGGGCTAAAAAGTCAGTATCCAGACCGTAACGGTACATCTGACGATCAAAATCATGCTCACGTTTCGTCCAGCGGGCACCAAACTCAACCGAGTTCAGATGATCGTTTTCCAGTGCGTACTTTACATCCAGCTTCAGTGAACTGGCTTCGTTTTTCTCACGGTTAGGATATTTTTCCAGCGAGGTGACCATCATCCGGTTTGGATCAGATAAACCAGCACGGGTTGCTGCATCCAACTCTATGGTCGGCAGTTTCAGACCATTTAACTCGTAATACACTGAGGTATTGTCGGTCGCAATCGGAAAGTCTGCCGTGGCATCATCAAACAGTGCCAGCGTCATTACACCGTCTTTTGAAATCGACTCACCACGCGAGTGTGATGCATCTACTGCAATGGTCCAGTTTTCATTCTGCCAGCTTAGGTTTGTACCAATAGATAGTACGTCACTGTCAACAGTGGCATCGTCCGACTGCACCTGAAAACCATAAGGAATTTTCGCGTTAGGCAATGGCGCCGGAATATTAGTACCGTTGCGATCGCCATAGTAATGGCCGCCAATAATTACGTTTTGATCGGCACCGGCCAGTACCGGGTCGGCAAATTCAAAGTTAGGGCCGTCAATTAACGAACCCCAGCCATCAAAGCGGTAACCACGGTCATAAGATTCTGAGTCGAACTTAGAATAAAATACATCACCTGTCATCTTAAACTGGTCGTTTGGCATAAAGGTCAGAGTACCCATATAACCATTACGTAAATCCTGACCACCGCGGGCCATGATTTCAAAACCGGTAGGGGCAAAGTACTTCTTGGCGCCGCCCGCTACCTCGTTGCCAGAGCAATCGGTGTCAGATGTCACAGCCGGGCCGTCATACGGCAGTAAACCACAACGTGGCTGATAGTTAACAAACTGCGTCGAAATTTTTGGTTGTTCCAGCCGGGCATAACCCAGGCCTAAACCCAAAGTGTTATCTAAAAATTTACCCTGATACGACAAGCTAAAGCGGTTACCCACCGGATCAGCTTCGGCGTGGGCATCGGCAGAGTCGTTATAGCTTAAACGGCCCTGGACATTGAATTCATGATCTTTTTCATTGTTTAGCGGGTTAACGGTTCTCAGTTCGATAGTACCGGCAACACCGCCTTCAATCAGGCTGGCTTTTTGTGATTTATAAACCTGAGCTGAGTTAATTAACTCAGACGGATATTGGTCAAACTGAACTGAACGACCACCCTGGTTTGACACCAGCTCACGACCGTTTAACGTGGCGAACACGAAGTTACCGGACAAACCACGAATATTCAATTCGCTGGATTGGCCACCCTGACGCACTGAGGTTACACCCGGCAGGCGGGTAATAGAGTCGGCAATGGAGATATCCGGTAAGGCGCCCATATCATCAGCTGATACCGCCTCAACCACGGTATCTGAGTATCGTTTCACGTTTAGCGATTCGATAAGGCTGCGACGAAAGCCTTTTACTTCAATAACTTCAATTTCAGATGTTTCAGCTGTTTGCGCGGGAGCCTGCTGGGCTTCTTGCGCCATTACCAGAGATGAAAAACCTGATAACTGCATCCCCCCGACCAGTAACGCTGCTGTCAGCGCGCTAGGTTTGAACGTTTTCATGTGTGTTCCTCAAACGATAATTGTTATTTTTTGAAGAGTTTCCTTTACAGATCACCGGACAACGCGACATTTATTATTATTAACACCGGCCCATATCAGTTAAGCACTACTGACAATAGTCCTATTTTTACAAGGCAACACATACACGCTGTAAACTTAATGCACTGACACAGGGTATGACAACCAGATGCATACGTATTCATGCATAATAACTTTCTGAATTACTATACAAGGTCCGGACTGTTGATTAGATTTAGTACGTTGATGTTTCAATCAACAGCGTTGGACCGTTTTTTGTAAACCCATACAGGCACCAAACACACACACACGCAACAGGGTTACAAAGGACTAGCAAAAGCAGTTTGGAAGACAAGGCCAGACTGGACATTTATTAAAAATAGCACCTAAAAATAACCACAAAAAGAAAGTTTTAAGGAGTTATTTGCTATGAGTTTACAATACAAGCCGCTTTCTCTGGTGGCTTTGGCGACGACTGCAGTGCTGTATGGCTGCGGCGGCGACGACAGCATAGAGAAAACTTACGTCTACGACGATACAACCAAAACCGGCTTATGGTGTCCGTCACCACAAATCGTACAAACGGTCGACGCCGATTATCACCCGCTATCAGCGGCTGAACAGGCAGCGTTAAAAGCCGCGGCTATGGCCCGCGATGGCGCAGCCTTTGATGAAGCTGCTTTTAATGCCTACACCTACGATTATGCTGGTATCAATTTATTTGAGGTATTGGGTTTAACCCTGTCTGAACAAGCCCGTCAGGCTACGGCGAAAGAAGAAGCCCGTGCGTTTAAAATATCGCAGGGGCAGCAGGACATTTTTGCTGATGAGTTTGACAGCTGGTTTGACAGCTGGTTTGCGTCAGTCCCTCTGACCGACTATCTCGGCCCGTCAGAACGCCTGAGCAAGGCCAGCCGCGGCAACGAGCTTAGCTTAACTGCGGCCAACAATAGCCAGGAAATCTGTTACACGCCACCGGCAGCCTGCCCGAACTACCAGATCCCAGATGAATCAGGCACCTTTGCCTGTATCACGCCGCTGGATAACCCACTGGTTGATGAGCAACCTGCGGTAAGCTATATGGCACCGGCGGGTAAAGCCGCTATTTTCTACCGTAGCGCGCAGCATATTGATAACGGTGACAACACCGAGGTATATAAAGACCTGACCATCCACGCCTGGAATGATCCGGACTGTACTTCATACCAGGACGAAAGCACCACCAACTGGGGCCAGGGCAAACCTTCTGAAGGTATTGATCCTATTTATGGTATGTACTGGACGCTGGACCTGCTGGAAGCACCGGATCAGTGCGGCAATATGATTGTTTACAACAAAGTCAGCGGCGCTAAACGCGTATCAGAAGCCGACTTACGTATTCCGCTGGCCAATGCCGGCCACCTGGCAAACCTGGATAAAATGTCTTACCTGCAGGATGGCATTAAAGTAAACAACTACGACGGTAAGCTTTACGCTAACCAGCATCCGTTACTGGGTGCCGCAGCCGGTGGCACTAAAGCCTGTGGCTGGGGTCTGGAGCTGGACGGTACAGGTGAGGTGTGCGTTGGTCAGGCACTGGCAGCGCAATGTCCTGCAGGCACGATAGCCGTGGGCGAAGGCCAGGAAGAAATAGCCTCTAAATGTATCCTGCAATTTGATCCGGCAGCCACCACGCTGTATTTACGCGGCGGCTTTAACGACTGGGGTACCGCTAACCAGCTAAGTTATGCCAACAGTAAGTTCCGGCTTAACGTCAGCTATGGCAGCCACCCGGAAAGCGCCACGCCGGCAGAAGACGGTACGGTAAACTACGGCTTTAAAGTAGCTGATGCTAATTGGTCAGACGCTACAACCTTTGGCGCCATTAAAGGCGGTGACACCCCTGGTGTTGGCTCAGAAGCGCTGCTGACAGCAGGTAACGGCGTTGGTCAGGATATGTTTGTTGCCTTAAAAGAAAACACTATCTACCAATATGTGTTAAATGCCACTAATCCGGCTGCAGTGACGCTGAAAATTAATGAAGTGCCGTTGGCGGTATTCCCGGTAATGAGCATTGACGGTGAACCGGTAGAGCTGGAATACAGCGGTGCCGGTCAGTTCAGCATGCGTATGAGCTTAGCCCCAGACACTTATAGCATCAGCATCGCCGATATGGATGCCGGTTTTGCCGTAGGTGCCGGTGCCGACGCTACTGTGACGCTGAATCAGCCATACCCGTTAGTTAGCGGTGGCTCGGCGTTAAGCCTGACAGTGACGCAGCAAAACGAATATGACTTTATTCTGGATCTGTCGGCGCCTGATATGCCAACGCTGGAAGTGAAACCAGGTAAACCGCTGGGTAACACCGCCGTATTTATCCGTGGTTCATTAAATGGTTGGACCGCGCCAGCATCAGATGAAATTGTATTTGACGATGCCAGCCGCAGCTACTCAGTGATTTACGGTCTGGAAGCATCAGACACAGCCTACCAGTTCAAGTTTGCCAGCGAAGACTGGTCAACCGTGGACATGGGTTACAGCGCCTTTGATATGTCAGCCGATGCCGATGCAATAGCGTTAACTGACGTCGGTGGCAATATCGGTATCAAAGTCAGCAAATCCAGTTCTTATCTGTTTAAACTGGATTTCAACACAGCCAAACCGGTATTGAAAGTGACAGAGCTGCCAATTTATATCCGTGGTGGTATGAATGGCTGGGGCGAAGAGCATCAACTGGCCTTTAATGCTACTGATGCAGATAACACTAATGAAGCCGGCCATACCTATGTCACCGGCATTAACCTGGCAGCCGACAACGTGTTCTTTAAAGTGGCTACTGCGGATTGGTCAACCGTTAACCTGGGTGCACCGACCGATGATGGCCTGACAGTAGAAGTGGGTCAGGAAGTGTCTCTGGGCGCAACCAACGGCAACCTGGCGATCTTCCCTGCGACTGCAGGCGAATACAACTTCAGCTTCGACCTGGTTAACAAAAAGCTGGTGGTAACTGGCCCTAACTAAGCCGAATAACAGCAATATCCTGTCAAAAGCCAGGCTATGCAAATAGCCTGGCTTTTTTATTTCAACAGTAGGCACCGCAGGGCCTGCTATTTTGTCTGCTGGCTGCCCGGGTACAGCGACAGCAACTACGCAGCAGGCTTTGCTGATACCGGCCCGCTGTACAAAAACTCACCGGCTACATACGTATTCATCAACAACAGTGGCCGTTCTGGTTCTATAGTCAGCAACAGAACTGGCTACAGCCAGCGATAAATAATAAACAACATGACAGGGTAGAAACATGTTCGCACTCTCTTTAACGCAGCCCGCCTGGCGTGCTGCGCTGCTGTTGCTTGGCGCTGCACTCAGCGGCTGCGGTGGCGGTTCAGACTCCGCACCGACCACACCTGACTGCCCGGCAGGCCAGGTTTATGACAATCAACAGCAACGTTGTGTCGCCGGCAACACGGCACCACAAATTACCTCAGCGGCCAGCCTTAACCTTGCCGCCGAACAAAGCAATGCGGCTGTCGTCTATACCGCCACCGCTACTGATGCGCAGGGCGACAGCATTAGCTGGCAACTGACCGACAGCAAAGCCATTTTTAGTATTAACAGCCAAAGCGGTGCGCTCAGCGTTGCCAGCAGTGCCAACTTACTGGCAGCAGCCGGCAGCAGTTACAGCGTAACACTCAGAGCAACCGACAGTAAAAACGCCGGCAGCAATTTTAGCCTTCAGGTCAATATCGCCGACGCTGTTGGCGGTTCCGGCCCGTCTATTGTGCCAACCGCCAGCCAGGGTGTTATTTATTATTTCCGTCAGGACGATAACTACGACGGCTGGATCCTGCATGCCTGGAACAACAGCAGCTGCAATGCCTACGCCGACCTGGCCGATGATGCTGGCACCGACTGGGCAACCGGCCTGAGCCCGGATGGCATAGACCCGGTGTACGGCGCCTACTGGTTATTTGATACTAAAAGCAGCGCCAGCTGTGCAAACTACATAGTGCACAAAGGCGACGCAAAAGAACCTGACGGCAACGATCAGGTACTCACATTCAGCACAGCACGTTGGGCCTTTGTGGTAGCCGGTGTGGGCATTTTCACTAGTCCGTCTGACGTGGTGTTTGAACCGGCGTTTGGCGTAAGCGACAGCGCTGCGCACTGGCTGGATGCACAAATCCTGCTGTGGAATCGCGACGACAGCGATGTACGCCTGCTGGCATCAACCGACGCCCAACTGGATGAAAGCTTTACTGCCGATCTTAGCCTGCGATTAACGCCAACGTCTTTGGATGCCAGCCAGCAAGCGCGGGTGCCACATTTAGCCAGCGGCTGGCATGCGTACCGGCTTAGTGCAACAGCGGCACAACTGAAGCAGTTGGTAAAAAGCCAGTTAGTGCTGGCGGCCTTTGATGCCGACGATACGCCGCTACACGCCAGTTACGTGCAAAGCGCTAAAGCACTGGACAGTCTGTACACAGCTGGCAACGATGATGCCGATGAGCAGACTTTGGGTATCAGCTACCAGAATGATGCTATCGATGTTGCTGTCTGGGCGCCGACGGCACAGCAGTTAACGCTGCAGGTATTCAATGCCGACAAGAGCAGCTTTGCCAGCTACCCGATGCAGGAAGACAATAACGGCATCTGGCAGGCTACAGCGCCATTAACGGCAGAGGGTAAATACTACCGCTTTGCAGTAACGGCCTATCACCCGCAGACCCGCGCCGTCGAGCAAATGCAGGCCACAGATCCCTATTCAGTAAACACCTCGGCCAATGGCCGCTACTCGCAGTTTGTTGATATGACCGCCGCCAGCCTGCAACCGGCTAACTGGCAAAACCGCAGTGTACCGACGATTGCCGCGCCGGAAGATGCGGTAATTCTGGAAGCGCATTTACGTGATTTAAGCATACTGGATAGCACCACCAGCAGCGCTAACCGTGGCAAGTATCTGGCGCTGACTGAAACCGGCAGTGCCGCTTACCAGTATTTGCAGCGCCTGGCCGATGCCGGTGTGAATTATTTCCATCTGCTACCGGCCAATGATCTGGCCAGCATTAACGAAAGCAACACCTTAAGCCTTAACAGCACCGTGGGCCAATTGTGTCAGCAAGTACCTGCTGCCTCTGTCTGCGGCCAGCTGGGCGACAGCCTGACGCTGCTGCAGGCCTTTGACAGTTTTGACCCGGCCAGCAGCGCGGCAGCGTCGTTAACGTCAGCATTGCGTGGCATCGATGGCTTTAACTGGGGTTATGATCCGCACCACTTTAATGTGGTGGAAGGCAGCTATGCCTCTGACGCCGACGGCACGGCACGTATTGTCGAGTTCCGCCAGATGGTGGCAGCACTGCAGCAACTGGGCTATCGCGTGGTGCTCGATGTTGTTTACAACCACACTGCCTCATCCGGCCTGTATGACAACTCGGTATTCGATAAACTGGTGCCCGGCTACTACCACCGTTATAACGAAGTCAGCGGTGAGATGGAGCGCTCAACCTGCTGCGAAAACACCGCGCCAGAGCAGAAAATGATGGCCAAATTTATCCGCGAATCCTTGGTGTACTGGGCGCAGCATTACGGTATTGACGGCTTCCGCTTTGATATCATGGGCCATTTGCCAAAACAGCTACTGCTGGATGCCCGCGCCGCGGTAGCCGCCGTTGACCCAGACACTTATTTCTATGGCGAAGGCTGGAATTTCGGTGAAGTCGCCAACAACCGCTTATTTGAACAGGCGACACAGGCCAACCTGGCCGCCACTGAAATTGGTACCTTTAATGACAGGCCACGCGATACGCTGCGCGATGCCGCGCTGTCGCAAACGACGGTCAACCTGCAAAATGCCGATCATATCCGCTTAGGCCTGGCCGGTACGCTCAAAGACTACGTGCTGGAAGACAAGGACGGTCAGCGCCGTGAAGGCTACCGTTTTTCTCAATCTGCCTATGGCGGCGACCCAGCTGATATCATCAATTATGTTGATAAACACGACAACGAAACCCTGTGGGACAAACTGCAGTATGCACTGCCCGCCAGCCTGGCTGCGGCAGAGCGTCGGCGTATTCACAATCTTACGGCAGCAATACCGCTGCTGAGCCAGGGTATTCCGTTCTTCCAGTTCGGTATTGATAACCTGCGCTCTAAGTCATTAGACCGCAACAGCTATGACTCAGGCGACTGGTTTAACCGGGTGTTTTACGATGGCAGCAGCAACAACTGGAATGTCGGTTTACCGCTGGCACAGGATAACCCGGATCAGACGCGGATTGCCGCCCTGGCAGCTAACGCCAATATCGCAGTAGATGCCAGTGAAATTGCCACCTCACGCGATGTGTTTGCCGAGTTTCTGCAGATCCGCCGCGACAGCCCCTTGCTGAAATTACGCAGCAGCGCCGACGTTATTGCCCGGCTTGGCTTTCATAACACCGGTCCGGCGCAAACTCCCGGCCTGATTGTGATGAGCCTGGACGATGGAATCGGTTTGCCCGATCTGGATCCGGCTGTCGATGCCATGCTGGTGATTATCAACGGCAGCGCTAACAGCCAGCAGCACACTATCAGTGCCGCCAATGGCTTTAGCCTGCATGCACTGCAGCAACAATCAGCCGACAGCCGCACCCGCTTAGCCAGTGTAAATGCTAATACGTTCACTGTACCGGCTTACACTGCTGCGGTATTTGTTAAACCACAACTGGGCGCGCAGGGCACCGGTCTGGCCGCCGATCCGGATCGGGTCAGCTCGCCCTATGGTGATGCCGTACTGTACAGCCGCGGTTTTGGCAGCGCAGACGCCGCCATGGTGTATGACGATCAGGGCCGCTACAGCCTGACCCTGACACTGGCAGCCGGCAGCTATCAGTTTGATATCAGTGACAACGCCGCTTTAGCGCTGGGTGTCGCTGAGCTGAACGTTGCCGCAGGCTCGCTGCCACTCAATGCCGCCGGCAATCTGTTTGATGTGATGCTGGATACCGCTGGCACCTATGCGCTGGTACTGGATGTCACCGGCAACGAACCGACTATCAGTTTGACGCTGAGCAATGCACTGGTCGACTGCGCCGTAGCGGACTCCGGTGACGCTGCGCCTTTTGCCATCGCCGGTTCGGGCCAGCTGTATGTGCGTGGCAGCCATTCGGGCTGGAACCCACAAGAAACTTACCGCCTGCGTTACAAGGGCAACAATCTGTATCAGGCCGTTGCTGACTTTGACGGCGAGTTTGAGTTTAAGCTGGCATCAGACGATGGCAGCTGGACGACACAGCTTTGGGTGCAGGATGGCAGTGGCAATATTGATACCGCTGCGCTGGCAGTAGGCACAAGCTACGAGGTGGCATACAAAGATGCCGGCACCAGCAACAACCGCACCGCACTGAGCAACGGCCGCTATAGCTTTAGTTTACAGCTAAACAGCGCTAACCCGGCCAGCGGTAACAACGTTGGCACATTGAAAATTGAGCAATGTGCCCAGCCATAAACAACCAGACAGCCTGGCGCAACCGCGCCGGGCTGCTGTTATTTTCAGCAGCAGGCAAACTATTTCAACTGCATACGTATGCAGCAGGTTTAATAACCAGACAGCGTTGATTTATGCTTAAACCGCACGACATGCAGGCAATTCAGCGGGTTAATTTCTTCGCAACAGGAACAACAGTGAACAGCGATAACACAGTACCGGCCAGCACAGATATTTTGCAGAAGGTACAGCTGCAGATCCTCAGGCAATTACCACAGCAACCATCACTGGCACAGGTGGCGGCTGAGCTGCACCTGAGTAACCGTACGCTGCAGCGACTATTGCAACAACAGCATACCCGGTTTCGCCAATTGCTTGCCAGCTGTCGCCATCAGGCCGCGTTGCATTATCTGGCACAGACTGAGCTAAGCCTGCAACAAATTGCCAGCAAACTTGGCTTTGCCGAACAAAGTAGTTTTCAAAAAGCATTTAAAAGCTGGCAGGGCTGCGCTCCGGGCAGTTTCCGTCAGCATAAACAACAAGGGCGAACCCAGCGCTTTATTCAGGCGTCAGGCAGGGTAACAGGTGAACTATGGAACTAATTAAGCAACTCGCTGCATTGGCGGGTCTGCAGGACAGCTATGTACACGCGCAGGGCCATACCGAACATATCAGCCTGGATAAACAACAGGCTATTTTGCAGGCCATGGGGTTTGACTTATCGACAGACGCGGCGCTACAGCGCCAGATCACCAGCCTGACAGAGCGTCCGTGGCTGGAAGTCGTTGCACCGGTAACAGTGTGCACCGAAGGCCAGCAGTTAAAAGTGCGTATTCAGCAAGTGCAGCATCAGGCGCAGAGTGACTGGCAATGGCAGATTGTCACGGAAGAGCAGCAGCACTATGACGGCACCATTCACATCAGCGCCAGCGATATTATTGCCAGACAGCCTACCAGCAAGGGCGAAGTATTGGCAGCAGAGGCGATACTGGA
This sequence comes from Rheinheimera muenzenbergensis, assembly GCF_036984005.1. Taxonomy (NCBI): domain Bacteria; kingdom Pseudomonadati; phylum Pseudomonadota; class Gammaproteobacteria; order Chromatiales; family Chromatiaceae; genus Rheinheimera; species Rheinheimera muenzenbergensis. The sequence continues at coordinate 27,087 of NZ_JALAAR010000021.1, forward strand.
TGTCAGCCTGCCGCTGGGTTATCACCAGCTTACGCTGCGCAATGCTACAGCTGAATACCGCCAGCAGCTAATCATTACGCCGCAACGCTGTTTTCAGCTACATGACAAAGCGGTGTTACACAAAACGTTTGGCCCGGCCATTCAGTTGTATGCCGTTAAGTCTGAACGCAACTGGGGTCTGGGTGACTTTGCCGACCTGCAGCAGATGATAGTACCGCTGGCAGCTCAAGGCGCCGACTTTATCGGTTTGAACCCGCTCCATGCGCTATACCCTGAGTTGCCGCAGGATTGCAGCCCTTACAGCCCGAACAGCCGGCTGTGGCTGAACACCCAATATGTCGCACTGGAATACTGCGCCGATTTTGCCGAGTGCAGCGAAGCGCAACAGCAAGTCGCAGCGCCAGCCTTTCAGCAACAGCTGACCAGCCTGCGTCAGACGGCAGATGTCGACTACATTGGCGTAGCCGCGGTGAAAAAAGCCATCGCCGGCACATTATTCCGCCATTTTAAACAACTGCATCTGGCAACCAACAGTGAGCGTGCAGCTGAGTTCCGTCAGTTTGTCCAGCAAGGCGGTGAAAGCCTGCAACTGCTGGCTATTCATCAGGTGCTGCAAGGTGAACTGTTCCGGCAAAATTGGGACATGGCAGCCTGGCAAAACTTCCCGCCGGAACTGCGCGACCCACGCGGCAAAGCCGTAGCAGAATTTGCGCTGGCCAATAAAGATGCTGTTGATCTGCAACTGTATCTGCAGTGGCAGGCACAGCTGCAACTGCGGCAGGTTAAACAGCTGTGTCAGCAACACGGCATGGCCATTGGCCTGTACTGCGATGTCGCCGTTGGCACCAGCCGCAGCAGTGCTGAAAGCTGGGCAGCTCCGGAAGATTATTTAATGGATTTAAGTGTCGGTGCCCCGGCCGACATTATGGCGCCCAAAGGCCAGAACTGGGGCTTGTTGGCATTTAACCCCGATACGCTGCGCCAAAAAGCCTACCAGCCCTTTATTGAACTGATCCAGGCCAATATGCGCTATGCCGGTGCACTGCGGCTGGACCATGTGATGGCTTTATTACGCTTATGGTGCTGCCCTCTTGGCACTGATGCCACCGCAGGTGCTTATTTACGCCTGCCGGCGGCGGAACTGTTTGCCATCCTGGCACTGGAAAGTCAGCGCAACAGCTGTGTAGTAATAGGTGAAGACTTAGGCACAGTGCCGGTAGAAATCAGCCATTTAATGGCGCAATATCAGGTACTTTCATACCGGGTATTTATGCTGGAACAAAAGCCCGGCAGTTATGATCATGCCGCCCAAACCTACCCCGAGCTGGCACTGGCAACGGTCACCACCCATGATATGCCCACTATGGTAGGTTATTGGCAGCAACAGGATCTGGAACTGCGCCATCAGCTGGATTTATTTCCAAATGCACAGGTAGCAAGCAGTTTGTACCAGCTGCGCGCAGACGAAAAACAACTGATGCGCCAACGTCTGCAATTTGCAGACACCGACTATACGGCCATGATCCGCCACAGCCACCTGTTTGTCGCGCAACAACCGGCAAAGCTACTGGCATTTCAGCTGGAAGACTTACTGCAAATGGCCACGCCGGTAAATATACCCGGTACCAGTACCGAGTACCCAAACTGGCGCAGAAAACTGTCTGACAATATCGATACCATTCTGCAACGCCCTGACGTACTGCAGATGTTGGCTGAGATAAAAGCGGCGCGGCAATAACAGCTGGCGGCCATCGCGGCCACCTAAGCTTAGCCCGGCCTGGCAGACACCCTGTCAGGCTGGGTCCGTCTTAGCCTCAATGGTGTTTTACTGCAATAACCGGCACCAAAGTGTCGCAACATTGCACCACAGTCAGGCATAGTGCTGTATATTTGTGCAAGTTTTTCGCTAATTACTATTGACGCCCTATTGCTATTACTCTACCTTTTGTAAGCGCTTACAATTTTTTAGAAAGCGCTTACGTAAAAAATGTAAGCGCTACCATACAACAATAACAAGTTAAGTAAACACGGGAGAACGGTATGAAGCAAACACGTTTCAAACTATCGCGCTTAGCGTTCAGTTTGTCACTGATCACAGGTGCCGGCATGCTGGCGCCTGCCTATGCTCAAGATGCGATAACAGACAGCAGCAATGAAGAGATAGAAATTATTCAGGTGTCAGGTATCCGCGGCAGTTTAGTTAAGTCGATGGATGTGAAACGTAGTTCAACTGGTGTGGTGGATGCGATTTCTGCCGAAGATATTGGTAAATTTCCCGATACTAACCTGGCAGAATCATTACAACGCATTACCGGCGTAGCCATTGATCGCTCAAACGGTGAAGGTAGTCGGGTGACAGTGCGGGGCTTTGGTCCGGAATTTAACCTGGTTATGCTTAACGGCCGGCAAATGCCCGCCTCGTCATTAGAAGCCACGACTGCATCCTCATCACGCTCCTTTGACTTTGCTAACCTGGCATCAGAGGGTGTTGCCGGCGTTGAAGTGTATAAAACCGGCCGCGCCAGCATTGCCACCGGTGGTATGGGGTCAACCATAAACATTCTGACCACTAAGCCATTAAATGCGCCTGGCATGAAAGCGACCTTTGGCGTTAAAGGTGTAATGGATCAGTCAACTGACGAAGGCGCAGATATCACGCCTGAGTTATCTGGTTTATATAGCAACACCTTTAACGACGACAAATTTGGTGTGGCCATCAGCGGCTCCTATCAACAGCGTGATAGCGGTAACAAACAAGCCAATACCGGCGGCTGGCGTACCTTCCCGGGTCATATCAATGGCTACGACTGGGATGGCGGCAATGCTGACTGGGGTGGTTTGATCCCTGATGGTGACAACGCCCATCAAAATTACCCTGCTGCAGACTCGGTTTACTCAGTACCGCAAAGTTTAGGTTTTGCTTTTCATGAAGTAGAACGTACCCGCACTAATGGCCAGTTAGTACTGCAATACCGCCCGGTTGAGGCTATAACCACCACGCTGGACTACACCTATTCGAAAAACGAAGTAACAGACCGTTATAACGACGTGTCGGCCTGGTTTAACTTTGGCCCGTCAACGGGTGTATGGAGCGACGGCCCGGTAGCAGCGCCAATTGTCTACTCAGAAGCCTTTGCCGCACCAGGCGATTTAGCCATGGGCGCTGGCCAGTTCTCTACCATGAACGAGAATAAATCACTGGGCTTAAACGTTAAATGGCAAGTTAACGACAACCTGAAACTGGAGCTGGATTACCACGATTCTTCAGCGGTTTCTCGCCCCGACAGCCCGTTTGGCAGCAACAATACTATCGGTACTGCCACCTTTGTACGTTCGGTAACGACAGCGCGGTTTGACAGCGATTTGCCGACTTTAGCCGTGGCTTATCCGGATGGCTTTACCGGTATTAAAGGTGAAGATGTGCGTATAACGGGTAGTTCATTCCGTAATAGTCAAATGCGCAGCGACATTGAGCAAGTACAAATTCGCGGTAACTATGTGTTTGATAAGGGCTTGTTAACCAGCATCGATTTCGGTGTGGCAAGTTCAGAAACCAAAAACCGCTCGGCCTTTTCTAACGTGCAACAGGATAACTGGGGCGGTTTAGGCGCTGCCGGCGATATAGATCCGTCGGTATTTCAGCTTGACCAATTGGCGGATAATTTTGATGCCTCCACCAGCAGTGACATGCTAAAAGAGTTTTTCCGCTGGGATTTCAATACCATTCGTCAAATTGCTAACGATAAATACGGTGCCTTAGGTGCAGTAGGTGATTGCGGTACCTCGTTCTGTGCCTCATCTAACATGACCACTGATCGGCGCACGACCGAAGAGCAAACCTCTGCTTATCTGCAGTTCAACTTTGCCGGCGACATTGCTGACCGTCCGTATGGCTTAACCGCCGGTGTCCGTTATGAGAAAACAGATGTTAACTCCAGCGCTTTGGTACCGGTATACAACGGTATCGCCTGGGCCGGTGACAACGAATTTAACCTGATTAGCACCGGTGAAAGTGACTTCACTGAACTAACCGGCGGTTACACCAATGTGTTGCCAAACATCGACTTCAATATTGAAGTGGTGGATGACGTTGTGCTGCGTGCTTCGGTAAGTAAAACCATTGCCCGGCCCAGCTATGCTGACATTCAGGGCGGACAAACGCTTAACTCACTGGTGCGGATTGACGGCGGCACCGGTTCCCGCGGCAACCCTGACTTAGACCCGTTTGAATCAACCAACCTCGACTTGTCAGTAGAGTGGTACTACGGCGAAGGCAGCTATATGGCCGCAGGTTACTTCCGGAAAAAAGCGAAGAACTTTATCGGCCGGACTACCGTTGAAGAGCAAACATTCAACTTAGCCCACCCGGCACAAGGCCAGCGTTATGCCGAGGCGCTTGCTGCTGTGGGTAACAACACCACGGCTATACGTGATTACATCAAAGCAAACTACCCGGAAACCATTGATGCTAACGGCTTTATCCTCGGTGTAGCTGGCGATACACCAGCAACCTTTGATATCACTATTCCGGTTAACCAGGACGACGCCAAGTTAGACGGTTGGGAGTTTGCGCTGCAGCACTTAATCGGTGAGACCGGCTTTGGTGTCATTGCCAACGCCACCCTGGTCGACGGCGACTTTAACTACGACAACTTCAGTTTGGGTGAGCAATTTGCTTTACTTGGCATGAGCGACACTTACAACCTGGTCGGTTTCTACGATAAAGATGGTATCCAGGCGCGTATCGCCTATAACTGGCGTGATAAGTTCCTGTCAGCAACGGTGAATGGCCAGGGCTTACAAAACCCGGTTTACGTAGAAGCTTACGGACAATGGGATGCCAGTGCCAGCTACGATGTCACTGAAAAGCTCACCTTCTTTATTGAAGCCATTAACCTGACCAACGAGTCGATGCGCTCACACGAGCGTAATTCACTGCAACTGGTGAACTATACTGAAACAGGTCGTCGTTTTAACATCGGTGCGCGTTACACGTTCTAAGATGTTGTTGCCCTGAACAAGTAGCCATCGCAAGATGGCTACTTTTTACAAGAAGTGGTCATAATGCAAGCAACCGATTCGCCCGCAACGGATACCCTGTCAAGTACTGCAAACCGCCCCTCCTCTGCCGCCGGCGCGGTAAATATTGTGGTGCTGGGTGGTGGTAGTGCAGGCTGGCTTACGGCGGCGTTATTGGCGGCTGATCATCAAGCAGACCCTTTGGTTACTATCAGCCTGATTGAATCTGCGTCACTGCCTGCCATCGGCGTTGGCGAAGGAACCTGGCCATCAATGCGCGCCACCTTAGCGCGGATTGGCATTTCTGAAACCGAATTCATACTAAGCTGCGATGCCAGCTTTAAGCAAGGCAGTGTGTTCCGGCAATGGCGCACTGCTTCAGCGCAGGATTGCTATTACCATCCGTTTACTGCACCGGTGGCGGCGAATGAACTGGACATCGCCGAGCATTGGTTTGGCTATCAGGAGCACGTTGAGTTTGCCGCAGCGGTATCCAGCCAACCGGCAGTCATTGCCGCAGGCTTAGCGCCTAAACGCATATCGACCCCCGAATACGCCTTCTTACAAAACTACGGTTATCATCTGGATGCCGCTAAGTTTGTTGATTTACTAAGCCAGCATGCCAAACGGCTTGGTGTGCAGCACATTGTCGATGATGTCGTCGCAGTACAGAGTCATGCAGATGGCCGTATAGCGGCGCTGCAGACGGCACAACATGGTAACCTCAGCGGCGATTTATTTGTCGATTGCTCGGGCTTGCCGGGCTTGCTCATCGGCCAGCATTATCAAACACCACTGCTCAGTGTGCAGCACTGTTTACTTAACGACAGCGCTTTAGCGGTGCAGGTGGCTTATGACAATCAGCACACGCCAATAGCATCGGCAACGCTGGCCACTGCCCAGACACAAGGCTGGGTCTGGGATATCGGTTTACCCAGCCGGCGTGGTATCGGTTTTGTACACCACAGCGGCCATACCAATGAACAGCAGGCGCGGGCGACTCTGGCGCAATATCTGCAGTTAACCGAGCAGCAGTTTAATGCCCGCTACCAAGCCAGACTAATCCGCTTTACACCGGGCTACCGGCAACAGTTTTGGCGCCACAATTGCGTGGCGGTGGGTATGGCAGCCGGCTTTATTGAGCCCTTAGAAGCCTCCGCCCTGGTGATGGTTGAATTGTCGGCGAAGTTTATCAGCGAGCAATTACCGCGTAACCCGGCACAGCTGGCCATAGTCGCAGAGCGCTTTAATCAAACATTCCGTTATCGCTGGCAGCAAATTGTTGAATTTTTAAAATTGCATTACGTATTGTCGAACCGGCATGACAGCGATTACTGGCTGGCCCAGCGTGCTGAAAGCTCGATACCGTCGTCACTGCAGGAAAAACTAATGATGTGGCACCAATTTGTGCCAAGCCGCTATGATTTACCGCAGGCAGAAGAATTGTTTCCGGCCGCCAGTTACCAGTATATTTTATATGGCATGCGGCACTTACCTGCCAGCCGCCCACCGCTAAAAGCAGGTTCAGGTTTACGCGCACAACAGGCGTTTACCGAAGTACAACAGAAAACTCAGCAGCTCAGAGCGGGCCTGGTCAGTAATCGCGAATTATTAAACCAGATCAAAGCTCACGGCTTACAAAAAATTTAAAGGGGAGCAGATGGCTACTATCGAATTACTCAACAACGCCGACCATCTTGGCGTAAAGATCCGCACCGAACGTAGCCCACAGCTGGGTGATAACCAAATGTTTTGTTTGAGTTTTCCGGCTGAGTTTCGCGCGGCCCAAGCCTATTACCCCATCTTGTTTTACAAAGACGGCAACAGCGGCCAGTTTATGCCAGTACTATTACTGGGCTTTCAAACAGGTGAAAACCTGTTTGTACAGCAGCAGGGCTGGCAGGCCGGCTATGTCCCGCTGGATATTAGTCGTGAGCCGTTTACCATTGGTCTGCAAAACGGTGAGCGCGTGATCCACATTGATATGGCGCACCCAAAAGTCAGCAGCAGCACGGGTGAAGCCTTGTTTTTGCCATTCGGTGGTCACAGTCCCTATTTACAGCAAGTCGCCGGGCAACTGGAAACGCTGCACCATGGCATTACCGATGCTAAACAGTTCAGCCAGCAACTGCTGACACTGGAGCTGATTGAATCTTTTGTGCTGGATGTCACGTTAAACAACGGGCAACAGCACAGCCTGCATGGCTTTTATACCATTAACGAGCCACGCTTAGCCCAGCTCAGTGCCGGGCAGCTGGCGCAATTGCAACAGGCGGGCTATTTAGAAGCCATTTACATGATGCTGGCCTCGCAATCGCAGTTTGCGCGTCTGATAGGTTTTAAAAATCAATTGTTGGCTGTCAGCTAAGATGTGGCCTGCCGCACAACCGGTCGCAACCCTGGCTGGCATGACTGCCGATAGCATCAGTTATGCACAGCTCAACAGCACGCAGCCGCTGCATTTACCGGGCTTTGCGCCGCACTGGCCGGCAGTTTGCGCGGCTAAACAGGGTGAGCCGGCCATTACCGACTACCTGCTTAGCCACTACAGCGGCGAGCCGCTTACAGCCTTTGTCAGTGATGCCCAAAGTGCTGGCCGGGTATTTTACAATGCTGATTTCAGCAGTTTTAACTTTAAGCCACTGCAAGCCAGACTTGAACAATTGTTAGCGGCGCCTGCCGGTGCAGCACACTGGTATATCGGCGCCAGCTTTGTACCGCGCTGGTTTCCGCACTGGTTACAACAGCAACAGGTACCCGCCTTAGCGCAGCAGGCCAAAGATGCCTTGGTTAGCTTGTGGATTGGCAACCAAAGCCGGGTGGCGGCTCACGCCGACCTGCCGCAAAATTTGGCAGTGGTGATTGCCGGGCGCCGGCGCTTTACCTTATTTCCGCCAGATCAGTTGGCCAATTTGTACATAGGCCCACTGGATGCCTCACCTGCTGGCCGGGCGATCAGCCTGGTAGACTTTGCCAAGCCTGATTTAGTCCAATTTCCTAAATTCGCGCAAGCAATGCGGCATGCGCAAGTGGTAGAACTGGCACCGGGTGACGCGCTGATTATTCCCAGCATGTGGTGGCATCATGTTGAGGCGCTTAGCCCGCTTAATGTGCTGATGAATTTTTGGTGGCGCGATAGCCCGGCTTACGCGCCCAGCCCAGAGCAGGCGTTAAAGTTAGCCATGCTGAGCATTAATGCCTTGCCGCCTGAGCAAAAAGCCGCCTGGCGAGCCCATTTTGAGCATTACGTGTTTGGCGACGGTAATGCCGGACACATTCCGCAGCATCTGCGTGGTTTGCAAGGCCCCCTGACTGAGACTGAGGCCCGGCAAGTCCGCGCCGAACTGCTGAATAAACTTAACCGATGACTCAATTGAAAACGCAATTGATATCGCAATCGATAACAACGAGGCCTGTATGCAGTCGCAAGCAATCAAGCGTGTGGTAATTGCCGGTGGTGGTACCGCCGGCTGGATGGCAGCCGCAGCTATCAGCAAATTAATGGGTAAACATTTACAGCTTTGTTTAATCGAGAGTGATGAAATCGCCACCGTCGGCGTCGGCGAAGCAACCATTCCGCCGTTACTCACCCTGCATAAGCTACTGGGCATTAACGAAGCTGAATTTATGGCAGCTACCCAGGCCACCTTTAAATTAGGTATTCAATTTGAAAACTGGCGCGAGCAGGGCCATGACTACATTCACTCCTTTGGCACCACCGGCCAGGATTGCTGGGCGGCCGGTTTTCAGCATTTTTGGCTGAAAGGCCAGCAACTGGGACTGGCCACTGACTACGGTGATTATTGCCCGGAGCTATTGGCAACAAAGGCAGGCAAGTTTGCCCATTTACCGAACCAGCCGTTAAATTACGCCTTTCACTTTGATGCTGGTTTGTATGCCAAGTTCTTGCGCGCTATGGCAGAACAACATGGCGCAACGCGAATTGAGGGCAAAATAGCCAGTGTCGAAACCTGTGAGCTAAGCGGCGATATCACAGCGTTGCAAATGGCCAATGGTGAGCGTATCGCCGGCGACATATTTATTGATTGCACCGGCTTTCGCGCCCTGTTAATTGAGCAAACGCTGCACACCGGTTTTGATGACTGGAGCCACTGGTTACCTTGCGATTCGGCAATTGCGGTACAAAGCCGCGCCACACGCGAGCCGGTACCCTACACCCGTTCCATCGCCCACGGTGCCGGCTGGCAATGGCAAATACCCCTGCAACACCGGGTGGGTAATGGCTTGGTATATTGCAGTAAGTATTGTTCAGATGAACAGGCTAAAGCGCTGCTGCTGGCCAATATCAGTGGCGACTTACTGACCGAGCCGCGCTTAATTAAATTCCGCACCGGCATGCGCCGTAAACACTGGAACAAAAACTGTATCGCACTGGGTTTAGCCAGTGGTTTTATTGAACCACTGGAGTCGACCAGTATTCACCTGATCCAGCGCAGTATTGTACGCCTGCTGCAAATGTTTCCACTCAAAGGCATTAGCCAGGCTGACATAGACGAGTTTAATCAGCAAACTGAACACGAAGTGCTGAATATCCGTGATTTTATTATTCTGCACTATCAGGTTACCGCCAGACGTGACAGCGCATTTTGGCGCCATTGCCAAAGTATGCCAATACCTGAGTCACTGGCGCATCGTATTCGCTTGTTTAAGCAAACCGGCCGGGTATTTAAGGTGCCGAACGAGTTATTTGGTGAGAACTCCTGGACCCAGGTGATGCTGGGTCAGGGCATTATGCCAGAGCAACATCACCCTATAGTCGAGCTGATGAGCGAGCAGGAGCTAAGCCATTTCCTTAGCCAAATTAAGCAACAGAATCAGCGACTGGTAGCGCAATTACCCAGTCATCAGGCCTTCTTGCAAAGTTACTGCCCGGCGACGACTAAGTAATAGCCGTAAGCAACTTATCAGACTTGGCCAGGCTAAAGCGTTTAGCGGTAGGGCAGTGCTGCTTATCTCTTCAGCCAGCAAGCCGAATAATTCAGCGTAAGCCGCCAGTGCGGCTTTGGCCGCACCGGGGCTAAGATGTTTCATTAGGACAGGTATTATCAGTCAAAAGCGGGGCGCAGTTGCTCGCGCATAGCGCGGTAGTTGGACGGGCCCATATTCCAGCGTTTGGGGTTATCAAATTCAAAGTCGATATGAATTTTACCGGCCGAGTTCATTTGAATCAGTAGCTGCACAAACTTATGGCCACAGGCTTCGAATATAGCTTCGCGGAATTCAAGAATTTTGTTGTCTAATGCCATAAGGTCATCCTCGATGCCAGCTGCCGCCGGGATTATTTCATCATCAACATAGAGAAAACCTGAATTCGCCATATGACCTTCAGTGATATCAAATACAAAAGCTAACGCTTTCCAAGCTGGCTCTTCAATGACGTCGTCACAACGCATAACTAACTCGCCTATTTCTCGAATATACTTTGGATTAACATTCATCTCTAACCTCTATAGTCTTGCATATCGCTACGAGCGATACGCTCAAATGCTTCGCCACGCTTATTGTCGAAGCTATGTCGTCGTCTGAAAACTCTTTTTCCTGTCTTCGGATCGTAAACATTGTAATTCGCAACAATATTATCCGGCCTATCTGAACCTGGCGGGTCTAATCGGACGCTAAGCTTTACTTCATAACCCTCTTTAGTCCAGTCTTCCCACTCATTCTCCATCGACTTATAAGCGCCGCGGTTTAAGTTAGCATCTTGCGGGAACAGGTTCTTTAAACCCTGATCGCTCATAAAGCGGTGGCCGATAATATGGCCACCATCATCAGAGCTTAAACGGGCATCGCCACCTACGGTGCGTTGATGTTGTTTTTCCTGTGACGTACGGGCTTCGCTGTAACTGCTGCTCAACGTCGCTGTAACGGATACCGGTCGCCCCTGCTCATCTATTACCCACACGGCTTCATTATCGCCAAAACGCTCGGTTACGCTTTGCGTTGCAGCAACGGTATTCGCTGGCGTATCGGTATTGCTGTGCGCTGCTGTTGTGGCGTTGCCGCTATCTGCGGTTGTAACACCGCCACCGGGTTTAAGCGCTTTTTTGCGGGCGGGTGCAGGGGCTGCTTTGCTGGCTGCTGGTGCTAAGCCACCTTCGCCTATGCTATTACCTTCTGGTGGTTTGCCCCAGCCATCGGTGAGTTGCCATACCCACAGTTCCTGGTTGGCAAACATTTGAATTAAGGTGTCACGCAGCTGAAAATCAGAATAGATGGAGAGGTCATATTCCCACGGCCGGGCGTAACGGTAAATATCAAGCCAAATGTTGCGCAGGTTCCAGTGTGGTTCTAAGTCGTGTAGAAAGTAGCTGCCATAAATGACGTCTTTTACCGCCCGGATATGACTATCACCTAATTCTGTATAAGCAAACAGGCAATTGCTGCACAGATAGGTTTTACCCCATTTGTCTTCCAGAACTATGCCATCATATTGCTGGTTATGCATCCTGCACCTTGTCCCAATAAATCATGATAATTTAATGTGAATTTGATGGCGCATCTTCCATATTTGTGAAGTAAATGTCAATTATCATATGCGGCCAATTGACATTGCCGGGCTGACAACAGCCAGCCCGTTTATTGTCTTATGTTAACCAGCTGAACAACGGATTGTCGCCTGCTCTGCAGTGCGCGGGATCAGGCGCACATCACTAAAACTTAACTGCATCGGCGTCTTTGTTGCCAGCGACATAGGCGTAAATACCCGGCCAAAATCCACTCCGGCAAAACAACCCAAGTCAACGCTCAAAGCATGCCATTTGCCAGCAGCTAGTTGACGCAGTTGCGGCGCAATGTTCACTTGTGCCGCGCATTCTGCAGCACAATCGATCCCCAGCAGCACCAGCTCTGGTATTTCGCCGCTGTGTTGCAACGTAATTTGCAGGCTGCTATGCGTTTCCTGATAGGTACGTAAATCAGCCGGAAAGGCGCTGCTTAAGCTAACTTTAGCCTCACCACTAAAGGATAAACGGCGGGCGTCCTCCTGTACGTTGTTATCAAAGGTGCGCACGGCAATATTACCCAGCTGCGCTACGCTGCTGTCCATGTTCTGGCTTTGGCCATCACTGTGCAGCACCAGCTGATACGGCGGTTTAACGGCGCGCTCAAACAACACTAAGTCTGCCAGACTATTATCCAGCGCAACCTGCTCATTCAGTTTGTTGCTCAGTGTGCTTTGCTCACCATAGCGCAGGCCAAAGCCATAGGGCAGCAGCGGCTGATAATCGTTATCGCCCACATTCGCCTGCTGTTGTGGTGTCGCTGGCCAGCTAAAAGATAATTTACCGCGAAAATCGACATTCACACTGCCATCTGCTTTGGCCATGATGACATCGGCAACACCAACGCCTTCACTGCCTGGCAGCCACACCGCGACAAAGGCATCAGAGGCATTAAGCTCCGGGTTAACCCATAACGGCCGGCCACTGATAAACAGTGACACCACCTTAATGCCATCGGCTTTAAGTTTATGCAGCAGCGCTAAAGCGGTTTTATTGCCGCGCTGGAATTCCAGGTTATCCAGATCGCCATTACCCTCGGCATAGGGCTGCTCACCGAACACTACAACCGCGACATCCGGTTTATGTTGATAGCTGCCGTCGGTACTTAATTCCAACTGGCCGCCTGCGGCATCTACCGCTTGCTTAATACCGGCGTAAATTGAGCTGCCGCCGGGGAAATCGCTGTTGCTGTTACCCGTGCCCTGCCAGCTGATACTCCAGCCGCCGGATTGCATACCGATATTATCCGCACCTTCGCCGGTGATCAGGATGCGCTGTGTCGGTACAAGCGGCAGCAGTTTGTCATTATTTTTCAGCAGCACCAGCGATTGCTGCACCGCATCATGGGCTACCGCTCTGTGCTCTGCCGAGCCTATCAGTTCGGTTTTGCCAGACAAGGGCCGTTTAGCCGGGCTGGGTTTATCAAACAAACCAGCGCGTAACTTCACCCGTAAAATACGCCGTACCGCATCATCAATGCGGCTAAGCGGTAGTTCACCGCTTTCGGCCTGAGCAATCAGATTGTGATACAGTGGTTTCCAGGCCGGTGTCGGCACCATGTACATGTCCAACCCGGCCAGCGCCGCCTGCGCGCAATTATCGTTAGTACAGCCTGGGATCTGGCCATGACCGTTCCAGTCACCCACCACAAAGCCGTCAAAACCCATGCGGTCTTTTAATACCTCAGTCAGCAGATACTTATCGCCATGTATTTTGCTGCCATGCCAGCTGTTAAAAGAGGCCATCACCGTTTGCGCACCAGCCTGCAAGCCACCAACATAGCCCTGAGCATGAATGTCAAACAGTTGCTGCTCAGTAGCAATATTGTCGCCCTGATCATCGCCTGCAACAGTACCGCCATCGCCGATAAAGTGCTTAACAGTGCTAATGACCCGCTCACTGCCAAGAAAATCTGCATCCGGCGCGCCCTGTAAGCCTTTAACAATGGCAGCAGCGTAATCATGCACCACGGCTGGGTTTTCTGAGTAACTCTCATAAGTACGGCCCCAGCGGTCGTCGCGTGCCACGGCTACCGTGGGAGCAAACACCCAGTCAATACCGGTTACCATCACTTCACGCGCCGTTACCCGGGCAATTTGCTCAATCAGCGCCGGGTTATGTGCCGCACCCAGGCCAATATTGTGCGGAAATAACGTCGCACCAATCACATTGTTATGGCCGTGTACCGCATCAGTACCCCAGATGGCCGGAATACTGCTGCCATCCAGGCTGGCGTCAACCGACGCCTGATACATGGCTTCGGCCAGCGCAATCCAGTCTTGCGGCGTGGCATGCTTATTATCATTGGGGAAAGCGCCGCCACCGTTTAAAAACGAACCAAAGCCGTACTGGCGCATATCTTCAACGCTGATATCGCGAATTTCCGGTTGCATCATCTGGGCAATTTTTTGCCCCAGCGTCATCTTTGCCATCATGTCGCTAATGCGTTGCTCCAGCTCTGGTTGCTGTGACACCGGTAACTGCAACACCGGCCAGTGTTGTGCGGCTTTGTCTGCTGGCCCGGTGTCCTTCGGCTGAGGGCTGTTATCGTTACAACCGCTAAGCACCAAGGCAGCACAGAGCAGTGGCAACGTCCTGGTTTGCAACGTCATAGTGCCTCCGGCTTAGTGTTAACGGTCGGCTTAGTGTTAACGGTCGGCTTAGTGTTAACGGTTGGCTTGCTGCCAATGGCACCATAAAAAGCGATATACAGATAACACAGAAGCGGCACAATAAAGCTGATTTGCAAACCCAGCGTATCGGCCAGAATGCCCTGCAGCACCGGCACCAGCGCCCCGCCGACAATGGCCGCGCACAAAATGCCACTGCCATTACTGGTGTAGCGGCCAAGGCCGTTTAGCGCCAGACTGAAAATAGTCGGAAACATAATAGAGTTACACAAACCGACCAGCAGCAGGGCCCACATCGCCAGGCTGCCACTGCTGGCAATGGCCAAAACCAATAGCGCCACTGTCAGTACTGCATTAAAGGCTAACACCTTACCGGCGGCGATTTTCTGCATCACTAAGGCACCAATAAAACGGCCCAGCATAGCACCGCCCCAGTAATAACTCAGGTAGCGTCCGGCTTCTACTTCTGTCATACCCGCAACCTCAGGTTGCTGCATAAAGTTAACCAGATAGCTGCCTATCGACACTTCAGCGCCAACATAAACAAAAATACCCACAGCGCCCAACACCAGGTGGCGGTATTGCCAGATAGACAGAGTTGCCGGTTGTGCTGCAGTCTCAGCTGCCTGTTGGTGCATCTTGGGTAGTTTTAACCAGGCAAAAATGACCGCCATCAACAGCAGCACGCCCGCCAGCAACAGGTAAGGCAGTTGCACCGACTGCGCTTCCTGCAGCTTGTATTCAGCACTGCCAACAGCGGCAGTAGCGGCACCAAAAATCAGTAAGGCACCAAATTGCGGCGCTAACGTCGTACCCAGTGAGTTAAACGCCTGGGTCATAGTAAGACGGCTGGAAGCAGTGTCCGGCCGGCCTAAAACGGTAACATAGGGGTTAGCCGCGACCTGCAAAATGGTAATACCTGAGGCCAGTACAAACAGCGCGGCAAGAAACAGCGGATACGTTTGCAACGCCGCCGCCGGATAAAACAGCACACAACCTGCCGCTGCCACCAATATGCCGACAACGATACCTTGCTGATAGCCGAGGCGGCGCACCATAGCGCCAGCCGGCACCGAGACAATAAAATAGGCACCAAAAAAGCAAAACTGCACCAGCGAGGCCTGAAAATACGTCAAATCGAACACGTTTTTCAGATGCGGGATCAGGATGTCGTTCAGACAAGTAATAAAACCCCAGATAAAAAACAAAAAGGTCAGGCTGGTTAAAGCAAAGCGGTAATTGTCTGAACTACCTGAGCCCGCTTGCGGCGTGGTGTCGGACAGCGTAGGTGTAACGGCCATGGTATCCCCCCGGATGTTTTAGGTTTTAATTGACGCGCGCTTTTTCGCCGTCTAGTATGATGTAAGCGCTTTCATTTATAGCATATATCCGGCTGATGGCAACGACTTTGTTGTCTGTCAGCCGCAAACTGGCACAGTGGAACCCTAAAAAAACGATGAAGATTACCTTAGCGAATAACTCAGCCCTGTTGCAGCCAAACTTTGTATTTGGTGTAGCCACGGCCGCCTTTCAGATTGAAGGCGCCGCCGACAGCCGCGAGCCCTGTATCTGGGATACTTTTTGTGCCGAGCCGGGGCGGATTAAAGATGGCTCTGACGGCCTGGTGGCCTGCGATCATCTGAACCGCTGGCGCGAAGATGTCGAGCTTATCGCCTCGCTGGGGGTGGATGCCTATCGCCTGTCGCTGGCCTGGGGCCGGATTATCCGCCGTGACGGTAGCGTTAATCAGGCCGGGCTGGATTTTTACCTTAACCTGCTTGATGCGTTAAAGGCAAAAAACATCAAAACCTTTGTTACCCTGTATCACTGGGATTTACCCCAGTATTTGCAGGATAACGGCGGCTGGCTAAATCGCGATACTGCCTATAAGTTTGCCGACTATGCCGATATTGTCAGCCGCGCTTTTGGCGATCGGGTGTATTCGTACGCCACCTTAAACGAGCCGTTTTGCAGTGCCTATTTAAGCTACGAAGCCGGTATTCATGCCCCTGGTGTACAAAACCGGCAATGGGGCCGCCAGGTGGCCCATCATTTGTTGCTGGCGCATGGTTTAGCCATGCAGGTGCTGCAAAAAAATGCACCGCAGGCGCTAAACGGTATAGTGCTGAATTTCAGCCCTTGTTACCCGGCAACCAACAGCGACGCCGATCAGCGCGCCGCCCGGATGGCCGATCAGTATCATAACCACTGGTATATTCAGCCACTGTTTGAAGGCCGCTACCCGGACCTGCTACAACAGCTTCCTGCCGACGAGCAACCCAGCATCGCCGACGGCGACATGGCAATTATTGCCCAGCCACTGGATTATCTGGGCATTAATTACTACACCCGCACTGTGTACCGCGCTAACAGCAAGGGCTGGTTTAGTGACGTGCCACCTAATACTCCGCCTCTTACCGACATGGGCTGGGAGATTTATCCGCAAGGCCTAACCGAAATTCTGCTGCAAATGCACCGGCGCTACCCGCTGCCACCGCTGTATATCACCGAAAACGGCGCAGCAATGCCAGATCAGCTGCAAGATGGCGCTGTACAGGACACGCGACGGCTGGCGTATTTTCAACAGCATTTGCAGGCGACCGAAGATGCCATCAATGCCGGCGTGCGGATAGATGGTTACTTTGCCTGGAGCCTGATGGATAATTTTGAATGGGCCGAAGGTTACGCCAAGCGTTTTGGTATAGTCTATGTCGATTATCAAACGCAGCAACGCACGCTGAAACTCAGCGCGTTAGCACTGCGCGATCTGTTTGCCAACCGGCGCTAAGCCGGCACCAAAAGCGGAGCAGTTATGCTGAGCAGAAAAGAAAAAATAGCCTATGGCCTTGGCGACACCGCCAGCAATATCGTGTTTCAGACGGTAATGCTGTTTCTGACGTTTTTTTACACCGATATTTTTGGCATTTCACCGGCCGTGGTCGGCACTATGTTTTTGCTGGTGCGGGTAATTGATGCGGTCACTGATCCGCTGATGGGTGCTCTGGCCGACAATACCGACAGCCGTCATGGCAAATACCGGCCTTATTTGCTGTGGCTGGCAGTACCTTTTGCTTTTTGCAGTGTACTGGCGTTTACCACGCCGGATTTCTCCGCCAGCGGCAAAGAATGGTACGCCTTTGCCACTTACACCTTACTGATGCTGGCTTATACCGCCATTAATATTCCGTACTCTGCCTTGGGTGGCGTGTTAACCAACGACCCAACAGAGCGGGTGTCGGTACAAAGCTACCGTTTTGTATTTGGTATGCTTGGCGGCTTACTGGTTACCGCCTGCACCCTGCCATTGGTAGAATATTTTGGCCAGGGCGATCAGGCCCGCGGCTATCAGTGGACTATCGCAGCCATGAGTCTGCTCGGGCTGGGGCTGTTTTTGCTTTGCTTTGCCGGCACCCGCGAGCGGGTTAGCGCCCCGGTTGGCCAGCGTCTGACACTGCGCACAGCCACACTGTCGCTGTGGCGCAACGAGCAATGGCGCATCTTATGCGTAGCGGCCTTATTGCTGTTAACCGGCATGGTACTGCGCAATACGCTGGCCATTTACTACGTAAAATACTATCTGCTGCGTGACGATCTGGTGACCTACTTCGTAACTCTGGGCATGATCGGCAATATTGCTGGCGTGGCACTGGCGCAGTGGTTATCGACAAAAGTGGATAAAGTAAAAGCCTATATCGGCCTGCAGCTAATATCAGCGTTGATTTGTGCTTTGGGCTTTTTTATCAGCGCCGAGCAGCTGTTGCTGGCTTTTGTGCTGCATTTTCTCTGGAGTTTCTTCCTGCAAATGGCTACGCCGCTGTTATGGGCGAAGATGGCCGACACCGTCGACTATGGCCACTTTAAAACCGGCCTGCGTATTCCGGGCCTGGTGTATTCGTCGGTGGTATTTTTTATTAAGTTAGGGCTGGCCGTTGGCGGTGCACTGGCCGGCTGGCTGCTGGCCTGGTACGGCTATCAGGCCGGCCAGGTACAAACTGCCGACACGCTGCAGGGCTTATTACTCAGCTTTACGCTGTGGCCGGCGCTGTGTTCAGTGCTGGTCGCACTGGTCATGAGCCGCTACCGGCTGGATAACGCCCGGGTACTGCAAATCCATCAGGCATTGCAGTCTGGTTCAGCCACGCCGGCTCATGCTAAAGTAACGGCATAACCGCCACAGTGAACACAGCGCTAAAGGATAGCCATGGCAACAATTTATCAGGTTTCTGAACTGGCCGGTGTGTCACTGGCTACCGTATCCCGGGTGATGAATAACAGCCCGCGGGTCAGTGACACCACCCGCACCAAGGTGTTAGCCGCTATGGAGCAACTGGGTTATCGGCCCAATAGCATAGCGCAGTCCCTGGCGTCGAACCGCTCAAACAGCGTTGGCATACTCGTGTCTGAACTGCATGGTCCCTTTTACGGTGAAATGCTCAGCGGTATTGAGAACGAATGCCGCGCCGCCGGTAAACACGTTATTATTGCCGCCGGCCACAGTGAAGAAGCCAGCGAAATCGACGGTATTGAGTTTTTGATCAGCCGCAGCTGTGACGCGCTGATCCTGCATGTAGAAGCCGTATCGGATGACTACCTGATCAAACTGGCCGAAGGTAAGCTGCCCATAGTGCTGATCAACCGCTATATCCCGCAACTGGCGGCAAACTGCATTTGCCTGAACAATGAGCTTGGTGGCTATCTGGCGACCCGGCAACTATTGCAGCAAGGCCACCGGCCTATATTGCCGGCCCGATGTGGAAAAGCGATGCCAAAGATCGCTACGCCGGTCATTTACGCGCTATGGCAGAATACGGCGTTAAAGTTAACCCGGCACTGTTTGCCGAAGGCGACTTTCAGGACAGCAGCGGCAGCCGTTGTATGCAGCAGTTGCTCGATAGCGGCCTTGCCTTTACCGCACTGGTGTGTGCCAACGACGAAATGGCCGCAGGTGCTATTGAAACAGCGCGGCAGCGCGGGCTGAACTTGCCGCAGCAATTGTCGATCGTCGGCTTTGATAACCTGATATTGGCGCGCTACATTCATCCGAAACTGACCACCATAGATTACCCAATCGGTGAAATGGGCCGGATGGCGGCACGCTGGGTGCTGAAAAATATTTACCAGCAGCAAACCATACGGCTGAAAAACGTGTTTGAACCGGCGCTGATCTGTCGTGAATCCGCCTGCCAGTTTGACGCTGCCAACCAGACTGCTTAACAACGCCGCCTGAACTACAGTCTTAGCTCCTGCTTGTTGACAAAATGACCACTGGTCATTAATCTCAATACAAGAATGACCAATAGTCACTTTTGAGGTGTGTTATGTCTGAGCAACCTGCTGCAAATCCGGCTACCCCCGCCGCACAGCATCCATCTTTTGCCCGTTTTGCACAGGGCCTGGCAATACAGCGCCAGGCTTACCATGCCAACCCGGTGCCAACACTGGCACAGCGGCTGGCCGATCTGGACGCCCTTAAAGCTTTGGTCCGCGATAACGAAGCGGCATTGGTGGCAGCAGTCAATGCCGATTACGGCAGCCGTTGTCGGTTCGAAACCCGTTTTTCTGAAATACTTATGGTGCTGGAAGATATCGCCCGCACCAAAAAACAGCTGAAAAAATGGCTGAAACCGCAGCGACGCCATATTGACCGGCTGTTATTTCCTACCTCAGGCTGCAAAGTGCTGCCGCAGCCATTAGGTGTGGTGGGCGTTATCGTGCCGTGGAACTTCCCAATCATGCTGTCGCTGTCTCCGCTGGTGGCTATCTTTGCCGCCGGTAACAACGCCATGGTAAAAATGTCCGAAAACTCTGAGCAGCTGGCGCAGTTGTTGATCAAATTAGTGCCGCAGTATTTCCCGCCGGCCAAACTGCAGGTATTTGCTGATGACGCCGGCTCGGGCCCGGCCTTTTCGGCACAACCCTTTGATCACCTGTTCTTTACCGGCTCTGCGCAAACCGGTCGGGCAGTAATGGCCAGCGCTGCGCAAAACTTAACCCCGGTTACCCTGGAATTAGGAGGTAAATCACCGGCGGTGGTGGCACCGGACTTTCCGCTTGATAAAGCGGCCGACCGTATTTTGTGGGCCAAAGCCTTTAATGCCGGCCAGATTTGCACCAACGTCGACTACCTGTTTTTACCACAGGGCAGTGAGCAGCAATTCACCGAACTGGCGCTAAAACTGGTAGCACAGCGTTATCCGGATATTAACAGCAATGATTACACCGCCATTATTGACCAGCGCGCCTATCAGCGCTTACAGGCCACACTGGACGATGCAATCGCCAAAGGCGCTACGGCAGTAAACCTGATGCCGGGCCAAATCGCAGATCCGGCTTTACGCAAGTTTCCTCTAACACTGCTATTTAATGTCAGCGACGATATGCTGGTAATGCAGCGGGAAATATTTGGTCCCCTGCTGCCGGTAAAAAGCTATCAGCAAAGCGCTGATGTTATCAGCTACATAAACAGTAAACCGCGACCGTTGGCGTTTTATCCGTTTAGCCACGACAAAGCGCTGCAGCAGCATTATATCAGCCAGATCATGTCTGGCGGCGTCACCGTTAACCATGCCATTTTACATGTTGGCCAGCACGACCTGCCCTTTGGCGGTGTCGGCGACAGCGGAATGGGCCACTACCATGGCTACGAAGGCTTTTTAACCTTTAGTAAGCTTAGGCCGGTGTTTTATCAGGGCGCCTATAACAGCGTCAGCATGCTGCTGCCGCCTTATGGCAAGCTGGCGGAAAAAATGACTGACTGGCTGATTAAGCTAAAAGGCTAAGCATGAAACAAAACGCTATCAGTGCGGCAGCAAAACAACAGCGGCGGGCTGATTTTCTCACCGCTGCGCGGCGTTTGTTTATCCAGCGTCAGACATTGCCGGCAGTGGCCGATATTGCAGCCGACACCGGTTTAGCCAAAGGCACGGTGTACCGCTATTTTCAGACCAAAGAGCAGATATTTCTCGCGCTGTTAAGCGAAGACTTTGCCAGTTTGTTTAGCCAGCTGGAACAGGTAATTGCCGGGCTGCCACAGCCTCTGTCCGAAGCAGCGGCGCCTTTTGCCAAGGGCTATCTGACACTGTTGCAGCAATCAGACAGCCTGCTACCACTAATGGCACTGCTCAATGCGGTGCTGGAACAAAACCTGCCGCAGCAGCAGTTACTGGCCTTTAAACAGCAACTGGCGCGGGCGCTGCAAACGTTAGGCGCACAACTGGCAGTGCACTTTAACGGCCTTACCGCCGACCGCGCCAGCCAGTTACTGCTGCATACTTATGCCCTGACGCTGGGGTTGTACCAAAGCAGCCATTTACCGGCCAGTGTGCAGCTGTTGCTGCAACAGCAAGGCCTGACCCAGTTGCAACGCGATTTTAATACGGAGTTGCTCAGCGCTATAACACAGCTCTGGCTGGGTGCCAGCAGTCAGTTAACCCCAACTGGCTGCACCGGCAGCTGCAACAATAATGTGATCGAGTCAGCGTCGTAGTTCAGCAGTTGCTCAATAATAAACGCTACGCCGCTCTCTTTGGCGGCAGTCGCCTGCGTGGCCAGCCCCCAGCCAAAAATAAAGGCAAACAGCAGATAAAATTTCAACTGTAACAGGCTTTCGCTAAGAAAAACCCCCAGTTGATCGGCCAGGGTTAAGCCCGGCATTAATGCCAGCTCTGGCGGCAAAAGGATAAAAGGCACATTCACTATACAGATCGCCACTAACGCCAGGCTACGGATAGTATCCACTGTGTTGTTGCGCTCAGTTGCAGCCATAACGGCTAATCTCCGGTCATTAAAGAGCGCAGTGTGGCGCAAAAATGCCCGGCAAAAGTGTCCTGCCTTGCTGTTTTGCAACAACAAGGCAGCCGATCGTCATTCTGATTTTAGGCTTAGGTGGTATATATCACCCTGTAACTCTGCATGGCGCACCAGTACGGTATTAGGCTGACGCACACTAAAATGGCGGATAAACCGTGCTGGTTCGGCCTGATGCAGACTGGTGGTTAAACTGGCCAGATCCAGGCTATAAATGCCCTGATCTGGCTGATAGTAATACAACTTGTTGTGATCGATATGCCAGTTTAACCAGTTTATTTTATCAAACTGCGCCAGCAGCAGCGTCTCGTCTGCACCTGTCAGATCTTTGCGCCACAGGCCATCCTGATGATACTTGCTAAAATACAAGCTGCCCTGCCACAGCCGCCCGCTATAGCCGCCCTGCGTAGTCAGTTGTTGTTCAGTATTATGCTTTAAGTCATGCAGCCACAGTTGCCAGTCACCGTCGCGCCAACTGCTGTACAGCAGCTGGTTGGCATGCTGGCCCCAATTTACGACGCCCACCTTATGCCCGGGCGGTAACAGCTGGTTTAATTTACCGGTGGCAACCTCAACGCTATAGGCGGCGTCGTCTTTACTAAACAACAGTTGGCTGTCATCTGCCGACCATTCTAACCGCACAAAGCCGGGCGCGCCGGGTAATTCGGCCAGCAAACGCTCTGCACCGTCGTCCTGTTGCAACCACAATTGATGCCGGCCGGAACGGTTAGTCAGAAATGCCAGCTGGCGGGAGTGATGCGCCAACCGCGGCATAAGATCGGCTCTTGAACTGTTGATACGCAATACCGCCTCGTCGCCAGTGTTGCTATGCCAGATGTCGGTATTGACCTCAGTGCTGCTGAAATACAGCCCGCCAGCGGCGGCAACCAGCGAGTTGACCGGATCGGCAGCCTGATACAACGGCAGCAACTTAGCCGTTGGCAAATGATACTGGTACAGCATGTGGCCGGCACTGATTAGCAGCAGCTGTTCGCTGTACCAGGTTAGCGCTGTCGCCCGCAGCGGCAGTGACTGCGCTGTGCTGATAGCGCCGTTGTCAGGGCTTAGCAATAACAGCTCAGTCGTGTCAGCGGTTAAGTACCGTAACACTGCCAGCTGGCCAGCTGACGCCGCTACAGCAATATCGCCCAGGCCGGAGTAATCGCGTGGCAGCAAGGTTAGCTGGCGCAGTGCCGTACTGGCGATATTCAGCTGATAGATCTGATACGGCTGGGTTTTATCTGCCCGCTGACGAAAATACAAGCTTGTGCCATCCGGCTGCCAGCTTAGCAGCGGTATATTGTCGGCCGGACACTGGTGCAGCAGCCGGCTTGCACTCTGTTCTGGATCTGTCTCTGGCAGCCTGGTTGACTGCAGCATTAAGCGGCAGCCTTCAGCGTCCAATTGCACAAAAGCAAACTGACTGCCGTCCGGACTGATGGCCGCATAAGCACTATGCTGACTGGCCGGTGTCAGCGCATGGTGGCTGCCTTCGCTCAGGTTATTTAGCCAAATCTGCGACCGGCCTTGCCCGGTCTGGCGCTGGTACAACAAATTGCCAGCGGCCCCGTCAATACTAAGCTGGCTTTCTACACCGTTAAAGCTGCTGTGTGGCACCAAGGTGCCGGCGCTAAGGCGTTGCTGTGGCGTCAGACTAATAAACCACAGCAGCACGGCAACCAGCAGCGCCAGCATTGCCCCGTACAACACTGCCTGCCATTTGCGGCCAGGTTGTAGTTGCGCTAACGGCGGTGGCTTGGCTACCGCTGCGGCTACAGTCGTCACAGCGGTAGCGTCCACTAATAAGCGATAGCCCAGCTTGGGCAGGGTTTCGATATAGTCGCGGCTTTGATCCAGGTTGGCAAAAGCTTTACGCAGCATCGACACGGCGCGGTTAATGGCGCTGTCACTGACAATACGACCCTGCCACACCTGGGCAATCAGCGTTTCGCGGCTTACTACCTGGCCCGCTGCCTGCAACAAGCACAGCAACAGTTGATGCTGGCGTGGCTCCAGATACAGCTGCTGAGCGTTACTGCTAAGCTGGCGCTGTTTGGCGTCATAGTGTAGCGGCCCCAGCTGCCACAGGCCTGCAGCGGCTAAAAGTGTTGTCATATAGTGTCCGGTAAGCTTTTCATCACAAAATCATCATGGTCAGGGCCACGGCAAAAGCACAACAACGGCTTAGGCTTAGCCTGCAATCGGTTAACAGGAAACTAATATGAAACAGCCTATAAACACAATAGCCGCAATCATACTGCTGCTGACTCTGGCCGGCTGTCAGTCGTCTGACAGCAAGAATGAACCGCCCAAAGTTGACGACAGCACGCAACAAATTCAGCTCGGCGGACGCAGTTATTTGCTGTCGCTGCCGCAAAATTACCACAGCAGCAACAGTTACAAATTACTGCTGGCATTTCATCCGTCGGGTGGCACGTCGCAGGAAATGCGCTCGCTTAGTCAGTTTGACAAGCTAAGCAGCGACTATATCGTCGCCTATCCCAAATCAGAGCAGGTAGAATGGAATGAAGGCTGCGATTGCAATATTGCCCACCGGCTTGGCGCGGACGACCTGGGCTTTACGCAAAATGTCATTAACGATATCCGCCAGCGGCATAGCATTACCGAAGGCGAAATTTACGCCGCCGGCTTTTCGCAGGGCGGCTTGTTTGTGCAAAACCTGGCCTGCAACCTCAGCGATACCTTTAAAGCAGTAGCGGTGGTGGCCGCTCCGATGTCAATTCAACTAGCGTCCAGTTGCGCGCCGCAGCAGCCGGTGTCAATCATGATGGTGCATGGTACCGCCGATCCGGTGTTGCCATACAACGGCCTGGTGCACAGTAACTTTGGTTTGATCAGCTCGCCGGACGCCATTGCCCTGCTGGCGGAGAAAAACAGCGGTTTACCCTATGCGCTGCAAAAAACGCTCAGCGCCAACGTCAGCCTGAGCAGTTATCACAATGGCAAACAGAAATTTCAGCTGTTCAGCATGAAAGACGGCGGCCATAACTGGCAATACGCCGGTTTTGACAGTAGCCGCGAGATCCTGAAATTTTTTGCCAGCACCGGGCAGCCTGAACTGCCCGAGCACTCGCAGCTGGTCAGCACCGAACGGGGACAGTTTCACGTCCGCGCCATGGGGTTGAATAATCCCGGGCCAGCCGTAGTACTGTTAGCCGGGCCTAACTATAACTACCACAGCGACAGCGCCTGGTTTGCGGCTTTGCAGCCACTACTGGCGCAGCAATACCGGGTATACAGTATTGACCGGCTTGGCAATGCCTACAGCAGCACCAGCGATGACCTGTCGTACCGGCGCTTTGCCGATGATCTGGCGCTGGTGTTACAGCAATTGCAGGAAACGCAGGTTACGCTGGTGGCCTTTGCCAGCAGCAGTATTAGCGCGCGCTGGTTTTATCAGCAATATCAGCAACAGTTTACTATTAACGCCATGCTGTATATCGACCCGGATATCCCATTAGCCCATTCACTAAGCCTGTATCAGGGCTACCCGGCCGACTGGTATCTGGCGAATTTGCCGGCCTTAATACCACACCTCGGTGCCGGTAACTGGACCGCCAGAACGCAGGATAAGCTGAATATCGAATACCAGGAAGTACAGCAGTTGGTTGGCCAAAACAATGTACAACTGGACTGGAGTTACTTTGAGCAAATAATGCAATTACGCTTACTTATTCCGCAGCAGCAGACCAGAGCCAGAGAAATTGCCGCCTATACTGCCGATTTGGACAGCTATGCCAGCTTGCCGATGGTCAGCGGCATACCAGTGAGTGTTATTGACAGTGATTTTGAACAACAGCAAATCGAGCAGGCTGCCAACGAACCTGAACTGGTTGCAGCCTTGCAACAGTGGCAGCAGGAAGGCAGTGCCTGGAGCGCCGAGCAGGCGTCGCTGTCAAACGGCCAGTACATTGCTTTGCCCAATAGCGATCATCTGGTGCCGTTACAGCAGCCGCACAGTGTAAAGCAGGCGCTGGACTGGTTGTTTAACCAGGCACAATTGCCCTGAACCAACAACGCAGCCGGTAAAACAGCCGGCTGCAACCGGCTTACTGGCAAGCCCCAAGCCATTTGCCCTGCTGCTGCATGAGCAGTTGCTGTGGCTTACCCTCTATCTCAGTTTCTACCTGCAGTGTGCCCTGGTACGCTTTCGGGCTTAACAGGCGAAACTCGCCACTACCTTTGCTTTGCGGCTTGGTATCACACTGAAAACTAATGTGATAACCACCGTCTTTTTGCGTTACTTGCTGCTGACAACCGTCTTGTTGCGGCAATTTACCTGCCGCGATATCGGCCGCCGTCAGGCAAACTTCGACACTGCCGTTTTGCAAATTAACCGCCATACCCTGGCTTTTCATCATGGCTTCCATCATTTGCCGTTGCTGTGCCGGCATACTGGCCAGTTGCTGTTGCATTTGCGCCATGGCACGCTCCAGTTCACCATTGCTACTTTGCAGTGTAAAACTGTGTTGCCATTTTCCCGGTTCCATCTGCAGCTGGGGCCCGGCCAGACTGCCGGTACTAACGCTGAGCATAAAAACCATTAGCCCTGTTTTCATTGCATAATCCTGATCAGACGCTGTGCTGCTAACCATAGCTGGCGGGTCGGCTATTTGCCAGTCAGCACCTGACACAATTAACCAGTGTCTGGTACTCGTCTAAGGCAAAATGATCGGTCATACCGCTGATGTAATCCTGCAATAACCGGCAGCGGTAATACAGCTCTAAAGCGCTGTCGTGCCCGGCTATATCAGCCAGGGCCAGTTGATAGGCGGCCAGGTGCTTATTGGGTAGCCGGTGTGCCAACCGTTGCTGCTGCGGCAGATGATAGGCCTGGTTTTGTAGCACGTCGCTAAAGTCGGCAGCAGACAGCTGTAATAGCGGCAGATAGCTGCCGAGCAAACCGGCAATAATACGAAAGCCTTGTAATTCCAGCGTTTCTACTTCGGCCTGGTTAAATACCAAACGGCGCGCTACCTGTTTAAAGGTGGCGGTAATGGCATGGTACTGGCTGTCATCTTCCAGCAGCGCACGGTTTAAATGGCCATGGTAAACCGCGTCCAGCTGGTCGATAAACTGCGCCGCCGCATGGCGAACCAGCGGGTGGATCATATTAACCCGCAGTTTAATAAAAAATGCCGACGTTTTGTTAATCGGTTCGTCTGCCGCGCTATCGATGGCGGCTTTTATCAGTGCGGCAAAACTTTCGCTAGCACCGCCTTGGGTGCTGATCAACCGGCCCTGAGGTTCAATGGCAGTAAAGGCCGCATTTAGCTCATTAGCCAGCTGCGGCAGGCTGAGTAAGCCTTTTTCTACCGCATCTTCAAGATCGGCCAGGCAATACGAAATATCGTCGGCGGCTTCCATAATATAGGTCAGCGGGTGACGACAGCCCGGTGCGGTATCCAGCTGTTGCCACAACTGTTGCACCAGTTGCTGCTCGGCAAAATAATAGCCGGGCTTTTTTTGCAGATAACTTAACGCTTGCTCTTTAGCAGGCTTAACCGCTGTCGCCAGCCGGGTATATTTTAAAATACAGGCCAGTTGCGAGTAAGTCAGGTTCATCCGCTGCAGGCTGTGCACCAGCCGTATCGCCTGGGCATTGCCTTCAAACTGGGCCAGTTCGGTGCTCAGCGTTTGCCATAACACATTATCCTGCAACTGATGTTGCGCACTTAGCGCTGGCAGCGTCTGGCTAAACCAGGCATTAATGGCACTTTCACCACTGTGGCCAAAGGGTGGGTTGCCGACATCGTGCAACAGGCAGGCCATTTCTACCAGCGATTCGAACGGCCGCTCCAACTCGGTTAAACCATATTTTGCTTGCTCAGCCGGTGATAACAAACGATATATCGTTTGTACAATAAAACGGCCGGTTTGCTGCACTTCCAGCGAATGGGTTAACCGGCTGCGCACTGCCGCATTGCGCTCCAGCGGAAATACCTGGGTTTTTTGCTGTAACCGGCGCACCGCTGCCGAATTAATAATGCGGCCACGATCGCTTTCCAATGCACTGTGCAAATCGCCAACGCGGCTTTGTAGTACGCGGTCTGCTTTGATTTTATTGCGAAAATCCATAGCTATGCCTCAGCTTGTGCTCAGTTGATTAAAGCCGCCAGCTGCCGGAAGTCGACCTCGGTAAAGCAGCGTATTTTATGATCAGCAATATCAAATTTGCTGTGTTGCCATTCGTGCGCCGCCGGTATGGCCACCACTGTCATACCGGCGGCTTTGGCGGCAGTTACACCGGCGAATGAGTCTTCAAATACCAGACAATGCTGCGGCGCGACACCGAGTTTTTCCGCTGCCAGCAGGTAAATATCCGGCGCCGGCTTACCGTGCTTTACCAGATCGACATGGCAGCAGGCAGTAAAATAATGTGCAATGTTCAGCCGCGCTAAGGTGGTATCCAGCAGCAATTGCGGAGAATTAGTGGCAACCGCCATTTTCAGCGGGGCGGCGGCGATAACATCCAGTAAGGCAGGCAAACCGGCTTTCGCGCTGCCAGAGTTGGTAATACCGCTGGCGACAAAGTCGATAATACGCTGATACACCTGTGCCGGTAACGGCCCGGGCCAGGGTTGGTGCTGATACCAGTGCGCGATCACGCTGGCAGTGGTTAAGCCGGTGCTTTGCAATAGCGGCGGCTTGCTAAAGTCGACGCCCAGCCCGCCTAAAATATGCTGCTCGGCCTGATGCCATAACGGCTCTGAGTCTATCAGTACGCCGTCCATATCAAAAATAACTGCCTGAAATGTCACGCTGTTTATCCGCTGGCTGTGCTTTTACAACAGCATAACATGGCAAAACTGACTTTTGAGCAAATTGGGCAGGCTAGTTAGCAAATGTACTTTAAGTTTCAACCGATCTTGAAAGCGGAATCGGTTTGCCCTAAGCCAACCGTTGAAGCCCCGGATGGGCTGAGACGAGCCCCCAGGGATGGGTTTACGGCGTGTTGGCGTGGGCAAACCGATGGAAGCCGGAATCTGGGCTGATCAGCTACAACCAGCCTTTTTGCCGGGCGATGCGGGCAGCGTCTATACGGTTGGCGGCGTTAAGTTTGCTGATGGCATCAGATAAATAGTTACGTGCTGTACCTTCGGCTATATACAGCGCAGCGGCAATCTCGCTGGTACTCTGGCCGTCGGCAGCCAGCCGCAGCGCCTGGCGTTCTTTGTCGCTAAGCGGGTCCTGATCACCCAGTGAATTTAACAGCAGCTCGCTGTCTACCACCCGTTTACCGGCCATCACCTGCTGTATCGCCTGCACCAGTTGCTCTACCGGCGCATCTTTTAATAAAAAGCCGCCGACGCCGGCATCCATCGCCCGTTTTACATAACCGGCCCGGCCAAAGGTGGTGATAATGACCACTTTAGTCGGCAGTTTGTACTGTTGGATATACTGCGCCAGCTCGATACCGGTGCAAGATGGCATTTCAATATCGCTTAGCAGCAAATCGAAGGCCTGCTGTTTTAACAGCGTCAGTGCCGCCTTGCCGTCAGCGGCTTCGGTTACCTGATAGTTGGCCTCTAACCGTAACAAGCTGGCCAATGCCGTACGCACCATGGCCTGATCTTCAGCCAGTAAAATATTCATTCCGTGCTCTCCTGCAGCGATAATTGAATGCTGGCTGCCACACCATTATGATGTTGTAGCGCCAATGAAGCACCTATTGCCGCCAGCCGCTCGCGCAAGCCAGCCAGACCATTGCCCTCTGTGATATCGCTGCTGTTGCCATTATCAGCGACACAGATCAGCAGATGTTTGTCCTGCTGCACAAAGCTTAACTGACAGCTGTCGCCCTTACTGTGGCGCATCACATTGGTGGTCAATTCGGTCAGTGCCAGTATGATAGCTGTCTCGCAACGGCTATTCAGTGCCGGCACTTCGCCTTTAAGTTCAGCCTGAAAGCCGGCATCACGCAGCCGGCCAAGCAGCTTATGCACTTCGGCCGCCAGACCCTGATGCTTGTAACCCGACACACTTTGCCGCACCTGGCTTAACGCATCGCGGGCAATCTGGCTTAATTCACTAAGTTGTTGCTGCGCCGCTTCGCCATGCTGGCGCGCCAGCAGTTTTTCTGCCAAATCGGCCTTTAAAATAATGCTGGATAAGGTGTGGCCCAAAATATCGTGTAAATCACGGGCGATACGCTCGCGCTCTACCGTGGTAGCCAGTTGTTTTATTTCATCTTCACTTTGTTTTTCCGCCAGACGGTGGCGCAATTTAGCCTGCTCGGCACGGCCTAATAAGCTGACGCCCAGCACTATCGGCACGCCCATCTCTAAAAACAGGTTCCAGTGAATAGTCAGCGTCAGCTTCAATACGACAAATAAGGCAACCAGTAGCAGCATCAGCAGCAGATAGCGTTTTAGCGTATAAGCAAAGCCAATAAAAAAGCCGGCATAGGCAAACATAGCAATAGAACCGGGATTAACCGGGGTGATCAGCGCCGCCACCAGCACGATACCGGCTATCGGCCAGTGCATCTCGCTACGACTGCAACGATAGGCCCAAAAGTAGCACACCAGAAATAACAGTAAAGCGGCTGCCATGCTGAGGTACTGCCACAGCGCAAAGCGCACGTTAAATAGCGGAATAACATAGAAAACAAGGTTTATCAGGTAAGCCCAGCTCAGTTTTCTTTCCAGCGTATTGTATGGCGTCATCCGTTTCTCCCACCGCCTGCCGGCGCCCGCTTTAGATTGGCTAAGTGTTAGTTGGCTAAGTGTTAGTTGGCTAAATGTTAGTTGGCACAGTGTAATCAGGATCAATAGCTTAGCGCCAGTGACAAAGGTCATATCTCCTTGTGGCATTTGTCATGCGCAACTGATGACAAGCGTTAGCTGTGCTATCTGCCCAGCCTGCTTAAACTGGCTGCATCAACATCACACAACAACATGAACAGGGCAGATAAGATGAAGACATTAAACAGCACACTACGCACGTTAACACTGGCTCTGGGTTTAAGCGGCGGCTTATTAAGCCTGCCAGCACTGGCCGCACAAGGCGCTATTACTGCGCCAGCACAGCAGCAGGCTTGTGCCTGCTTCGATGTTAAGGTAGTCGGCCAGGGCCCGGCGGTTATTCTGATTCCCGGCGTGGCGTCATCCGGTGAGGTTTGGCAAAGCACAGTAGAAGCGCTGCAGGCTAATTATCAGCTGCATATTTTAACGCTGGCCGGTTTTGCCGGCGTGCAGCCTATCCCGATGCAAAGCTGGGGCGAGGGTTATCTGACGATACAGCAACAGGCCATTTTACGTTACATCAGCGAACAGCAGCTGGATAAACCTGTGGTTATTGGCCACTCACTGGGCGGCTATCTGGCGCTGGCTCTGGCCGCCAACTCGCCAGAACACATTAGCGCAGCCATTAATGTGGATGGTTTACCGGCGCTGGGCGCACTGATCGGCGAAAAATCCGCTGACGCTAAATCCGCTAACCATAAACCCGCGAGCGCCGACGCTGCCAAGCCGGGCAAGAACCCCGCACCACAACGCGGCTTCGACCCGCAAAGCATGGCAAAAAGCATGGCCAGTGACGAAAGTTGGCAACAGCGCATCGTGGCCGATATGTACCGCTCAGACGGCATGACCTCGGGCCGGGTAATGGGCGAGCTGATGCGGGCAGATTTGCGCCCGGCGCTTAGCAACATCCGGGTACCGGTGCTGACACTGGGCGCATTGCAACATGGCGCACCTTATACCACGCCAGAACAGGTGCAAGCCGGTTATGAAAGCCAGCTGGCCAACGCGCCAACGCAGTACCACAGCTTTGCCTTCGCCCGTGACTCTAAGCATTTTATTATGGCTGATGCCCCCAGCTGGCTTAATCAGCACATAACGCAGTTCTTACAACAACATAGTACCCGGGGTGCACTATGAAACTGCAACCGCTAAACGTCACCGGGCTAACCAAACGTTATGGCGCTAACACTGTGCTGGCCGGTGTGGATATCAGCCTGGCCGGCGGCGAGGTGCTGTGCATTCTTGGCCCAAACGGGGCCGGTAAAACGACGCTGATATCGGCCATTTTAGGTCTGGTAGCTACAGATAGTGGTGAAATAACGCTGTTTGATCAGCTGCAATCCGGTTGTCAGCGATCCACGGCGCTGCGTCAGCAACTGGGCGTAATGATGCAGATCGGCAGCCTGAGTGCCAATTTAACCGTATTTGAACAGTGCGATTTATTCAGCAGTTACTACGAAGGCGGTTACAGTGCCGCCGAATTGGTGAAGCTGGCCGGTTTAGAGCAATACAGCCGGCAGCGTTTTGGCCGTTTATCCGGCGGCCAGAAACAACGCTTGTTGTTTGCGTTAGCGCTGGCCGGCAAGCCCAAACTGGTATTTTTGGATGAGCCAACGCTGGGCATGGATGTGGAAGCCCGGCGTGCCTTATGGCAGCAGGTGCAACAATTAAAACAGCAAGGGATCTCTGTCGTGCTGACTACCCACTATCTGGAGGAAGCCGAGCAACTGGCCGATCGTATTACTGTGCTAAGCCAGGGTGTTGTTGTTGCCAATGGCAGCCCAGCTGAGCTTAAAGCCTTAATGCAGTACAAAGTGATTAGCTGCTACAGCGCACTGTCTGATAATGCCTTGTTAGCACTACCGGCCGTGCTGCAACTCAGCCGGGATAAAGACCGTATCACCCTGCATAGCAGCCATGCCGAGCAGAGCGTTAAAGCCTTGCTGCTGGCAGACGACAGTGTCAGTCAACTGGAAGTGCGACCGGTCGCGCTGGAGCAGGCTTTTTTACAACTTACCCACAACAGCAGCACACAACAGGAGCAGGCGGCATGAATACTACGCTGATCTATCGCAAAGAAGCCTGGTACGACTTACTCAGTGTTTGGCGCACCCCGGGTTTTGTCTTACCGGCATTGGCTTTTCCAACGGTGTTTTATCTGTTCTTTGGTGTGCTGCTAAATAGCGGCGCCGCCAGTGCCTATATGTTGGTTACTTATGGCTGCTTTGGCATCATGGGCCCGGCGATGTTTAACTTTGCCATCAATATTGCCGGCGATCGCGGCCATGGCTGGCTGACGTTAAAACGGCTATCCCCCATGCCTACTGCCGCCTACCTGCTGGCCAAATTCAGCACAGCCCTGCTGTTTTCGCTGCTGATCATCCTGATGTTGTTCAGCATAGCGGCAGTGTTTGCCGGTGTGCAGCTAGCAGCCGGGCAATGGCTGCTGCTGGCACTGGTGTTAATACTGGGCACGGCCCCCTTTGCAGTTATCGGGCTCATTTTAGGCTTAACGCTAAGTGATAAAGCTGCCCCCGGCGTGGTAAATCTGATTTATCTGCCGATGGCGCTGTTGTCCGGCCTCTGGCTGCCAATTCATATGTTGCCTGCCGCACTGCAGCACGCCAGCTGGATCTGGCCCAGCTATCATTTGTCGCAGTTGGGCCTGAAAGTGATAGCTATGGATCAGGGCCATGCATGGTGGTTACATCTGCTGATCCTGCTTGGCATGAGTCTGCTATTAACGGTTGTAGCATTGCGGTGTTTTAAGCGCATGACAACAGCCCAGGGCTAAGCTTACAGCACAGCGCTGCCTGAGCACTCAGGCAGCAAACTGCAGGCCGTACTGATTACCCTTTTTCCAGCGGCAGTGCACACTGGTGTTGGCAAACAACCCACTTTCAATACTCAGGCTGTCACCGGGCTGCAAGTCACCGTTATAGCGAATACGCACGCCACCGTCCTTGCTAAAATCCAGCACCTGACAGCTGGCGGCAAATTCTTTTAACGTTAACTGCGCCGCCGGGGTGTCTGTTACCAGCTGGCGCACCTTACTGCGGCGATTTGCCAACTTGTCGACCGGCGGAAAATCCGGATTCTTTGGCTGATAATCGCCAGCGGCAATGCGCTGATACACACTGTCATGAATACTGATATTAATTGGCGGGTTGGCCGGATCACCATAGATGCGCCGCAACGATTCGGCCGTACCAATACGTTCCAGCAACTTATAGCTAAACGAGTAAGAATCATGCGGTTGCATTTGCAAATCAGGCTTCCACAACGCCCGTAAATAGGTGTCGTTAAACTCCAGCCCCAGTGCGCAGGCTTTCATTACCATCCACTGCAAAGCGATATCGGACAAGCCACTTTCTTCATAGCCGCCGCCAATATCGGCATGGGAGCCACAAAACCAGCATTGCTCAATATACTGATCCGCTTTTGCTTCGCCGGTCCATAAATCCGGCTGAAAAGGCGCACGCCGCTCCTCTAATGCCAGTGCATGGTAAGCATGTTTTACCTGCTCGCAAAGATGGGTGTTAAAAAAGCCAACCCAGCGCCGGGTTAGCTTGCCCAACAACGGTGTCGGAGCCCCTAAGGCGCCGACCGTATCAAACACACCAACCATACGAATATCAGGCCGGTAATGGTTGTCATATTCACCTTCTGGCCGCTGATCCGGCTGGGTGCGGTAATATTTATACGCCTGCTGTAATTTATCCAGCGAACTTTTTTCCAGCAAACCTACAGCATGAATAAGGCCAACAAAGGCCCGGGCGGTATAAGCCCCCCGGCTAAAGCCAAAGGCGTAGATTTCATCTCCTAACTCATAGTTGTGGATTAAAAACCGATAACAATCGAGCACGTTTTTTTCCAGCCCGCTGCCAAAAGCACCGCCAATAAACTTATCTATCGGGCCGCCGGTACCGACACCCTGATCATAAAACACCACCTGATGCACGCCATCGCTGGCCGTGGGTTTAATACTGCGCACCAACTTCGTTACATTGGTAGGGGTTTCATCCGGTTGATACCAGGTGCCGTCACAACAAATAATAATGCGTTTAGCTGCCGTCATCAGTTAGCTCCTGCACAGGTAGGCCTGCTGCCGCTTATCAGTAGCAAAGCCCTGGCCGCTAAGTATAGCTCAGGCTGGTTAAAAAATAAGCAATTCTAAGGCCGTGCTAGTTGCCCAGCTGATATTTTTCCAGCCGGTATAGCAGGGTTTTGTAGGGTAATTGCAGCAATTTTGCCGCTTGCGCCTTATTACCCTGCGCCAACTGCAAGGCCTGGCGCAGGCAATCCTGTTCATGCTGCTGCCAATTTAGCCCTTGTGGCGGCAGGCGAAAGCCGCCATCAGGCACAGTCTGGGCTAGCAGTGCCTGTTGCAGCTCCTGCTCATCCGCCAATAAGGTAAAACGCTCAATGCAGTTGGCCAGTTCACGCACATTGCCGGGCCAGTGATAATCCATCAGCTGCTTTAATGCCGTTTTACTCAGCTGCACTGCAGCTAGTTGGTAGCGCTGCTGGTTAAGTTGCAAAAAATGTTGGATCAGCCGCGGTATATCTTCGCGGCGCTCTCGCAGGGCCGGCATATGCACCGGCACCACATTAAGCCGGTAATACAAATCTTCGCGAAACCGGCCCTGCTGCACCGCCTGGGCTAAATCCTGATGGCTGGCCGCAATCAGCCGGATATCCAGCCGTACTTCCTGATGGCTACCCAGCCGGGTGACGCTGCCTTCCTGCAATAAACGTAGTAACTTGGCCTGCAGCGTCAGCGGCAGCTCGGCCACTTCGTCAAGAAACACGGTACCGCCGTTAGCGGCTTCAAATTTACCGGCTTTGCTACTGGTCGCACCGGTAAAGGCGCCCTTTTCGCTGCCAAATAACTCAGCTTCGGCCAGCTGCTCGGGTATGGCGCCACAATTAATGGCGATAAAAGGCGCTTTGTTGCGGCCCGACAACTGATGCAAGGCCCGGGCTGCCAGTTCTTTGCCGGTGCCGCTTTCGCCGCTTATCAGCACAGTGGCATTGCTGTTAGATACGCGGTTAATGCGGTTAAACAGCTGCTGCATGCAAGGGGCATTGCCAATCAGCTCTACCAGCTGGCGCTGCTCGCCTAACTGTTCGCTTAGCTGGCGGTTGTGCCGGCGCAGCGTGCGGGCATTCAGGCCTTTGGCTATCGCCAACAACAATTCCTGTCGTTTAAACGGCTTGGCCAGATAATCATCGGCACCGGCTTGTATCGCCTCTACCGCATGGCTGACCGAACCATAGGCGGTGGCCACAACAAAACCGGTATCGGGCAACTGGCTGCGCACATACTGCAGCAGCTGCAAACCATTACCAGTACCCAACTTCCAGTCACTGAAGACCAGCGCAATATCCGGCTGTTGTTTTAGCAACAGGATCGCCTGTTCAACACTGTCGGCGGCATACAGCTGATACTGCTCGGCCTGCAGCAACTGGCAAATCAGCTGGCGCTGCTGGCTGTCATCTTCTACCACCAAAATGGCCGTTAGCATGTCACTGACTCCCCGGCTGTAAAACAGATGCAAACCCGACAGCCGCCGCGGGGACGGTTTTGCAGGCTAATGTCGCCATTATAGTAGCGGTGCAATAACCGCTGCGCGATATACAGCCCCATGCCGGCACCTTCTGCTTTGCTGCTGCAATGCGGGCTAAACAGCTGGCTGGCAATGGCATCTGTCAGCCCGGCGCCCTGATCTTCAATGCAAATCTGCCGCAGCTTGTTGTCCAGCGTCAGCTTAATTACGCCACCCTGGGGTGAGGCTTCCACCGCATTGCTTAATACTGCATGTAAGATGGTACGTAACTCGGTTTCTGCGCCGGCAATACTAAGATCATGATCACCGGCCAGTTGAAACTGCACGCTGGCGCTGCTGAATTCCAGCATGAGATCCTGCAGCACCGCCAGCAATGACACCTGTTGCTGGCGGTTAATATCGGCGCAGCTTAACGTCAGCAACGCCGTAAGACTGCGATTTATTTGCTGCATTTTTTGCTCAGCAGTGTCGGCCAGCCGCTGGCGCAATGTCGCGTCGTCACTTAGCGCCACCTGCTCCAACAGCAAGGTCAGGGTATGAATAGGGTTACGTAGCGCATGCACCATGCCGCGGCTTATTTCGCCCAGTTCGACTAAATGCTGTTGCTGCTGTGCGTGCTGCGCCTGTGCAGCCAGCTGTGCCAACTGACTGCTCATCTGATTAAACTGCTGTGCAACATAGCGGTATTCGCGTAACCCCTGCTCTTCTATGGTTTGCCCCAGCTGACCTTGCTGCAAAGCACGAAAGCCAAGCACCAGCTGATCGAGCGGGCGCATAAAACGGTGCGCCAGCCATAGCGCCAGGCCTATCGCCATCAGCGTACTAAGCGCGATCAGCAGCAGGGTATAACGCATAAAATCGGTCACTACCGGGCTGACGCCTTGCTGGCTTTTAACATGCCAGGTTTTCAGCTGTGGTGGGGCATCGCTGGCGGTTAGCTGGTGCAGTTGCTGCTGCATTTCAGTTTGCAGATTACGCTGGATAACGAGCTGATCAGCCTCCAGCTCGATGACTTTAATTTCACGCTGTACTGTTTTGCTGTGCTCTGCTGGTTGCTGCCCCGCTGCCGGTTGTAATTTTTCTGCCGTCATTTGCAGTACTACCCGTGTCAGTTGCTCGCTCTGCTTGCTGATTTCCTGCTCCAGCCGCTGGTTAAAACCATACACCAGCGCCATCTGGCTTAGTGCCATCAGCAGCAACAACGCAATAATCCCACCAAATAATACCGTACGAATGGACATGAACTCACCACTTAGCCGTTAGCGGACAACCTTAGCCGCCTTAGCTTATATTCAAATTAAATGCCAGCTTGCAAATTTACAAAGTAACTGTAAATCAGAAGGTTACAACAACACCATCAGCCTTGGCCGGCCACAGTTCCGCATATGCGGCATAGCATATCCCGATATCGGCAGTTTTATCGTCCAGAGTATAGCGGCAATTTCATAAATTTATGATTCATAACACTATTTAAAGTTGGCATTAATATTTCAATAGCCAGAGGGCAAATCAACTAAGGAGTATTACCATGCAACATATCAAACTGACTGTACTGGCGCTAAGCGCTGCCCTGCTAAGTTGTACCAGCCTGGCGCAGGATGAACAAAAAATTGAAGTGATTAAAACCGACAGCAAAGCCAAAGTGATCTGGCTAGACAACGGCGACAGCCAGACCATTAATCTGGACGGCGTCGATCTGTCTGACAAGGCCGCGCTGCAGCAGGCACTGTCTGCGTTGCCGGAAGAAAAACGTAACAAGCTGATCGCCATGTTCAGCGAGGGTGAAAACGGCAAAGTGCATATCCTGTCCGGCGCCGACGGTGTGGCGCTGCACAGTAAGAAGATGGTGATTGAGCTCGACAAAGACAGTGACAGCGAGGCCGTTGAGCATAAAGTGATTAAAATTCACCGAAGTGGCAAAGGCGGCGAGTTTGAGCTGGTAACAAGCCTGCTGGAAAATGGCAAGTTCAGTAAAGAGCAGTTACAGCAACTGCAGGCGCTGCTTGACGCCAAACACTAAGCCAGGCGGCAAACTTGAGTTCTGCTCCGCGCCATGCTTCACTGCTGTAACAACAGCAGGAGGCGCGGATGTCAGATAATTCCCCAACAACAAGGCCTTACAGCGCCTTAGCTGAAACCCATCAGGTACTGAACCAGCCGTCATCGTTAACCCCGTTTAACAGCTGGCTGAGCGACAGCAGCTTGCAATACTGGGTAAGCCGCTTTGGCGCCGTGCACAGCGCCGATCTCGCCAGCTATGGCAGCTTATGCGGTGGCGCGCTGGCGGAGGCCGGTTTTCTGGCCAACCAATACCCGCCCGAATTTCACAGCCATGACCGCTTTGGTAACCGAATTGACGAGGTGCGCTTTCATCCGGCCTACCATCAGCTGATGCAGGCGGCAATTACCTTTGGCCTGCCGTCAGCGCCCTGGGTTAAGCCGGGCAAAGGCGCCCAGGTAACGCGCGCTGCCATGGTGTATCAGCATATGCAGGCCGATGCCGGTTCCGGCTGCCCGCTAACCATGACCTACGCCGCCGTACCGGTGCTAAAGCAAGCACCGAAAGCCGCAGCCGACTGGCTGGCTAAAGTACTCACCGCACAGTATGACCCTGACAATAAACCCTACTTTGCCAAAGCCGGCTTAACTATCGGCATGGCGATGACAGAAAAACAGGGCGGCTCGGATGTACGCGCCAATACCACCCGGGCCATGCAATTAAGTGAAGATGAATACGAGCTGGTGGGGCACAAATGGTTTTGCTCGGCGCCGATGTGCGACGGCTTTTTAACGCTGGCACAAACCGATGCCGGCTTAAGCTGCTTTTTATTACCGCGCTGGCGGCCGGATGGCAGTAAAAATCAGTTTTATATTCAGCGCCTTAAACACAAGCTGGGTAACTGCTCTAATGCGTCATCTGAAGTAGAATTTCGCGGTGCCTTTGCCTGGCGCATTGGTGATGAAGGCCGCGGCGTGCGCACCATTATCGATATGGTGGCACTGACCCGGTTTGACTGCATGTTAGGCTCGGCCGGTTTAATGCGCGCCGCTTTAGCCCAGGCGCTGCACCATACTGCCGGGCGCAGCGCCTTTGGCAAAAACCTGCAGCAGCATGCGCTGATGCAAAATGTGCTGGCCGACCTTACGCTCGACAGTGAAGCGGCGCTGGCACTGAGTTTACGCGTCGCCTACGCGCTGGATAATCAGGCTGTGGTGAGCGAGCAGCAGTTTGTCCGCCTGGCCACCGCCATCGGCAAATACTGGATCTGCAAACGCGCACCACAGTTTTGTTATGAAGCGATGGAGTGCCTTGGCGGCGTCGGCTATGTCGAAGAAAACATCCTGCCAAGGCTATATCGCGAAGCACCGGTGAATGCCATTTGGGAAGGCTCCGGCAATATTCAGTGTCTGGACGTGCTGCGCGCCATGCAAAAAGAGCCCGAAGCCTTAGCCGCCTGCCTGAGTGAACTGCAAAGCGTAACCGGCCGCAATCAGGATTACGACGCCGCCTTTTCCCGGCTGCAGCAAGCATTGCAGGATAGCGCCACGCTGGAATACCGCGCCCGCAGCATTGTCGATAAATTAGCGCTGCTGTTACAGGCCAGTGTGTTGCTGCAATATGGCGAGACCATGGTCGCCGACGCCTTTATCCGCGCCCGGCTGATTCCCGGCATTTGCAGCAACTACGGCACCCTGCCAGTAGATATAGACTGCACGGCGTTACTGGCCAGAGCACAGCCGAAGGTATGACAGTCTGCCAAGAGTAAATACAGAAGGGCAGGTTACTTTCAATCTGCCTCTGATAATCGGTGGTAATACCCCCTAAAAATAACTGACGTCAAAAGTAGAATTTTCTCGTAACATAAACGCAGGAGATTCTGCATGAAA
>NZ_JALAAR010000022.1:0-53528 GCF_036984005.1 Rheinheimera muenzenbergensis
TTTCATGCAGAATCTCCTGCGTTTATGTTACGAGAAAATTCTACTTTTGACGTCAGTTATTTTTAGGGGGTATTACCCACCCTCTTCAGGAATCCATTGCTGGCCATCATAACGTGAAATTGAAACGCGGTTATTTTCCTTAGTCCAAGTCAGGAGGTAGTGAATTTCATCTCTCGTATAAACGCAATTGATTCTCGTATTTACGAGCATTACCCCGTCAGAATCTCTAGAAGCAGATATTTTGGTAAAACTCTCGAAAGATCTACGAATTTCATTGTCTCGATCCAATAAATCAAAGTCTCTCGCTCTATCCATACCGAGTCTTATGAATTCAAGAATAGAGGATTTTCCGCTACCACGTCCTCCTATGATTGAATTCAACCAAGGGTTGAATTCCACTTTCAAAGGAGCCGACCGCCCTGCATATTTAGCATTTTCGACTGTCACGGAGCGTAACAGTGTATTGGAAGAGCTATTAGGATCTGTTGTTTCGTTGTCTGAACGAATAATAGAAGATGAGCCGTCCACCAAAGCAAGCTTAAGTCCTTCTATCGAAGGGGTAGACATTTTTACCCAAGTATAAGCCCTTCCAATATCATTGGGGTGATGTGCGTCAGAGCCAATTATCGACGGCAAGTCGATATTTAAATTTGTATATCTTGATAAAGGAGCATCAATTCGCTCTTGATCAGGGAAAATTATTTCAACGGCACTTGCATGCCTGCATACTTGGCCAATTGTGTGAGAAGAATGTTGCTGACAAAGCCCTGCCTTCATATCAATATGAGCTGGTATGGCAACGCCACCTGCTGATATGATTTCTCTTATTACGTTTTCAGCACTTTCTTCAGCTACCGAATCACTATCCCCTTTTGTACCACGAAACTTTGATGCTCCGATAACGGCACTAATATCTGCTGACGTGGCACGTGGGTCAAAAACACCTAGAACATGTATGTTGGAATTAGCTGTAATCTCAACGCCGGGGAAGACGAAAATTGAATAACCTTCGGCTCTTAAGTTTACTGCAGCATCTTTAAGCCTATCAATCCAATCGCCAGAATTATGATCAGTAACTGCTACACACTCTATGCCCTTGGCGATATAGTCCAACAACCAAGCTTTAGCGGTCTTCGATGCTTTTAAACTACTATCTGATTTTCCATAATCAAAAGAAGCTGGTGTATGTGTATGAAAATCGAACTTCCACCATCTTGCCCCGACAAAACTCATTACTTACATCCTTATGTTCGATTTATTCAAGAGAGTGCTAACGCCACTTACAGCGGTGAGCGTAGCGAGTCTGGCAGCCAAAGGCTGCGAACTGCTGGGCTTTGTTACCACATATCACGATACTTCTTTTGCAAATAAATCTAAGCTGTTCAAGCACTTCTTCACCTGCCCATCACAATCTGATTGTTTGATATCACCACTAATCGAAACAATATCACCATCTTTACTGACAGCAATATTTTCATCAAAGTAATGAACAATATCTTCAAAAAAACACCTTAAGCGTTCATTCGTTTCTTCTGGCGACAGTTCTTCACGCAAGGGATTAGAGTGGGTAGGGCCATCATACTTATAAAACGGCTTGTATTTGAATGTGCTCATGTACTTTCCTTTCATGCTAACATTCGAGTTGAGGAGCGTCGGACGTATGTCAAAGGCGTCTCCTCG
Source organism: Rheinheimera muenzenbergensis (assembly GCF_036984005.1). NCBI lineage: Bacteria > Pseudomonadati > Pseudomonadota > Gammaproteobacteria > Chromatiales > Chromatiaceae > Rheinheimera > Rheinheimera muenzenbergensis. Next base: position 1,681 of record NZ_JALAAR010000022.1, read on the forward strand.
AGCGATTCATTAGAGGTTAACCATAACAAAATTTACATTATCAAATTCAAACCGTTCCAATCTATATGAAATTCCGTCACCATCTTTATCTATGCATATTTTATGAAACCCTTTTCTAACAACCTCATCTTGGCATGGACTTGGAGCGAGTGAAACAAGTACTTTCTTTTTATTGGCATTCGTCATTATTGGAGCGATCTTTTCATCACTAGAAATTCGCTCCATTTGATCGTAAAACCCCTTAACAGAGTTGAACGCCTCAGGGCCTGCTAAGTCAAAGCCTTTCCCTTTCAAAAAAAGATAGTCAAAATATGACGCCATATTGGGGTATTGGCCGTTCTTCGCTTTCTCCCTCTTATATGAAACAAGACACGAGCCCTCTTTATTATGCTCAAATGCGAAGTTCAATTTTTTTATTATCGGAAACTTTACAATACGCCTTTTCACCCTATCCATAAAACCTTTTGCTTTTCTTTGGTCGGCAACTATTTTTTTCAAAACTTCATAACTATGCCGCTCTAAGTAACTCTTATGGGTATGTCCAAATAAAACCCCATCAAATCCCGCCGCCACCATGTATGCAGCTACGTCATGAGAATTTAATAATTCACTGCCATATTCTCTTTCGTGATTCGGCGGTTGAATAAAATGATGGTGAAGTAATGCCAAATTGACGTCTGCTCCACAAAAATCTCGCTCTACAAGATCTTTTTCCTCTATCTCCCCTGTTCCAAAATCACCATTTTCTATGGTGCTATCAAAAAGGTGAAACCTTATTGATACACCATCAACTTGAACATCTACGGCTGTATCTGATTCTATTTTTGGGCCGAACTGTTGATAGTAATTATCTAGATTTTTCTGAGCAACTCCACCATTAAAGCGGTCATGATTTCCAGGGACTATGACATAGGATTTGGATTTCATCTTAGACAAATTCAATCCAACATTCATATCACTATCATCAAATTCATTTTCTAGCCAGTTTCTCGCTAGCAAAAAACTACTCTTATTTCCAATTCTAGAGATATCGCCAGTAACAACTAGAATATCCCAATCCTCTTTTCTCAAAAAATTATCTAGAGCCTTGAAGCTTCTTATGTCATGGCCATATCTATGTTTAAATTTTAACTCTTCACTTTTTGATGAAAGAAGTTCTTCAGATAAATGAAGATCTGAAATGTGGATTATTGTAGCCATTCATCCTCACTATTCCTATATTAGGAAAAAGACGGTTGCAACACATTCAAAATAGTAGACCATCACATCATGCTAACGCTTCACTCAACGGCCGCGTTAGCGGTCCGATGAAGTGACTTGTTATATTCTTCTGCTTGGCCATATGACGTTTTTGGATATTCAATTAACAAGTAAACTGCGACGACACTTATTGAAATACCAGCACTAACAGCAATCCATTTCACCATCTTGCTCAAGGGAGTTGCTGCGTTTAATTTAAAGCCACAATACGATCCAGATATTCCAGAAGCGATCATCAGTCCGATGACAATCCAAAAGAGCATTAAGTCACTACCCATTTCTTTCCGTGCTCCAGAAAATATAACGCTTATTCGGCTGGTCAACCCGTGCATAAGCATGGGTTGACCTGTCTTTGTAAATTTAATGTACTGAACACTACACCGCTTCCGGATAACTTACAATAAGATATCGGTACAGCCGACATTTAGCCCGCGACAATTACGGCTTAACCCGTCTAACAAAGCACTGTTAGCTTTTGGTAACCGCCTGGATATAAACACCGTTATTCAAACACAAGACTTATCCGTAGGCCTGCTGCTATATCCGATTACAGGTGTTTTCTATCGGGTTTGCCGCTTGGTCGGTTATGGCGGCTGCCTCTTTGTTGGCGAGCGCTTGACGAAAATACGCCTGTGCTAGCGTCTTATCACTGAACCAAAAGAGCTTCTCAGCATCAGCAAAACTGACAGAGCCGGCAAGTTGAGATTGCCCGGTTGCCGGTTGCGCCTTAACCACACGCTTAAAGGCTTTAACAACAACATCGGGTTGAAATGTGCCGGCTTTTACCCTTATTTGCGCTGGCAAAGCGCCATAGGCTAACAGCGCAGAGCCATCACCTTTAACATGCAAACGGCAGCCACCATGCGGCATGTCAAAGATGATAACCGATGCTGACTTATCCGCCGCCTGAACGCCCGACAGGTAAAATACAAACAGCGCTAACGCATAAACTTTCATAAATGCCACCTATTGCAGCCTCGCACTTTGATAACAGAGCGCGGGTTTAACTTTGCGCAATTTCGGCCAGAATGCCGGTAACCATTGTGCAGCTGGCGGCGCTTAACCGCTAAGCCGATAGATTTTCTTTAAGTTGCTTACTGTAAGTCCGGCTGACTTTTAACGCTTTATTATTGACTAAAATCAGCTTGTACTCTGAGTTTATTAACGGCTCGAGCTTAGCAACATGCTGCAGGTTTACAATGGTTGATTTATGAATGCGGATAAAGCCGTCGGGTAATACCTCGTTAATCAGGCTTTTCATTCTGGCGCGCATGACAAAGGTCTCGGCGTTGGTGTGCACGCACATATAATCACCGGCGGCATCAATCCATAAAATGTCCCGATACGGGATTAACTGCGCCGGGTGGTGCCCGTCCTGGATCAGCAGTTTTTCCTGTTCAATGCGGTAAGTTGTAGTGTCAGCCGGTCGTGCCGTGCCGGCCTGTTGCACTATATCGGCCACTTCCAGGATATCCGCCTTATTTGGCTGCTGAGCAAGGTTAGCCGTTACCCGGGCAATCGCCTCGGCCAGCCGCTCTTGTTTCACCGGTTTAAGCAAATAATCCAGCGCTCTCACCTCAAAGGCTTTCACCGCGTATTGATGAAAGGCGGTAACAAAGATAATGGCCGGGCAGTTTTCTGGTTGTAACTGCTTTATCAGCTCAAAACCCGATTTACCCGGCATTTCGATATCGAGAAAGATTAAATCCGGTGCAGATTGACTGATCAATACCATGGCCTCATCGACACTGGCGGCATGGCCAATAATGCTGATCTGCGAAAACGCCGCTAGCCGGATGACCAGCCCTTCAATAGCACTGTATTCGTCATCTACCAGCAGGGTTTTAAGCGGCTTCATCTAGTGCTCTCAGTCGTTTCCAGCGGGATAGCGATGCTGATCCGCGCCCCACCATTGTCGTTATTACTGACCGTAAACTGGCTGCTGCCGGGGTAAATCAGCTGCAGTCTATCCTGGCAGTTTTTCATTCCGACACCGGTTGCGGCCTTGGCCTGAAGATCAAAACCACTACCGGTATCGCTAACACAAATGTGCAGGCGGTTGCCTTTACAGCTAAAGTTTACCGCAATAACAATGCTACTTTTTTGCCCGATGCCGTGCTTTAACGCATTTTCGACCAACGGCTGCAGCAATAACGATGGTATCAGTGCTGTGCTACAGGCCTTATCGGCGCTAATAAATACGTTTAGTTTGCTTTGAAACCGGCACTGCTCTATATCGACATAGGTTTGCAGAATAGCAATTTCGTCCTGTACGGTTATTTTCTCCAGCGGATCGGTGTACAGGCTGTAACGCAGAAAATCACACAGTTTCTCCAGCATCGCCACCGCATTAGCATTGTGCTGTTTTAAAATAAGCGTACAAATAGCATTGATACTGTTAAACATAAAATGCGGGTTTAACTGATAGCGCAGCATCTTAAGCTGCGATTCTTTCGCCAGGTGCAGCGCCTCTGCCGCCTGATGGCGCTGCTCGGCGTTATCAAGATACACTTTTATACCGTAGTAGCCGGCAGTCCAGGTCGCCAGCATCGTCATAGAAGCGGAGGTCCAGGTGCCAAAGTCGAACCAGGTCATCGGCTGCCACAAGGTGCCATAAATCCATTGCAAACTGTGCCATTTAAACTGGGTCCACAGCAGTGCGGCCGCCAGCAGACTGAGAATATGCAGGCTGATACTGACAGCTGCAGGTTTTCGACTGAAGCCAGCATAGAGTTTTCTCAGCCACAAGGTAATAAAAAAGCCGCAACAGGTGTCGAGCACCAGATGCGGCAGATGAATAACCCAGGGCTCCTGCCCCGGCATTTTAATCATCAGTTCAGTAAGTAAGGCATAGGCCAGCCAGCCACAATACTGGCACAACCAAAACAGCTGCCTTTTCGAATCGATTTTTATCAACCGCTAACCTTTAACGTAAATACCGGCCCGGCAGCCTGAGTTGCCGGGCCAGCCCATTACTGCGACTGCGCACACGCCAGCACTATAGTGGATGACGCTACGCTGTTAACCAGAGCGACATCTGCTACGGCCAGGCTAAACGGCTGTGTTGCAGTAAACCGCACCGCCTCTTGTGCCGAGTGTACCGGGCCTGCTTCGCCTTCACAATGCAGCGGTAACGCTATGTTATACCAGTTGCCTGCTGTCATGTTTTGCAGCGCAGGTTGCAGCGATACCGTGCGTAAACAGTTTTGTTGCTGGCACATTGCCGCTATTTTCAGATCTTTTTCCCCGGCATTTTTCGTATTGCTGCTATCAAGCCGGATACTCAGCTGTAAAAATTGGCTACGGATAGTTTCAGTGATCAGCTGCGCATCGGCGTAAAGCAAACTGGCCGAGGCCTTATTGCCAGCGCCTTGCCAGACAAATTTTCTGCCATCTTCCTGATAGGCTAAATTGACAGACTGCATGGTGATACTTTTACCATCGGCACTGACCGCTGAGGGCGTATTAAACCGTTTTAACGCCGCGCTGTTATCCGACAAAGCCCACAACATGCCTTCGGCTAAGTTTCTGACAAACAGTGGTGTTTGCTCTGTGGCATCTTGTATTGGCTGTGCCCGTGTTGCCTCAGATAAGGGCGCCAGCACAACCTCATCAGCATATGTCAGGCCATAACCATAAGCAAACAGCGGCTCGTACTGTGCCTGCCCGACATTCAGCAGGTATTGATCATCAAATTTGGGCCAGGAAAAACTCAGTTTGCCCTGAAAATCATACTGAATAGCGCCTGCGCTGTTGGTCAGTAATACATCGGCAACGCCCTGCCCTTCAGAGCCGGGTAGCCAGGCCGCGACAAAGGCATCAGACGCATTCAGCTCTTTATTAACCCACAGCGGCCTGCCACTTAGAAAAACTGTCACCACCGGGATATTCTGCTGTTTTAAGCGTTTAAGCAGCGCTAAATCGCGTTTATTGCCGTGCTGATATTCCAGATGCTGAATATCACCAAACCATTCTGCATAGGGCTCTTCGCCAATCACCACTATGGCAACATCCGGTTTGTCTGTAAAATGTCCATCAACATTTAACTCGATACTACCGCCGGCTGCTGCAATTTGCTGACGTAATCCGGCATAGATAGAGGTGGCATTAGGAAAATCGGCATTGGTGTTATCAGTACCCTGCCAGGACACACTCCAGCCACCGGCCTGTTTGGCAATATTATCTGCGCCATCACCGGCGATAAGCACCTTGCTTTTTGGCGACAGCGGCAGCAGATTACCGTTGTTTTTTAGCAATACCAGCGATTTTCGCACCGCTTCCCGCGCCAATTCACGATGTTCTTTGGCATTAAACCATTGCGGCTGTGCCGATTCCGGCCGGCCGGACGGTTTACCCCGGCTAAACACGCCCCAGCGTATTTTGGCACGTAAAAACCGTCTTACCGCATCATCGAGCCGTGCAGCAGAAATAACGCCATCTTTAACCTGCTGCAGGGTATTGTGGTAAAAGGCTTCAAAGTGTTCCGGCACCATCATCACATCTACGCCGGCGTTAAAGGCGGCTGCGCATTGCTCTAAATCGCAGCCATCAACAAACTTATGCGCATTCCAGTCACTGATAACAAAGCCGTCAAAGCCCATTTGGTGTTTAAGCACCTCGGTTAACAGGTACCGATCGCCATGCACCCTTTTGCCATTCCAGCTGTTAAAGGACGCCATAACCGACTGCACACCTGCTGCAATAGCGGTGTAATAGCCAGCGGCATGAATATCACGCAGCTCCTGCTCTGTGGCCAGAGTATCGCCACGGTCGATACCGTTTTGGGTGCCACCGTCGCCGATAAAGTGCTTAGCAGTGGCGATACGGCGATAATCCGTTAAAAATGTATCGCCAACTTCGCCCTGCACCCCGGTTACCATAGGGCCGGCGTAACGGGCTACAATGTCCGGGTGTTCAGAAAAACTCTCGTAAGTGCGGCCCCAGCGATCGTCCCGCACCACCGCTACCGTGGGCGCAAACATCCATTCAATGCCGGTTGCCGCCACTTCTTTCGCGGTGGCCTGGCCTATTTTGTGAATTAAAACAGCATCGCGCGCTGCACCAAGGCCAATGTTATGTGGAAACAAGGTCGCGCCATACACATTGCTATGGCCGTGCATGGCATCAGTACCCCAGATGGTAGGAATGCTACTGCCATCTTCGCTGCTATCAATGGCGGCGGCATACATTTCATCGGCATACTTAAGCCAGGTTTTAGCATCGGCTTGCTTTTGGCCATAAGGGGCAGTGTTGCCGCCATTAAGGTAAGAGCCAAAACCATATTTGCGCATCTGTGCCACGCTTAAATAACCAATCTCAGGCTGGATGAGTTGTGCCACTTTTTGTTCAATCGTCATGCTGGCAAGTATCGCATCCAACTGTTGTTCTATAGCCGGATCGGGCTTTAGCGCAGTGTGCGCTTTAGGCCAGCTAAGGTTTTCCGCGTTAGCGTTAAATTGGCAAACCAGCAGCGCTGAGCATACACAGAGGGTTTTAGTAAGGGCAGAATATGAAACAAAAGACATAGTGAAATCCTATACGTCTGCAGTACAGCAATGCCGCAGTGGCAGACCAGATGAGATTTGCATCATGCTGTTCTGCCTGTTGCGGCATAAAACGCCCGCAGCAAAATCTTGCTGTGCGGGCACTGCATTTACACAACAACGGGGTTAGAAATTAAAACCAGCGCGGATCCCGTAGTAACGTGGCATACCAAAGCTGCCTTTGTTAATACCCTTGCCGGTGTTATTCCAGTATTGCACCAGCTCATCGGTGGCGTTATTGATAAACACTTCGGCGTACCAGGCCTGGCTTTGTGGTTCATATTTTAATGACGCATTTACCATGGTGTAGGCATCGCGTTTATCGGTAATGTACAGTGCGGCTTCGTCGCTGACGCTAAAGTCCATATCGTCCAGATGCTTATCCAGATTCCAGATGGTAGTGTAAGACTTATCCTTCCAGCTCAGGTTAAACCAGCCATGTACATAGCCGAACCGGCCTAAGTCGAAGCTGTGGGTATAGCTGACATTAGCGGTAAACCTTGGCGTCATTGCCAGATCATTACCTTTAAGATTGGTCGTAAGCAGGGTGTTTTGTGGATCTATCGAGTCTTCATACGACAAGCCAAACAGGTACTCCGGGTCGTAATCCCACTTGGTGAGCCAATCGTCGGTAACACGGGCATGAGTCCAGGTAGCATAACCGCTGATACGGCCGCTCGGATAAGGCTTCCAGTCAAACTCAAACTCAATGCCTTTAATGGTGGAACCCGGCACGTTTTGCGTGTAGTAGGCAATCACCGGCTGGTTCTGATAATCCAGTATCGGCATGCCGCTATCATCCAGGATCGGTGCGCCGTTTTCATCCTCCACCGGTGATAAACGTTCCACATTGCCGATAGAGCCCACAGAGGCATACTGCATATCGGTGTAGTCGGTGTAGAACAACGCGGCCTGCAGGTTCAATGAGCTATTAAAAAAGCTGGATTTGGCACCAAGCTCTAACGTCAGCACTTTTTCCGGGTCAAACTGGGTTTCAAAACGGCTGACCTCTCCTGTCCTGTCGTTGACGACTTCAAAGACATCGCCGATACCGCCGGCTTTAAAGCCTGAGGCTAAATAGCTGTACAGCATGGTATCTGCGCTCAGGTTGTAATCGAGGCCGATTCTGAAATCGTGGTTACGCCACTGGCCTTTATTGTCGTTCTCAAAGTACGAGGCATAAAGTGCCGGGTCGTTAAAATGGTCAACCGGTAACGCATTAAGTACAGTGCGGTTTAACCAACCAGGCGCGCAGCCATCGGCGTTCGAGCAGCGATAAGTGCGGCCGCCTTTATCCTGTTTGGTTTCGTGGCTGTAACGGTAGCCAAAGGTAGCATGCAAGTCATCAGTAATATTGTAAGTTGCCTGGCCAAACAGCGCATAGGCTGTGGTAGAGCGATCCGGCTGATCCCAGAACGCTTTGTCATCCATCGGGTTATCGTAATAGCCCAGTGTGGTGGTCTTTTCGTGGAAATAATTAACACCGGCAATCCATACCAGATCGCCAAACTCATCAGACTGTAACTGCAACTCTGTCGAATAAGAAGTGGCGCCGGTACCTTTAAGGAAATAGATAGCGCCGTCCCACGGATCTAAGCCGGTTTCGCTGTCCTGCGCCGACGATCGGTCCATGTCCTCGTAGCCAAGCTGCCATACCAGGCTCATCTCATCACTCAGCGTGTAGTTCAGCGTATTACGCAGGTAGGTAATATCCAGATTCAGTTTGCCGGGCACGTTAACAACGGCCTGATAGGTATTATCGCTGGGTAAAAATGACGAGCAATCGCCGCCAAATTCCGCCGGGCGGCCACGCAGCTGATCGCAATTGACTAAATCCAGCGTACCGGCACTGTCGTTGACGTATTGCTGAAACACCGTGTGGTTGCTAAACAGACCGTGCGCCGGTTGCCATAAGGTACTGATACGAAATGAGTGTTCATTGGCATTATTGTAAAAGTCGCTTTTGTCGGCTGGTGTCAGCGCCCGCACGCGCTGCGCCTCAGGGTTAGTACCGGCACCATCTATCCACCAGTTTTCCCGCTGGGTTACGGTTGAACCAACGCCCTGATAGGAGTCTTCTGAAATTACCGCTGCGTTTAGTACCTTGTCGTTCAGATGCCGGGTGTCATACTGGTTAGGGTCCCAGTAGCCTTCCAGGTAAGAGTCGCGCTTTAAACCTTTGGCGGCGATGCGCACAGCAAATTCGTCATTAAGCGGAATGTTAACAAAACCACCGAGGTTTTTACTGTTAAAGCGACCAGCTTCGGCATTGATATTACCAGCAAAACCGCTGAAATCAGGCTTGGCTGATATAACGTTAATGCTACCCACGGTAGAGTTACGGCCAAATAAAGTGCCCTGCGGCCCGCGCAGTGCCTCAACCCGCTCTACGTCATACATCAGCGCCAGTGCGCCCTGCATCCGTGGCGAGTAAATACCGTCTAAATGCACACCTACTGCAGGATCGCCAAGCTCGGTAATGTTGGTAGAACGTACACCACGCATTGAAATCACCGGCGCGGCCTGATCGGTCGCGGTCGAAATATCCAGCCCCGGCACTAAATCGGCAATGTCTTTAACGTTATTGACACCGCTTTGCCTAAGCTGGGCTTCACTTAACGCCGAAATAGCCACCGGCGTTTCCATTAATTTGGTTTTTCGCTTAGTGGCAGTAACAGAAATCACTTCAATGGCTGTATTGTTATTTTCGGCTTTTGTTGCTGTAGCAGCCGTGGTCGTTTCAACGTCTTGCGCCAAAACAGGCCATGTAAACGCTATTGCCATAGCGATTGTTATAGCATTGAGCTTTTGCATGTCGTCCTTCCCCTTTAGGTGTGCTTAGTTTTTTCCGGTATCACTACCGTGTTGTCGTTATTTTTTTGAGCACTTTAGTCTTGTCGTTGGAATGAAGGCTATGTCATTGCGGTAAAGCGAATCAGGGATAATATGACCCGAATATACGTTCTGCCATCTGTATTCAATTAAGGAAACACATCTAGTAACAACTTAATACTAGTGACCGGACAATACTAGTGATAACTTCACACTAGTGTTAAGCCAATACTCGTGAAACCTTATGCAAGATGACACCCGAGCCAATGACGATGAACTTGTTACGCAACATACCAAAAAATTTCAGAAAGAACTCAGCTCCGGCCTGGTATCGCTGGTGCTGTTGTCAATTCTTGAACAAGCCAAAACAGCCTTGTACGGTTATGAAATAACCAAACAGTTGCAACATCAGCATGATGAAAAACCGGGCGCCATCTACCCGGTGCTACGCAACCTGCATGCACGGCAATTAATTCACTGTGAGGTAAAAACCTCTGACAGTGGCCCGCCACGTAAGTACTACACCATAACGCCACTGGGCCAGAAAGTCTTAGCGAAGTGGCTCGCCAGCTGGCACGCCACACAAATCCAGGTCAACAACATAATCAATGGGCAGTCACACTATGACAACTAACCAACAGCAACTAGAACACTATCTGGCAGCACTGGAAGACGCCCTGAGCGGTCAAAGCCCGGCGCTGATGCAGGATGCACTTTACGACGCCAGAAACCACCTGCAAGAGGCCATGGCAGAGCACAGTGAGCTGAATTTTTCTGACATCGCCAGCCAGTACGGCTCGCCAGCAGAGGTGGCACAGCAATACATAGCACTGGAGCTGCAAACGCAACAGTTTTTAACCGGTACACCTGCAGCGCGCCGTGCCAATGGCTTTTTTCAGCCATTGTTTGATAGCCGCAACTACCAGGCACTAGGCTACTTCTTCCTTGCCTGGCCGCTTAGCCTGGCCTATTTTGCCTGGTTTATGCTGGTTGGCATACCGACTATGGCCCTGTCGCTGCTCGGGGTTGGCCTACCCGTACTGGCGCTATACCTTAAACTGCAGCGCTATTTGGGCTTATTCGAAAGCAAACTGATAAGCAGCTTGCTTGGTGAGCGGATGCCACGACGGCCAGATATCGCTCTGATGGCAAAACGCAGCACCAGCATCCGCGAAAAACTGCTTGGTTATATATCTACCCCGCTGGGTTGGAAAATAACCCTATACAGCGCCGTGCAATTGCCGCTTAGCAGCTTGTACTTTGTCTGCTGTGTTGGGGTGTTTCTGGCCTCTTTTATACTGATATTATCGCCACTACTCGACCCTGTGCTGCATTACTTTTCGCCGGCACTGGCCATTGATATTAACTGGTACTGGTTACCACTGAGCCTGCCAGCCGGCGTCATTGGCCTGACATTATCGCTTTATCTGGCGGCGGCCTTATCCCGTTTACACCGCGCTATCGCCCGCGCTTTACTGATTAGTTAACGCCAAAGGAAGAGCTTATGACAGTTCTACAACAGGCCAGCAAGCGTTACCCTATCATGCTGTTTTTACTGCTTAGCTTTGGCTGGACCTGGCTATTCTGGTTTGGCAGCTTATTGTTTAACGACGATTGGGCAATACGCAAAATTATCACCGGTATGGGCTTTGGCCCGGCTATTGCAGCCATTGTGCTCAGTGCCCTGCGTGGTAAACGCTGCCTGCAAAATAGTCGTAAATGGTGGCTCTGGTTTGGCAGCAGCTTTATGCTGCTGTTTATCAGCTATCTGTCGATGCTGCTCACCGGCGACAGCATAAACGCCGCTACTTTTATGCAGGCGGTGCCGCCCGGTATCACGCCAATCAATCTGCTACTTAGTGGCGTATCTGCCGGTATTGGTGCTTTTATCGTAGCGGCCACGCTGGGCGGCGAAACACCGGTATTCAGTGGCTATCTGAGCCTAACACGCGGCGTAAAGTGGCTACTGTTTGCCAGCTTGCTGCCAGCACTTTGGCTGGTCGCCGGGCTGATGGTTGCGTATCTGCTAGGTGAAGCGCCCGCTGGCATTATGGCAGATCTGAGTTGGCTTACCTGGTTAGGTTATAGTATCCGCTCAGTGCTTTTTACCTTGCTGGTGGTGGCAATAGGTGAAGAACTCGGCTGGCGGGGTTGGCTGTTACCGGCGCTGCAACAGCGCTTTTCACCGCTTGTCAGTGCAGTATTGTTAGGTATTGTCTGGGGCCTGTGGCATTTCCCACTGTTTGTTAACGGTAGCTATAATGAACCACCACAGATGGTGTTTGCTAAAGTAGGTTTATGCATATTTTTGTCGGTCATTTTCAGCTTCTTTTACAACCGCACTGCCGGTAATGTGCTGGTCGCCATTTTGTTACATACCGCGCTTAACAGCTCGCAACGTTTTATACCGCTGTCGGAACACATGGGGCTGTTTATGTTAGCCACCATAGTGCTGTTACCTTTTATCGATAAGATGTGGCGAAAAGACGTATCTGCGCTTAGCCGTTATAAAGGCTGTGTTACAATTTCCGCCACTACCGCGCCAGACAGAAACACTAAGAGTGGCACTGCCTGACAGCCCCATATTGCGCTTATCGCGCCGTGCACGAACAGGAGTTTTTATGAGAATGTTACATACCATGCTACGCGTGGGAAACCTGGAAAAATCTATCGCCTTTTACACTGAAGTATTGGGCATGAAACTATTACGGCAGTCGGAAAATACCGAATACAAATACACGCTGGCCTTTGTTGGTTACGGCGATGAAAGTGAACATACCGTGCTGGAGCTGACCTACAACTGGGGCACAGAAAGCTACGATTTAGGCACTGCTTATGGTCATATCGCACTGGAAGTGGAAAACGTATACGACGCTTGTGACAAGATCCGCGCTAAAGGTGGCGTAATAAGCCGCGAACCCGGTCCGGTTAAAGGCGGCAGCACGGAAATTGCTTTTGTGCGCGACCCGGATAACTATGCCATTGAGCTTATTCAGAAAAAAGCGCATTACGATACACTGTAAGCTGCAGCCAACACTTGATTAAGCTTTAATTAATCTGCATTGTCGCGCCAGCGCAGCAACTGATGCTTACTGTTGCTGCGCCGCGAACTGTTCCAGACGCTGAATGATAACATCCGCATACACGGGTTGGTATAAGCTACGCATAGTCCCATCGCGGTAACTTTGCTCCAGCGCCTTTTGCCAGCGTGCTACCCGGCTGTCGGCTACGTCTGGCGAAAACGCCAGATACCTTTTGCGCTCGGTCAGGTAACGTACCGGCACCAACTCCAAACCCGCCGCCTGTACCTGTGCGGCATAGTTAGCCAGGTTATATTCTGTGATCGACATCAGATGAATGCGGCCCAATATCAGCAAGTCTAAACATTCACCGGTTCTTCTGGTCAGAACCAAATTGCGGTGCTCAGTGAAGCCAAAGCGTTTTATATCTTCGGCAGTGACCGTATTGCGGTAACTGCAGGCAATTAATTTACCCGGTAATTCAATTTCAGCAGCATCGTTTCCCAGGTGTTGTTTAATCCCGTACAAACTGATGTTGTAATGCAGCAAAGGCCCGACCCATTTAAACCAGTTTTCCCGCTCGGCAGTACGTACCGTTTCAAATAACCCGGTATTATTATCGCTACGGGCAATACTTAATGCCCGGCCCCACGGCATCAGCTCCATGGTTGCCGGTTCTGCCAGGCGTTGTTGTATTAGTTTAAGCAGTTCAACACTTACGCCGCTTAGCTGGCCGTTATCATCGAGGTACTGCCCCGGCGGGCTATGCTCTGTCAGTAAGCGCAGTGGTGCTTCAGGCTCGGCAGCACTGGTCGCCTGTGCAGCCAGCGCTACTAATACTATGAGTATCCGACTATACATAAATGTCATTTATGATCCGCTATTTTCCGCCGTCGCTTAGTCAAGCGTGATCAGCACCTTTTCATTTAGCGACATCGCCAGATTATTATCATAGTAAGCCGCTTCATTAATGAAAGTCGGATAAACAGTTATTTCACCGTCGTAGTAAATTTCAGTGCCATCAAACAGCGTAAAAATAGGGTCGCCCGGATTTATCGGCTGATAGTCTCTGTCCTGCACATTTTTATGCACCATCCCAAGGCGTTCCCCTTTGTCGTTCATCGGCAGTTTAATGCTGTGCAAATAACGAAAGGCTTCAGTCTGTTTCGGCAACACTGGCAGGCTATTAGTGTTATACAACTGAACAAAGTCCAGAATGTGTTTTGTCATTGTGTCCATCAGTTCCAGCACATCCTGACGGATCACTGACTGCGGCTGCGGCCCCACTTCTACCAGCACACCATAGCGGCCCAGCGTGCACATTAATGCGTGCTCTTCTGCCGCAAAATGATCTTCATCACGCGAGATAATCGCCTCGGGCATCATCATTTTGACGTAAGCCGCCAGTTGATTATAAAACGGGCCGGCTTGGGTAAGGATCAAACAGGCGCCCATATTGCTGGTGGTATTGTGTAAATCGATCAGTAAATCGACCCGGGCATTGCCTTTTGGGCCCAATTGGGCGTTCAGCACTTTTGCGCGGCTTTGTTCATAGTTAGCAAGCTGTGGGTTGGCTAAATCGACATTTTTAAACTGGCGGTTTAAATCGCTGTGCAGGTAACGTTTGTTGGCATAGTGCGCTTCCGGGTTTGCCCATACCATTTCGGTATTAAAGCTGCTGCGGCTGACCTGTTCGGGCTGAGCCTGATATTGCTTAACTAAATAAATACCAGAAAATTCATTGCCGTGCACACCACCGACAATAGCAACCTGCTTAATTTTATCCATCACGATATTCCCCAGCACCATTTTACCAAGCCTGAGCTTAGCCTAAATTAAGGCGGTTATTATGACCAGAATAATCAATGAAATGAATAGTTAAGGAATTTAAATGCTAAAAATAAGAATATAAATGCAATTTATGCGGCGGGCTGGGCTAAATCGAGGTTGTTGTCTGACAGACGTACTAATTCGTTGTGTAAAATTTGCTGGGCCTGACAGGTGCATTTGCCACACTGACTGCCAACACCGGTGCACATTTTCAGCTCACGCATGCTCGATACGCCTTCAGCTACTTTTTGCTTAATGGCTTTGTCGGTAACGGCTTTACACAAACATACGTACATAACAGCACTCCGGGTAACAGTACGCCGGCATTTTAATATTATTAAGAACTATTATCAATAGTATTTGTGAACTTGAACTGTTACTAATAACAACGCCAGCATTAGGCTGGCGTTGTGGTGTAATTGGCAACTCGTGTTAGCTTAACGAAACAGCACTTTTTCCTGCTGGAACCAATGCACACAATAGGCAATTAGCGCTGCGGCTAAGGCGGCGGTAGAGGCAAAAATTAGTGACAATAAACCATAGTCTGCCGTGCCTTTTAATAACTCCTTTATGGCCAATGCAATATTGGTTAACGGAATTAAGGCAGTGGTAACATCTAATTCCATACCCGGTGCCATGGCAACCATCAGCGGTACTATCACTACTATCATTAGTGGGCTCATATAATTTTGCGCTTCTTTAAAAGTGCGGGCATAAATGGAGATAGCCAGCAACAAGGCGGCAAAAATAGCTGCTGTGGGTAATAGCAGCGAGAACATCAACACTAAATCAAGCACCGAAATAGCCGCCAGAGCGTCAGACACTTTGGATAAATCGGCAAAGGCACTGATAATAGCCCCCCAGACGCCAAGGCTAACCACGGTTATCAACGCGGTCATCAGTGCTGTGGTTAACACGGTTAAAAATTTACCTAACACGATCGACGTACGGCTGATCGGACATATTAATAACGTTTCCAGCGTGCCCCGCTCTTTCTCACCCGCGCCCATATCCACCGCCGGATACATAGCACCGCTTAAACACAGTAACACCAGCGCATAGGCAAGCACGGCTCCTAAGCTTTCACCCAGATTTTCGCGCTGCTCTGCGGTATTAACCCGGGTCAGCTCTACCGGTTTAATAATGGCATTTAAGTTTGCCGGATCGACACCAAGCTGGCTTAAGGCACCGCGCTGTAACTCTTCGGTATAAGTAGTTAGTAAGTCATTGAAGTGGTTATACATAAAATCAAGTTGCGACGAACTATTATAAATAAGTTGCCACTCAGTTTGCTGTACCGCCGCTTTGCGACTGGCAAAGTCTGCCGGGATCACCAACGCTACATCAAATTCGTCGTTGCGAATGGCACTGATCAGCTCTTGCTCGGCACTGAGCGAAGTGTCTACTTTCTTGAAGTTTTTATGATAAAACAGTGCTTCGGCAAATTCCGGCGCCTGCTGCTCGTTAATAATCACGTAACGGTGTTGCTCTTGCATGGCTTTATTTGTCGTGGTGGCCATCACCGCACCAACGATAGCAAACAGCACCGGGAAAATAGCGATAGGGAGTAAAATAACAAAAATCAGCGTCTTTTTATCCCGCATCAGTTCTGTAAGTTCTTTAAAATAAACCTGCCACATTTACGCTGCTCCTTGCTGTTGCTGACTGATCCCACCTTGTAACACCGACAAAAAGGCGTCCCGTAAATCGCCGTTATCAGCCAGGGCTCTAAACTGGCGAATGTCGCCGGAAAAGGCGCTGACGCCTTTGTCGATAACCACTACGCGGTCACACAATGATGCCACTTCATCCAAATGGTGAGTCGAGAAAATCACCGGCGTGCCAGAGGCTTTTAAGCCTTTAATAAAATCCAGTACCGTTTGTACTGTCATAATATCTAAACCTGTCGTTGGTTCATCCAGGATCACCACCTTAGGGCTGTGTACCACAGCACGGGCAATGGCGGTTTTTTGTTTCATGCCGGTCGACATGCTGTCAGCGCGGCGGTTGGCAAAATCGTGCATATTCAGTAGCGTGAACAGCTCGTCAATGCGCTGCTTTAAAGCTTGCTCTTTCATGCCGTGCAAGCGGCCAAAATAAGCAATATTTTCAAAGGCGGTCAGTTTACCGTACAAACCGGTATCGGCTGATAAAAAGCCGATCTGTTGCCGCGCCTTTACCGGTTGTTTTAATACATCAACACCATTTAATAATACTGAACCGGCATCGGGTTTAAGTGCGGTAGACAACATACGCAAGGTGGTAGTTTTACCGGCACCATTGGGCCCCAACAGGCCTAGTACTTCACCACTGTTGCAACTGAAGCTGACGTTGCGCACTGAATGAAAGGCATCTTTACTGTACCGTACGTCCTGTTTTTCTGTGTCTGATAACTTGTTGTTTTTACTAAGTGCAAACGCCTTAGCTAAATCCTGAATTTCAATCATGCAAGCATCCTGTTAGCAAAGCGGCTAGGTTTTACGCCGCGGCCGGAAATAGTCTGTATTATGATAAAAGCTGGTGGTTTCATTCTCGTTATACCAGCCCGGTACGCCCAATATCGGCAAAGGCGTTAGCTGTCGATTATCAATAAGTAGCGCCTGGTTAGCAATTTGTTCATGCAATTTGTTATCAATAAAACTGTAAGCAGCTGTTAAAGGCCATTGGCTAAAGCCGTCCGGCACCTCAATAAACAGCGCTTTTGCTGTCAGACCAATAAAGGGGGCGGTTGCCATTTCATAAATGGCATGGCCAAATATCATTGGCCTTATGCTGTGCCACCAATGCTGGCGCTGTGTAATAAAGCTTTGCTGCCACTGATGTTGTCGCAACAGTTCGGCATGTGCCACGGCCTGTGGCTCCAGACAAAGTAGCAGGCCACATTCATCAAACAAGGTTAACTTATTGCGCAGTTTACTGCGCTGCTTTAAGCCATGCTGTGCTATCTCAGCCATATGCAATTGGTTAAGCAAGGCTTTAGTTTGCGGAAATAAATTCCAGATCAGCGCTCCGAAGAAATCATGCCAGTTGTCTTTTCGGGTAGGCACCTGAGCAGTTGCATAAATATATTCTTCATAATAACGACCGTCGGCACTTAGTGCGTCATTATCGACAAAGCTAACCGCAGACTGTGACCGATGCTGATTAAGCCAGGCTACATCCGGGTACTGTGTTAACTGCGCCAAGCCAAAACGCTGACAGAGATCAGCAAATATCGGGTTAGCCAACAGCAAAGCTGTGCTCCAGTTAGCCGGTGGCGTAAAACGGTTTTTTACTTCAGTTTTTTGCATAAGTGTCTTATCTGTTGCTGTAGCTGAAAACCCTCAGCATGAATTACTTACAAAAAGCGCGAAAAAGCGCTTGCAATTTTAGCATGGCGTGGCACATTCAAGGGGTACGTTTAGCCGTACATACTGCCAAAAGCCCCCGTCATCTTTCAACCTACACGGGTGTTGGCTGCGACACTTTACCCCTATCACTTAGTACAGCTAAGTTCAA
Source organism: Rheinheimera muenzenbergensis (assembly GCF_036984005.1). NCBI lineage: Bacteria > Pseudomonadati > Pseudomonadota > Gammaproteobacteria > Chromatiales > Chromatiaceae > Rheinheimera > Rheinheimera muenzenbergensis. Next base: position 19,664 of record NZ_JALAAR010000022.1, read on the forward strand.
GGGGATAAATTGCCTTGCCGCCTACGTGTAAGTTGAAATATTTAGGGTGCAGAATGTGTTTAAACCAGTGGGTTTATTCGAATTAATTTAATAGAGGTTATCATGTGTTCGATATTCGGGGTGCTTGACATCAAAACTGATGTTAAAGCCTTGCGCCAGCAGGCGCTACAGTTATCCAAGTTATTACGTCACCGCGGGCCAGACTGGTCTGGCGTATGGAATAACGACAATGCCATTTTAGTGCACGAGCGCCTGGCGATTGTAGATACTGAAAATGGCGCCCAGCCTCTGATAAATGATAATCGAAATCACATTCTGGCAGTGAATGGTGAGATCTATAATCATAAGCAGCTCGAAAAAGGGCTCGCTACCGCTTACCCATTCAAAACCAAGTCAGATTGTGAAGTGATATTACCGTTGTATCTGGAGCACGGTACTGAATTTATTGACCAACTGCAGGGTATGTTCGCCTTTATTTTGTATGACGCCGAACAAAACCGTTACCTGATAGCCCGTGATCATATCGGTATAATTCCGCTGTATTACGGTTACGACGAACACGGCCAGCTGTTTGTCGCATCGGAGTTAAAAGCACTGGTGCCGGTATGCAAACAAATTAAAGAATTTCCACCGGGACATTACTTCGACAGCAAAATCGGTGAATTACGCAAGTACTATCAGCGCGATTGGCAAAGCTATGACGCGGTAAAAGATAATCCGGCCAGCCTGACCGAACTGAAAACCGCATTGGAAAACAGCGTTAAGAGCCACTTAATGTCTGATGTGCCCTATGGTGTACTGTTATCTGGTGGCCTGGACTCATCACTCACTTCTGTTATTGCCCAGCAATTTGCCAAGCGCCGGGTTGAAGATGATGGACAAAGCGAAGCCTGGTGGCCACGATTGCACTCTTTTGCTGTCGGTCTGGCTGGCTCGCCGGACTTAATTGCTGCACAAAAAGTGGCAGATGCTATCGGCACTGTGCATCACACTGTGCACTTTACTGTGCAGGAAGGTTTAGACTCGCTACGCGACGTCATTTACTTTCTGGAAACCTATGATGTCACCACCATCCGCGCTTCTACCCCTATGTATTTGATGGCCCGCAAAATTAAGGCCATGGGTATTAAGATGGTACTGTCAGGCGAAGGCTCTGATGAGCTGTTTGGTGGCTATTTGTATTTCCATAAAGCCCCAAACGCGAAAGAGTTTCATGAAGAAACCTTACGTAAACTTGACCGCCTGCATATGTTTGACTGCAACCGCGCCAACAAAGCCATGTCGGCCTGGGGTATTGAAGCCCGGGTACCGTTTTTGGATAAAGAGTTTATGGACGTTGCGATGCGTTTAAACCCGCAGGCCAAAATGTGTGGTGGTGGCAAGATGGAAAAGCACATTTTACGCAAGGCGTTTGATGGTGTGCTGCCGGATGAAATTTTGTGGCGCCAGAAAGAGCAGTTCTCTGACGGTGTAGGCTACAGCTGGATTGACAGCTTAAAAGCCCACGCTGAAAAAGAAGTGACCGATCAACAAATGGCCACCGCCAGCTTCCGTTTCCCGGTAAATACGCCAGATAGCAAAGAAGCCTATTATTACCGGGTGATTTTTGAAGAGCACTTCCCGCACGCCGGTGCTATTTCTTGTGTACCGGGCGGTAAATCGGTAGCTTGCTCTACGCCGGAAGCCCTGGCCTGGGATGCTAAAATGGCACAAATGACCGACCCTTCTGGTCGTGCTGTGCGCGATGTGCATACCCAAGCTTACTAAGTTGTAACGCTGAAAAAACAAAGGCCACGCATTGCGTGGCCTTTTTACTGCCGGCATTACCGGCTTATTTCGATATAACTTCGCCTATACGGGTGTCCTGTTTATGCTCTTTTTTGCGGAACAGGTTTTTCACATCTTCTAAGATCACATACAGCGCCGGTATTAGCAGCAGCGTAATAATGGTGGCAAACAAAATACCAAATGCCAGCGACACCGCCATTGGCACCACGATTTTCGCCTGCAAGCTGCGCTCCAGCACTATTGGCGCCAAACCAACAAAGGTGGTTAAAGACGTCAGCAAAATTGCCCGAAAACGCTGTGCACCTGCCTGCGACACGGCCTGGCGTACTGACATGCCCTCTTCGCGGGCACGGTTAACAAAATCGACCATTACCAGCGAGTCGTTTACTACCACACCTGCCAACGCCACCAAACCAAAGATCGACATAATGCTCATGCTAAGCCCAAGCACCATATGCCCTATTACCGCGCCCACTAAACCAAAGGGTATGACGCTCATGATAATAAGCGGCTGACTGTACGATTTAAGTGGGATTGCCATCAAGGCGTAAATACAAAACAGCGCAAAGACACCAGCTTTAAGTAAATCGACCTGAGCATCCATTTCATCCTGACTGGCCCCATCAAGCTCGCCGGTTACCCCTTCGTATTTGGCTGTGATCTCAGGAATAACAGTCTTACGCATTTCGCCAACCACCTTGCCCGGTTCAACGCTACTTTTATCCGCCGCCGCGATAATAGTCACGGCCCGTTCACCGTTAACGCGGTTAATCGCACTAAAGCTTGGCTGCATGGTATAGCTTGCCACCTGGGCAAACGGAATTTCGCCGCCATCTTTGGTACGAATACGCATATTTTCTAAACTACCGACAGAGCTGCGTTCATCGCGCGGGTAACGCACCATGACTTTTACTTCCTCGCCGTCGCGCTGTACCCGTTGCGCTTCTGCACCATAAAAGCCGTAGCGGACCTGACGGGCAACATCTGACAGGGTTAAGCCAAGCAGATGGGCTTCAGGTTTTAGCTGTAACACTATCTCGTCGTTACCACCGAGCAAATTATCTTCTATATCGTATACACCGGCATACTCGGCCAGACGGGCCTTAAGCTCTTCGGTAGCCAGCTTCAGATTATCAAGATTAGTGCCGCGCAGTTGCAGCGCGATATCTGCCCCGCCGCCGCCACCGGTGGAAGCGTTAATTTTAAAGGCTTTTAAGCCTGGGATATCCGGCATTTCCTGGCGCCAGCGGTTGGCAATTTCAAAGCCGTCAATTTCACGACCTTCGCTTTTTTCCAGCTCGACCACCAGCTGGCCAGCGGTATCACCCTGCAAAAACATCAGCCGGTGTTTCACTATATCTTCGTCGAATTCAGCGTTGAGCTGCGCATTGGCACGCATTAATGCGGCTTCTGCTTCACGCAATGCATTAACGGTAGCTTTGTTGGAGGCGCCTTCCTGCATAATCAGATTGGCATTAATAAAGTCACTGGGAATATTCGGGAAAAACACCCAGCGCACCAAGCCACCACTTAAAACACCAAACATCAGGATCAGCATGGCGAAAAACGCCGCCATCGTAATGTAGCGGTATTCAATACAACGTTCGACAAATGGCTGATAGCGCTTGGTAACAAAACGATGCATTGCCGCGGCTATAGTCAGACGTACGGCTTTTAACATATTGCTGCAACTGCGGCCCAGGCCGTAAAACAGCCCTTTACGCTCAGGATCCCAGGGTTTGGTATCCATATTGACAATGTGCGCCGGCAATATCATTTTCGACTCAACCAATGAGAAGATCAGACACAGCACCACAACCCAGGCTATTGAGCCCCAAATCGGCGCCTGGGCGCCGCCCACCATCAGCATTGGCGTAAAAGCAGCTATAGTCGTTAACACACCAAAGGTGGCTGGCATGGCCACTTTTTTCGCCCCGGCGATAACAGCTTCTGCCGATTTACCGCGTTTTTCAATTTCACTGTAGGCACTTTCACCAATAATAATGGCGTCGTCCACCACTATACCCAGCACCAGAATAAAACCGAACAAACTGATCATGTTGATAGAGACATTGAACAATGGCAGTGGCAACATTGCCATAGCGCCGAGGAAACACACCGGTATGCCAACCATTACCCAGAATGCAATGCGGAACTCAAGAAACAAGGTTAACGCCAACAGCACCAAAAAAGCACCCATCAGCAGGTTGTTACTCATTAAATCTAGCCGGCCTTGCAGGTAATAACTGGAATCGCCCCAATGCGCTATTGATACCGATGAGGGCAACTGCTTTTGTTTACGCTCAACATAGGCTTTTACCGTCTCAGCAATTTTTAAAGTATTGTCATCGCCCACTGCACCAACCCGGATTGATACCGAGTTTTTACCATCAAAGGTTGATAAATCTTCACTGTCGATAAAACCATCGTTAACGCTGGCAATGTCTTTTAGCGTCAGCTTGGTACCATCGGCAAAAGTTAACAGAACGATGTCTTCAAAATCCTGCAGATAATAGGCCTGGCCTTTAGTACGCAGCAATATATTACCGCTATCCGATTTGATCGAACCACCAGGCAAATCCACTGAACTGCCGCGAATAGCATTTACCACCTGCTCAAATGTTAAACCGTACTCTTTTAACTTCAGCTCAGACAGCTCTATCGCAATTTCATATTCGCGGGCACCAATTACATCGACCTTGCTAATACCCGGCAGCTTCTTCAGCTCGTCACGGACATCTTTTGCCAGCTCTTTTAAAGTACGCTCGTTGGCATCACCGTATAGCGATAACCACATCACATCGGCTTGAAACCTTACCCGGTACACTACCGGCTTTTCAGTTTGCTCGGGCAGCGAAGAAATAGCCGACACCTGGGTTTTAATTTCGTCCATCACCTCCTGCACGTCGTAGTTGTTGGCGACTTCGGCACGTACCGTCGCCAGGCCTTCAACTGCAGTCGACCGGATGCGCTTAATACCATTAATGCCACGCAGGCTTTCTTCAATTTTATCAATAACGCCGGTTTCAACTTCCTGTGGTGCCGCGCCCAAATAAGGTACACGGATATTCACCTGCTCCAGCACAATTTCCGGAAATATTTGTTTTTTAATGGTAAATAGTGAAAACACACCGGCAACCAGAATAATCGCCATCAGCAGATTGGCGGCTACGCTGTTACGGGCAAACCAGGCAATTAACCCCTTGTTGGTATCCATAGGGTTACTCCTTCACTTGAGATGTCAACACAGCAGCACCGCCGTCTTTATCAGCGGCCAGCTCGGTAGCGTTATCGGTACCGGCAATACGCACCTGCGTACCGGCCAGCGGGTTAGCAATAGCAGATGTCGCCAGACGGTCGCTGTCTAAAAAGCCACTGCGGATGTAGGCAAATTGCTCATCAGAGCGTTCGATAACGACATCACGAAATTGCAGCTGCTCTTCAGTATCAACCACCAACACCTGCTGCTGCGCCAGCAATAAATACCGCGGAATAACCACCACATCAGAGGTGGCGTTACCCATTATTTGGGCCTGCACAAAGCGGCCGAACCGCAGCGGTGTCGCACCGGACGTGTTGCGCCGATACGGATCTTCTATCTGCGCGACAGCATAAATAACCCGGCTGCGTTCATCTAAAACCCCTTCGGTACGCACTATACGGGCTGGCCACTGCGACATCACCCCAGATACGACAGCCGTTAACATCACCTCAGGTTTAACCGGATCATCGATAGATTGTGGCAACTGGATAAAACCGGCGTCATTATCAGTAATAGGTAAACGGACTTCGGCGATATCAGTGCCGTACACTACGCCAACACTGGTACCACGGCTGATAAACTGCCCCAGGTTTACTGCCCGGCTTCTTACCATACCGGCATAAGGTGCACGAATTTCCGTACGGGCCAAGTCACGTTTCGCCCGCTCCAGTTCAGCCTCGGCAGAACGTACATTCGCCAGGGCGCCAGCCAGCTGCGGCCGGCGTAAGCCAAGCTCGGGCGCGGTGCCATCAGTAAAAGAGCGCCACTCTTCCTCTGCTACCCGGCCCCGCGCTTTTTCTTCTTCTAACGCCGCCTGCGCGTTAGCCAAACTTGCTTCGGCCGCTTTTACATTAGTCAGGTAATCCGCTTGCTCTACCCGCACCAATAAATCACCGGCATTAAAAAAGCCGCCTTCAATAAAACTGTCTGCCACATCAACAATGCGGCCGTTAACTTCAGATACCAGGCTGGTTTCCAGCCTTGGTTTAACCGTACCCTGAGACTGAATACGATAAACAATATCCTGTTGCTCTATCGGTTGCGCCGTAACTAAAATTGTCTGCCGTTGTTCTTCTTTTTTCTCTGGCGGTTTGCGCAAACTGCTCAGGCTGCCAGCGGCAACTATTGCAACAGCTACTACAGCTACAGGTATCAGGATTTTTTTAATTTTTGCTGCCATGTTGATTCCCACGTTATTTTTTTAAACTTGCACTGGCTTTATTCTAAAACGACAACAGCGTAAAGTAACCGACAGAATGTTACGCTTTGTATCTGTCAGGCTAACTATATGATGACAATTCCAGGTTGCTGATAAAAACTACAGCTATATCAAACTGCGCCAGCTAGCTAAATATAAGGCTTTGACACTTTTTCGCCGCTTAACAACACGCTGCTACTTCTGGCATCAAGCGGGCAAACCGTCATTAGTTAGTAATATCTTGTTACAACTGCTATATCATTTTGCGGCGGCGTGCTTTTGCCATTTTAGTTATATCGATCTTTAAAATTAGTATTTGCTGCAAGCGCTAATTTTTCTTAAGGTAGACAACGCCATAAAGTGTTCATAAATCAATCACAAAAACAGAGCATTATGTACTGCCGACATTGACAGACGTATACCGGTTAATCATTAGCATTGAGGGTGACATTATGAGTATTAATAAGCAATATTTGAAAACGAAACCGTTGTGCAAAGTAACCTTTACCCTGCCGGCCCACCGGCTGGAGAATATTGAACAAGTTGCTTTGCTGGGCGAGTTTAATGACTGGGATCCACAGGCTTTACCGATGAAAAAAAGTAAAAGTGGCGACTATACTGCAACGCTAAATTTGCCGAAAAACCGCGACTATCAATTCCGCTATCTGGTTAACGGCGGCACCTGGCTTAACGATGATGCTGCTGATAGTTACCAGCCATCACCGCTATCCTATGATCAAAACTCGGTGGTAAGGCTCTGAGTTGCCAGCTAACGGGCAGCCTGGCTGCCCGTTAAACTATCAGCATTTTTGCAGCACCAAACAACCGACCGAATAGCCGGCACCAAAGGAGCATAAAATTGCGTGGTCTCCGCGTGACAGACCGGTTTTATATTTATGAAAAGCAATCACCGAGCCGGCAGAAGCGGTATTAGCATAGGTATCCAGAACCAGCGGAGCTTCTTCGGGTAAGGGATCACGGCCAAGTATTTTCTTCGCCGCAAAAATATTCATATTGATGTTGGCCTGATGCAGCCATAAACGCTTTAACTGCTCCGGCGCCACCTGCTGAGCGGCCATCTCAGCCAGGATCACATCCGCCACTATCGGCAGTAGTTCTTTAAATACCTTGCGACCTTGCTGTTTAAAAAAGGGTACCAGCGGATCAGTTTCGCTAAAACAATGCTCTGTGTACCCGACATCACAGCGGATATTATTTGAAAACTCGGTTTTCAGCCGCATACCGTTAATGCGATAGGCATTGTCTGCGCTGCAGCTGTCTTCTGCTTCAATAATAGTTGCAGTACAAACATCACCAAAAATAAAGTGGCTGTCGCGGCTGCGATAATTAACCTGCGGTGAGGCAAATTCCGGGTTAACTACCAACACCACTTTAGCCGCTCCGCCCCGGATGGCATTGACAGCGTTACTGATTGCAAAGGTAGCAGAAGAGCACGCTACGTTCATATCAAAGGCGTAGCCTGCCGCGCCGAGTAATTGCTGCAGTTCAATAGATAAGGCCGGATAAGGCCGTTGCATATTTGACGCGGCACAAATAATCAGATCAATATCTGCTGCAGTTTTATTCGCCTGCGCCATAGCTTCACGAGCGGCCGACAACGCCATCTCTACCATTTCCGGCGCTTGTTCTTCATTGCGGCGCGGAAACAGCGGATGCATTACGTCTGCGTCCAAAATGCCGTCTTTATACAACACATGCCGCGCTTTGATACCGGAGGCTTTCTCAATAAATTCACTGCTGGAGTGCTCCAGAGCCTCTATCTCACCACCAGCAATAGCGGTGGCATGTTGCGTATTAAATTGATCAACATACTGATTGTAGCTGGCCACTAACTCATCATTAGTAATAATCTGCTCGGGCGTAAACAAGCCAGAGCCGCTGATAACCACACTTTTCATAGTACTGCCCTTGTCAAATCGCGGTTTTACTACCGCTTATACAGTGGCTGCAGTATAACTGATGTTTTACCAGCAGTTGTACCGTACAGCGCTATTATGCTGCGAATAACAGCGTGTTCAGTCTCGATTTATGCACCGCGGTATACATTAGCAGGCACTGTGAGCCATAATAACGCCGGTATTCACTTTTATTTCATTTTATTAATACGGGATTTTTCCACGCCAATGTCTACCCCGGCTTTCCTGATAACTGCAGTGCTGGCAGCCATACTTAGCATAAGTTTTCCCGCTTGGCCGGCAGCGCCCTATCAGTTTCATATCGAGGGCGTATCAGGTGCCTTGCGCGACAATATCAAGATTTATCTGCATAAATACACCGATACCGATCATCCACCCGGCCTGCGTTTGCAAACGACAATAGAGCAGGACGCCAATACCGCCCTGCAAGCTTTGGGCTATTACCAAAGTGACATCAGAGTTAGTCATGATCCCGCCAATCCGGCAATACTGCAGGTTAGCGTAACAGCAGGTGAGCCCGTGCGCATTAGCCAAAGCGATATCCAATTGACTGGCGACGCTGCTACCGATGCTGACTTTGCTACCTTGCTGGCAACTCAGGCGCCAAAGCCAGGCCAGATCCTGCATCATGGCGCTTATGATGGTTTTAAAAGTGCATTAAAAAGTCTGGCTTTACGTAAAGGCTACTTTGATGCCGACTTTGACGTAGCCCGGCTTGAGGTCGCACCTGAGCTACAACAAGCTTTTGTCCGGCTGCATTTTAACTCCGGAACGCGCTACAAATTTGGCGCGATAAGTTTTAGCGGCCATCAGATTGCCGAAACCGGCTTGCGCTCTTTGATTCCGTTTAACCGCGGCGATTACTATCTCGCCAGTCAATTAGGCGAGTTTAATCAGGCGCTTGCGGCGACCGGTTGGTTCTCGTCGATATTAGTGCAGGGTGACACGAGCCAGATGCAAGACTTTAGCCTACCAATTGATGTAGCGCTGGAGCCACAACGGCGCAATATTATCGAAACCGGTATCGGTTACTCGACTGATGTAAAAGCCCGGCTAAAACTTAACTGGAACAAACCCTGGCTTAATAAAGCCGGCCACAGCCTGAGCACTAAACTGGCGGTGTCAGAGATAGAACAAAGCATCGAAGCTGCCTACAAATTACCGCTGGCCAGTGTCGCCAACGACTTTTATCAGCTGCAGCTGGGCTTTCGTAACCGAGATAATCAGGACACACAAAGCCGCGAGTCCAACCTGGCTTTGGAGCGCCATTGGCTGCTAAGCAGTGGCTGGTATCGTACCGCTTCTGTCCGCTGGTTGTATGAAGACTTTGTCCAGGCCGATCAGAACGACAGTATCAGCCTGATCATGCCCGGTTTAAGTTACAACCGTACTGAGCAAACCAGCGGTGCTATGCCTGCCTCGGCCAACCGTTTATTGCTGGGCGTTGAAGTATCAGATGAAGCCTGGGGCTCAGACGCCAGTTTCGTCCGCTTACGCAGCCGCCTTGGTTGGATTGGCAGTGCCGGCGACAATCACCGTTTTGTTACCCGCGTTGATGCTGGCGCCATCCTGATGGAAGGCTTATCACAACTGCCTCCATCATTACGCTTTTTTGCCGGTGGTGATAACAGCATCCGCGGTTATGGCTATGAAACGGTATCGCCGCGTAACAGCGAGGATGAGCTGACCGGTGGCCGTTATATGCTAACCGGTGCGTTGGAATACCAATACCGGGTTAAAGGTAATTGGTGGCTGGCCGCATTTAGTGATTACGGCAGTGCCTGGGACGACACACCAGACTGGGTACAAGGTGTTGGTCTGGGCGTGCGCTGGGCCTCCCCGGTCGGCCCGGTGCGGCTTGACTTTGCCTGGGGCCTGGACGGACCCGGCAAAGGTTTTCAACTGCATTTAGCCCTGGGGCCGGAGTTATGAGCCTGCCTATCACCAGGCGCTGGCTGAAACGCAGCCTGAGCTGGCTAAACCGAGCCCTGCTGCTGCCCTGCACCCTGCTTATTGCCGTATTGATAACCTTGCTATACACACCGGCCGGTTTAACCTTCAGTCTTTGGCTGGCCCAACATGCCGTCGCCGGTTTATCTGTTGAGCGCAGTGAAGGCAGTGTGCTGGGCGGTAATAGCCTGTACGATGTGCGTTGGCAGGATGACACAATAAAACTGACTCTGGCGCAAAGCACTGTGCAGATAGACAACGGCTGCTTCTTACGCTTGACACTTTGTGTCAAACAACTGAACCTGCAAGGCCTGCAACTTGACGTTGCGACTTCCCCCCCGGCGCAGCAAACGGAGCCGCCACATGCTGCAGCAAGGTTCTGGTTGCCTTTTGCTATTGATATTACCCAATTGCAGCTAAATGATGCCAGCGTACGGGTTGCCGGCAGTGAATTAACATGGCAACAGTTCAGCACCGCAGCTCAGTTGTGGGGCAACAAAGTTCAGTTAATACAGCCACACTGGCAGCAGGTAGACCTGGTGCTACCCGACACGGCTGTTAGCCAGACAGATACCGCCTTTGTCTATCAGGTGCCAGAATTAGCAGATATCAGGCTGCCGCTTAATGTGTTTATTGATCGTTTTAAGTTGACGGACTTTACGCTGCAACAACCACAGCCACAAACTCTTAGTGAACTGTCGTTCAGCCTGCAACTGCAGCCGGAGCAGTTTAACCTGACACAGCTTGATATTAAGCACCCGCTGGCAACGTTGCATGCCTACGGCCGGTTAAATCCCAGCGGCAATTATCCGCTACAAGCCGATATCCGGCTGTTACTGCAAGACACCGAGCTGGCCGGCCAGCAACTGCATATTTCGCTGGATGGGGATCTGAGTAATTTAACCGTGCAAGCCAAGGCCAGTCAGCTGCTGGATGCACAGCTGTCGTTATGGCTTAATCTGCTGGCGCCAAACCTGCCGCTGCAGGCCAAAATCACAGCGCCACAGCTGCAATGGCCACTTAGTGATACAGCACAAATACAACTTCAACAGCTGTTAATTGAGGCCAACGGCGAACTGGAGCAATTGCGTTTTAACGCAGCTGCTGCATTAAGTGGTCAGCAACTACCACCGGCCCAGATAACATTAACTGGCCATAGCAGCTTAAGCGCTGCCACAGTGGAACAGCTGGACCTGGCTACCCTTGGCGGTAGGCTTAGTGCCACAGCAGAGGTAAATTGGCAGCAACATCTCAGTTGGCTCGGTAGTCTGCAGTTAGCGCAAATTCAGCCAGGTCAATTCTGGCCTGACTATAACGGCGAGTTAGATGGCAATATGCAGTTTAACGGCGATCTGACGCAATCCGGTGGCTGGCAGCTAACGCTACCGCAGCTGCAGCTTAACGGTAGCTTACGAGGCTATAACCTGTTGCTTGATGGTGCTCTGCAGGCAGCGGATCTAAGCGGCCAAGGCGACTATCAGTTAACTACCCCCGGCCTGACACTGCGCCATGCACAAAACCAGATCCAACTGACAGGTTCGCTGGATAAAGACTGGCAACTGGCCATGGACATTGCCATACCTGATTTGCAACAAACCTTAAGTGGTGCCAACGGCGCTATCAGTGCAAATTTTCAGCTAAGCGGCAAGCGCGACGCACCGCAGCTTAGCGGTAAACTGAATGCCCGCGATTTGCAGTGGCAGGATGCCCGTCTGCAGCAATTAACGCTGGCGACCGATCTGAGTTTAAGCCGTGAACAAAACCTGACGACCGCGCTGTCACTGCAGGCCAAGCACGCCACCTATCAGCAGCAAAGTATTGACGAACTAAACCTGACACTTGACGGCACAGAGTTACGCCATCAGCTGACGCTGCAGCTAAGTAGCCCAGAGCACAACGCCAGCATGGCAATGCGCGGCAGTTTAAAAGCTGGCGAATACTGGCAGGGCACGCTGGAGTCGGCGCAACTTGACAGTCTGCTGGGACCCTGGCAGCTGGCTGACAGCACTGCTCTGGATTACCGCTTTGCTAACGCACGTTTAACTATCCAACCACACTGTTGGCAGCAGCAACCGACTAGTTTATGTGCGGTTAAAGCAGTCAAACTCAGCGCAGAGCATATAGAACTGGACCTGGCTCTGCAGCAGTTTACCCTGTCAACACTGGATCACTTTTTGCCTCCGCTGATGGCGCTGGAAGGCAGCGCCGATGCACAAGTGGCTGTTAATTGGCAGCAGGGCAAACAGCCTCAAGCACAGCTTAAACTCAGTGGCAGCACAGGCAGATGGCAATATCACACTGAACAACCGCTGGAACTTGGCTGGCAAAACTGGAGCCTGAATGCAGCACTGGCCAAAGACACCTTAACCAGTGCTTTGCAACTACAGCTGTATAACAACGCCAGCTTGCAAACTGATGCCACCATCAGCGATGTTCAATCGTCGTCGCGTAATGTAGAAGGCAGACTGTTACTGCAACAGTTCAGCCTGGCCTTTTTACAACCACTGCTGCAGCAAAACAGCAACCTTGCCGGCATGCTGAACAGCGACTTACGCTTTAAAGGCAGTTTAACAAAGCCGGATCTTAATGGCAGCGTGGCGCTAAGCGGCTTTAAACTGGCCGGGCAACAGGCACCAGTGGATGTTACTGATGCCAATCTGGAGCTGAAATTTGCCGGCCAGCAGGCCAGTTTGCAAGGTTTAGCCAGCACCAGTAAAGGCCAAATCCATTTAAACGGCGAAGCACTCTGGCCACAAACTGATGACTGGCGAGCCACGCTTAACATCACCGGCGATGAGCTAAGCCTGCAAGTGCCGCAGGCCAGATTGCAAATTGCACCGGATTTAATTGTTAGCGCCAGGCCTGGGCTAACTACTCTTAGCGGTACAGTGCGCATTCCTTTTGCCCGCATCAGCATTGACAGCCTGCCGCAAACTGCTGTCGGGCTGTCTGATGATTTGGTATTGCTGGATAACAAACTACAGCCGATAGCGACCGCCGAAAAAACGGCCTTTGCTTTGCAAACCGATATTAATGTCATACTTGGCAAGCGTGTGCAATTATCAGCCTTTGGCCTGCAAACCCGTCTCAGCGGTAATTTAAGAGTGCGCCAGCAACCCCAACAACACCCCACCGTAAATGGCGATGTCAGCCTGCAGGACGGTACCTTTAGGGCTTATGGCCAGGATTTACTGATCCGTCAGGGAAAAATGAGCTTTAACGGCCCGGCCGATCAACCTTTTTTAAATGTCGAAGCCATACGCAATCCGGCCAATATGGAAGACGATGTGATTGCCGGTATCCGTGTTACCGGCCCGGCCGATCAGCCTAATATCACGCTGTTTTCCGAGCCGGCGAAACCACAGGCTAATGCGCTGGCCTACTTACTGATGGGCCGCGATATTGGCAGCGACTCCGGTAATGCCGGTTCAGCCCTGACGACCAGCCTGATTGGCATGTCTATATCTTCAACCGGTGCTGTCATTGGCGAACTGGGCGAAGCCTTTGGCGTACGTGATCTGACGCTGGACACGGCTGGCGCCGGTGACAAATCACAGGTTACGGTAAGCGGTTATTTATCACGCGATCTGCAGGTTAAATATGGTTATGGCATTTTTAATGCTGTCGGCGAATTTACCCTGCGCTACCGGATCATGCGCAATTTATATCTGGAGGCGGTAAACAGTTTGGATAACGCCGTTGATTTACTGTACAAATTTGAGTTTGATTAGTCTGCCCTCAGCAGTAAATGCTGATAGCGGCCCAAAGAAGCGTAAGGCTCGGTACGGTTGTACTGCAGCTCCAACGCCAGTATTTGCTGATAGTGGCTTTGCTGCAGCTGCGGTTCACGCAAATAATCATGGAAGCAGCGCACGCCGGTTTTGCCAAGCAGTGTAAAGCCGGCCTGCTGGCACCATTGCAACACCTCAGCAGGCTGCAACGGGTGTTGCGGGTTTAAACTAACCTTCTTTTTTACCTGTAAATCGGCAGCAACATAGTCAAAGTTGCCATACACCATATTGGCAAAGCGTTTGGCATCTTTGTTGTAAAACATTAACGACAGTACGCCCGCCGGTGCCACCAGTTGTTTTAACTGCGCCAGTGCCAGTTGCGGTTCGGCCAGCCACTCCAACATAGCGTGACACAGCACTAAGCGATACTGCTGCACCTGGCTGCTGGCCAGCTCCGACAAGGATATTTGCTGAAAGCTGGCTGTGGACAGGCCCTGAGCGTCAGCCTGTTGTCTGGCCATTTGCAGCATCTCGGCGGAAATATCACACAGGTGCACACTGTGCCCCTGTTTTGCCAACGCCAAAGCCAACTGGCCCTGCCCGGCACCGACATCGAGTATGTTGCAAGGCTGACGCAGCAGCTCAAGTTCATTAAGATCGCGTAACAACACGTGCTGGCGCAACTTACCTTTGCTGTTGTCGTATATATTGCGGCTGAATTTTGCGGCTATGCCGTCAAAGCTACGGTCGGTTTTTTGTTTCATGCCGGGTTATCAATATCAATAAATTGCACATCAAGACCAAACTGTTGGGCAATAAACTCGCCCAGGGCTTTTACGCCATATCGCTCTGTTGCATGATGACCGGCGGCAATAAAATGAATACCCAACTCACGCGATAAATGAATGGTTTGTTCCGACACTTCACCACTGATAAACAATTGCGCACCGGCCGCCGCTGCCTGCTCGATATAACCCTGACCACCGCCGGTACACCAGGCCAATTTACTAACCGTCAGGCTAATATCAGCAGTGTGCAGCAGTACCTTACGCTGCAAGGTCGTTTCCAGTTGCTGTGCTATTTGCTCAACATTCAGCCCGGCTGCAAGCTCGCCCTGCAGCAACACACCGGTCGGCTCTGCCGCCATTATGGCGCTGATATGTTGGGCGTTTAGTAACACCCCAAGCTGGGCATTATTGCCAAGCTTTGGGTGCACATCCAGCGGTAAATGATAAGCCAGCAGATTAATATCGTGGCGCAACAGCGTTTGTAAACGCTTCTTTTTTATCCCTGTTACCTGTGCGGTTTCGTTTTTCCAAAAATAGCCGTGGTGCACCAGTATTGCATCAGCATTAGCTGCAACTGCCGCATCCAGCAAGGCCTGGCTGGCGGTGACACCTGTCACCAGGCGGTTAATGCTGGTTTTACCTTCTACCTGCAAACCATTGGGGCAATAATCACGGATTTTGTCACTTTGTAACTCGGAATTAAGAAAGCTAACTAGCTGGTCGCGTTCTATCATTGACTGATTTTCCACTGTTTTTAATAGCGCTATTGTACTGCAACCGGCAAAAAAATCCGGCACATTTGTGTTATGGCTATAAAATGTTGTATAAATAGCGAGCTACATGCGCAAATAATGTCAGTTAAGGACCCTTATGAGTAAATTGGACAAAGATCAGGTTGTTGCCGATTTTACCGCAGCTTACACTGCCGCCTTTGGTAAAGCGCCGCAATTGGAGCAAAAGCCCGGCTGGTTCAGTGTAGATGGTGGTAAAAATATCCGTTTAGCTGAATTGGCTGAATTAGGCGCCAGTTACGCCAGTGCTAAAAAACCGGCTACTGCAGCCAAAGCTGAAGCTGCCAAGAGTGCAACCAAAAGCACTAAAGCTGCTAAAACGCCGAAAAGCAAAGGTGATGGCGGTAAGTCTGCATCTGCAGTATGGGCCGAGCGCACCGGTGCCCAGCGTCAACCCAGAGGTTGCCGCTAATCAACACGGGTCTGGCTGCTCTGTTCAGCCAGACGTGTTTTCGCTTCTATCCACTGCCCCATAAATTTTGTACTGCGATAAGCATGATGCCGCAGCATTAAGCCGGTAAAGTTTGCCTGGCGATGGTTGTCGAGCGCTTGCTGTATTTGACTTAGCTGCATCCAAATGCGCGCACTATGTTGGGTCTGAGCAAATTTTTCCTGCACTATCTTAAAACCGGTAATCTGCAAGCGTTGCCACAGTTCAGGCTGCTGATATATGGCTACCGCTGCTTCAGCAATACCCTGGCTGTCTTTCGCAATAAGGCCTCCCCACTCGCCATTGAGTGTCATACCTTCTGCGCCTGTATCAGTTGTCACATTAGGTGTGCCACAGCGCATCGCATCAAGCAACTTGCCTTTTAAACCGGCACCAAAGGCCAGCGGTGCCAAACATACCCGGGCTTGTTGCATAACAACTAACGCATCTTCGGCCCAGCCTTTGAGCAGAAATCCTTCCCGTGCATTGTGTAAGGCTGTCGCCTTAGGCGGCGGATAGGCACCATAAATATGTAGCTCTGCCTGCGGCAACTGCTGACGAATCAGTGGCCAGATCTGCTGCTTTAGCCACAATACAGAATGCCAGTTAGGCGCATGGCGAAAATTGCCGATAGCAATAAAATCACGTCGTGTTGTGTAATCAGGAAGGGGTGATGCCAGGTTGGCATCGATTAAAAACGGGCAATAACACAGCAATGCTGCCGGTACCTGATAGTGCTGCTGCAACAGTTGCATTTCATAGTCAGAGATCACCAATGTCAGATCGCAGCGGTAAATTGCCGCTATTTCGCGCAGTGCCAACTCAGAATTCAGCGCCTGGGCATCGACAGCTTTATCTGCATTAAAACAGCGCTGGCGGGCATCCCGCAATGCATGGCAATCTTCCATGTCCAGGATACGTAATGCCTGTGGACAGGCTTGTTCAACCCGCCAGCCGAATTGCTCTTCCAGCATAAAACGGTCAAACATCACAGCACTGGGCGCCTGAACACTAAGCCAGTGCTCAAAACTGCTGTCATTAAGCTCAATGCGTTGTTCTGAGATGCCCAGTTCAGCCAGCGGGTATCGATGCGGGCCAGGTTCGGCCACGCTGGCAAAGATCACCTGCCAGCCTTGTTGTAAAAACAGCTGCAGCAAACTTAACATTCGGTAACCGGCCGCCGACGAATTGGGTTCAGGCCAGACATACCCCAGTACTACTAATAACGGTTTTTGCTGCACAACAAGCGCTTCTTCTGAAAAACTGCTATTTTAGCCGCTACCTGTTTCCAGACACAAGCTGAAGTCGGCCAATATGACCAGTACGCCCTATTCTCACTTTGAAGAACTATTGCATGCGTTAAGCCACGGCATAGGCGCTTTACTTAGCATCTTGGCATTAGTGTTAATGTTAACCTTGTCAGTGCAACACGGCGATAGCTGGTATCTTGCCAGCAGCCTGGTGTACGGCAGTAGCCTGATACTGTTATACAGCAGCTCTACTTTGTATCATGCTATGCGTGATGCCACCATAAAACGCCGGTTGCGTCAGTTAGACCATGCCGCCATTTTTATTCTGATTGCCGGTACCTATACGCCGTTTACGCTGATAAATTTGCGCGATAACTGGGGTTTACCATTATTTGGCTTGATCTGGGCGATAGCCATTGCCGGCGTTATTATTGAACTGGCCACCGGACTGAAATACAAAAAGCTGTCGTTAGGCCTGTATCTTGGCATGGGCTGGCTGGTGATTGTCGCTATTCAGCCAATGTTAAACCATGTCGCCAGCGGCGGTTTATTGTTATTACTGTCTGGTGGTTTATGTTACTCACTGGGTGTCATTTTTTATATCTGGAAACGGTTATACCTGCATCACGTTATCTGGCACCTGTTTGTGCTAGGCGGTAGCGTGCTGCACTTTTTTGCAATCTACTACTATGTTCTGTCCGCTTAGGTTGAGCTAACGTTATAAAAAACAGGCCGGATAACTCCGGCCTGTTTGGTTTTATCAGTATTGATAGCTGAACGTTACGCCGCTAAAGGCACTGTATGCCCGGATACCAACATGCCAGGTACCTGCTTGTGGGTTGTTAAAGGTACAAATTTCATTGTTGCCGTCCAAATAAGGCCGGCAGTTATAGCTGCTGGTCGTTGGTTGTGAGCCATAGCGCACATACAAGTCAGCATCACCACTACCGCCGGAAATTTGGAATGTAACTGAAGACACTCCAGATGGAATGGTATAGCTGCCTCTTAACCACTGGCCGGTTGTACCAGACAAGTTCGGGAAGGTCGCGCCGCCAGTTGGTGGAGGATTCGTACCGCCACCACCGTCGCAACCATTATTGGTCAGATAATCGTGCGCAGCTTTGGCTTTTACAATACCCCAGCCGTAAGATGTATCACGGCCGGCAGTGCCACGATCTTCGGCAGTAGCATTTAAAGCGCTACGAATTTGCGCAGCAGTACATTGCGGATGGTTACTCCATACCAGTGCCGCAACACCGGCAACGTGAGGCGACGCCATCGATGTACCGCTGATGCTGTTGTAGCCACCGTTATTCCAGGTTGAATTTACGCTTACTCCGGGCCCTGCCAGTTCTACCTGTGAGTTACGCTGCGAAAAGCTAGCCAGACTGGCACTGGAATTCACCGCGGCTACTGACACTACCGCATTGTACGACGCCGGGTAAGAGAAGCTGGTGTTGCCACCATTACCTGCCGCAGCTACTAACAACATGCCGCCATTATAAAAGTTGGTCATGGCAGTATTTTCAGTCTGGTTAGACGAACCACCACCCAAGCTCATATTTACCACTTTGGCGCCGGCATCCTTACAGGATTGAATTGCTGTGATCAGGTTTGATGCGGTGGTCCAGTTTCCTGAGTTATTGAAAATTTTAACAATATGCACGCCGGCCTGACCAGAGCCGATAACACCCACTACACCGCTGTTGTTGTTAAGTGCCACCATAGTCCCGGCCACATGGGTACCATGGCCGTTGCCGTCCTGATACCAGTTGCCATGACCGGAAAACGAATAACCGGTTACGCCTGAATTTTGTAAATCTTCGTGGCCTGAAGTCCAACCGGTGTCAATGACACAGACTTTAGTGTTGCCGGCGCTGGAATCACTAACCTGATTTGCCTGCACCATGTTTATGCCATAAGGCGTCGTTTGCGCCAGCGGTGTAATGACATCTAACAGATAGCGCTTCGAGTCTTCTTCGATGTACTCTATCTGCGGATCATTGGCCAGTAAGGCCCGCTGTTTCGCGGTCAGCTTTGCCACACTGGCATTCACGGAAGGTAGATGTGATAACGCTTTAATGCTGGCCTTGCGCAATACGCCTTCGGCCTTTAAAGTGGAGAACAGTGCAGGCTCTGCTTTATCGCCCGCCGAATTTTGAATAATCTCATCCTTATATTTAATGATGTACTGCGTTTCGCTGTCATCATTATTAAGTGCAGCAATATCCACAGCAGGATCGGATTTTTTAATACCTGCGGCGACAGCTACAGAGGTGAGGCTTAATGCAAAGCAACCGGCAGACGCAACAGCCAGCAAAGTGGTGATTTTTTTCATTATGTTACCCTAGGTTAATTATTATTGTCCTTGTTATACGTTTGCATCCTGCGGTACAAAAAATAACCAACCACTGCAGATTGACATTACAAATCAATTACAAATTTATTATAAATTAAAGATAGTTTCCTGTTGCAGGAAATATATATAACTATCAGAAACAAAATAACTTTTATAGGAACTCACCTTAAGGTAAATTACAACAAATCACGCTTGTTAACAAAATTAAGCCTCTCACCTTTACATTCGCGCAGATTTTAATCGGCATTTAGCGGCCAATTACAGCTGCCGTTGTTTAATCTTGACTATTATTCACGGCACTAAATATCTGTTGCTACTTTCGCTTGGGGTTGCAATTCTTTAGAATCGGCGCCATAACCGGCTTAATTGTGATGTTCTCGGAGAATTTAATGTCAGATGTAAAACACAGCCGCCTGCTTATTTTAGGCTCAGGCCCGGCAGGCTACACCGCAGCGGTTTATGCTGCCCGCGCCAACCTGAACCCGGTATTGATTACGGGCATGCAACAAGGCGGACAGCTTACTACCACTACGGAAGTGGAAAACTGGCCAGGTGATGCGCACGGCTTAACCGGCCCGGACTTAATGGAGCGCATGCGCATACATGCTGAAACCTTTAATACCGAAATTGTGTTTGATCACATCCATACCGTTAATCTGCAGCAACGTCCTTTTACCCTGACCGGTGACAATGGCGTATATAGCTGTGATGCATTAATTATCTGTACCGGCGCTTCGGCCAAGTATTTAGGTTTACCTTCTGAACAGGCGTATAGCGGTCGCGGTGTATCGGCCTGCGCAACTTGTGACGGTTTCTTTTACCGCAATCAGAAAGTAGCCGTGGTTGGCGGTGGTAATACCGCCGTTGAAGAAGCGCTGTACTTGTCTAATATCGCCGCCGAAGTACATTTAGTGCACCGCCGTGACAGCTTTAAAGCTGAAAAAATCCTGGTTGATCGTTTAATGGCAAAAGTGGCCAACGGCAATATCGTGTTACATACCCACCGCGAACTTGACGAAGTACTTGGTGATGATATGGGAGTAAACGGTGTACGTTTGAAATCGACCAAGGGTGAAGCTGATGAACAGCTTGCTCTGCAGGGCGTGTTTATTGCCATCGGCCATCAACCCAATACGGACATTTTTAAAGGCCAGCTGGATATGAATGGCGGCTATTTAAAAGTGCACAGTGGCAGCGACGGCAATGCGACACAAACCAGCATTGAGGGCGTATTTGCTGCCGGTGATGTTTCTGATCATATCTATCGTCAGGCGATAACTTCAGCCGGTACCGGCTGTATGGCTGCGTTGGATGCTGAACGTTATCTGGATGCACTGAGCAAGTAAACTGTTTCGGCTATGGCCATTTATCTACCTGAGTTATCCGCGCACGATGTCAGCTTTCCCGCTGTGCAAAGTGCGCTGACAGAACCTGATGGTCTGTTGGCGATGGGGGGCGACTTATCACCGGCGCGCCTGCTTAACGCATACTCACAGGCAATTTTTCCCTGGTTTAGCCAGGGTGATCCCCTGTTGTGGTGGAGCCCGTCACAACGCGCCGTTTTTGCTCCGGACAGCCTCAAGCTCAACCGTACGTTAAAAAAACAACTGCACCGCTATCAGCTGCATTTTAGTGTTAACACCGCCTTTGCTCAGGTGATAGCGCTTTGTGCTGCCCCCAGGGCAAAACAACCTGGCACCTGGATCTTGCCGAAAATGCAGCAGGCCTATCTGCAACTGCATTTGCAGGGCTATGCTCACAGTATTGAAGTATGGCAACAGGATAAACTGGTTGGCGGCTTATACGGTGTGCAGGTAGGCAGCCTGTTTTGTGGTGAATCAATGTTTAACCGGCTGCCTGATACGGCCAAGTTGGCATTGATAGTGTTGCAACAACATTTACAACAGGTTGCGCCAGGCTGGATTGATTGCCAGATGCCGAATCCGTTCTTGTTACAACTGGGCGCTACCCCTTTGCCACGTCCAGATTATATTGTTTTGCTGCAAGCTTGTGCTAAGCAGCAGGTACCGGCTTCGCACTGGCGGGCCGGCCCGCTGGCACCGGAGCTGCTCGATGCATGAGCTGCGTTTCGGCCTTACAGCCCCTGCGCAGTGCAGCTATCTGCCAGAGCAACAGGAGCAACTGGTATTTTTACTGCCTGAGCAACCGCTTGACGCAGGGCTGTACCAGCAATTACTGCAACTGAATTTTCGCCGCAGTGGAGAGCAAGTTTATACACCGCACTGCCCGGCTTGCCGTGCCTGTCAGTCTGTGCGCATTAGCCATGCTGACTTCAACGCCAGCCGCAGCCAACGCCGTTTGCTACATAAAGCTGCGCGTGACGGCTGGCACTATAAACTGTGCGACAGCGCCAGTAGCGATTATTTTGCGCTGTTTTCAGCTTATATCAACTATAAACACCATGACAGCAGTATGTTCCCCCCTACGCGGTCACAACTTGAGGCGATGCTTGATTGCAGTTGGTTAACAGTACGTTATCTGGAGCAATACCATCAGCAGCAACTGGTGGCCGTTAGCATAGTGGACGACACTGCTGACGCCTTTTCAGCGGTCTACACTTTTTTCCACCCCGATGTCCAAGCTTACTCGCCCGGATTGCTGGCTATCTTGTACTTAATACAGTGTGCGGCGGCGCAGCAAAAACAGTGGGTCTATCTGGGCTACCAAATTGATGAATGCCGCAAGATGGCATATAAGGCCGCTTTTTTACCCCAACAGCGTTTTATTCAGGGACAATGGCACTCATTTGGCTAAAAAAGCGCTTGCCGCTTTACTTATGCTGACGATTTCGGCACAATCTGCGCAGTTTTTTTATGGTTCACCCAAATTTAAGAGGCAAGTGCGCTGAATGGCGAAGGAAGACGTAATTGAAATGCAAGGTACCATTTTGGATACCCTGCCAAATACCATGTTCAAAGTTGAACTGGAAAACGGCCATGTCGTTATCGCTCATATTTCAGGTAAAATGCGTAAGAACTATATCCGTATTTTAACCGGCGATAAGGTAACCGTAGAGTTAACACCATACGATTTAAGCAAAGGCCGTATCGTGTTCCGCCAGCGTTAAGCCGGCTCAAATAACCTGTTAATATTACAAACCCGGCATATGCCGGGTTTAGTGTTTTGTATTGGGCAACAATAGGCGGGTTAGTCTGCCAACGCGGCTTCTTCTGTGGTTTGATATTCAAAACTTAACTGATCATCGACCAGCTCTACCCGAACATCACCACCGTGCAGTAAACGACCAAATAAAATTTCGTTTGCCAGCGGCTTTTTCAGTTGCTCCTGAATAACCCTTGCCATCGGACGGGCTCCCATAGCATGGTCATAGCCTTTATCTGCCAGCCACTGTCTTGCCGCGCTGCTCAGTTCCATAGACACCTGTTTTTTATCCAGCTGTACCTGCAAATCACAAACAAACTTATCCACAATTTGCAGAATAATGTCAGCGGCCAAATGTTGAAACCAAATAATGCCATCCAGCCGGTTCCTGAACTCCGGACTAAAGGTGCGGTTAATTTCAGACAGGGCATCATGGCTATGATCCTGCTGTTTAAAGCCAATCGATTTGCGGATGGTTTCCTGCACGCCGGCATTAGTCGTCATCACCAGCACCACATTACGAAAATCAATTTTGCGGCCGTTATTGTCGGTTAAGGTACCGTGGTCCATCACCTGCAGTAAAATATTATAAATATCACTGTGGGCTTTCTCGATTTCATCCAGCAACACCACTGAATACGGGTGTTTAGACACCGCGTCGGTTAGCAAGCCGCCCTGCTCAAAACCGACATAACCAGGTGGTGCCCCAATCAACCGGCTGATCGCATGCCGTTCCATATATTCTGACATGTCAAACCGCAGCAGTTCGACACCCAAAGCCTTAGCCAACTGTTTGGTGACTTCTGTTTTACCTACCCCGGTTGGGCCGGCAAACAGGAAATTACCAATCGGCTTTTCTTCGTTGCCTAAACCAGAGCGCGATAGCCGGATTGCCGAAGTTAACACCTCAATGGGCTCGTTCTGGCCAAACACCACCAGTTTTAAATTACGATCCAGATTAGCCAGTACATCTTTGTCTGAAGCCGATACCGATTTCTCCGGAATACGCGCCATCTTGGCAATCACATGCTCAATTTCCGGTACATTAATGACTTTTTTCCGTTTTGAGCTGGGTAACAATCGCTGGCTGGCACCGGCTTCGTCGATAACATCTATCGCTTTATCGGGCAAATGCCGCTCATTAATGTATTTAGCCGACAACTCTGCCGCAGCACGTATGGCTTTTTGTGTGTAACGCACGTTGTGATGTTGCTCATAACGTTCTTTTAACCCCAACAGAATACGGGTGGTATCCTCTACGCTGGGTTCAGCCACATCAATTTTCTGGAAGCGGCGCACCAGTGCGGTGTCTTTTTCAAAAATGCTTTTAAATTCCTGGTAGGTGGTTGAGCCCATACAACGTAGTTTGCCATTTGATAACAATGGCTTTATCAGATTGCTGGCGTCCATTACACCGCCCGAGGCCGCACCAGCACCAATTACGGTATGAATTTCATCAATAAACAGGATGGCGTCTTTTTCCCGCTCCAGTTCTTTTAACAACGACTTCAGCCGTTTTTCAAAATCGCCGCGGTATTTGGTGCCAGCAAGCAACGCTCCCATATCCAACGAATAAATTGTGGCATTGGCTATCACTTCAGGTACTTCGTTATGCACTATCCGGTAGGCCAGCCCTTCGGCAATGGCAGTTTTACCAACCCCGGCTTCGCCTACCAACAGCGGGTTATTCTTTTTACGCCGGCATAACACCTGTATTGCACGCTCTACTTCATGCTCGCGGCCTATTAGCGGATCTATAAAGCCATTCTTTGCCTGAATATTCAGATTAGCAGTGAAGTTTTCCAGATATTTGCTGTCGTCTGCAACTGATTCGGTGCCCTCTTCCTGCGCATGCTCGTCGTGCTGATCCAGCTTTTCTGTTTTGGTGACGCCGTGCGAAATAAAATTCACCACATCCAATCGGGTAATATCAATTTTTTTCAGCAGATAAACTGCTTGCGATTCCTGCTCACTAAAAATAGCGACCAATACATTAGCGCCGGTTACTTCAGACTTACCGGATGATTGCACATGAAACACCGCACGTTGTAACACACGCTGAAACCCCAACGTAGGCTGTGTGTCGCGCTCAATCTCGCCTTCTGGTAACACCGGCGTAGTCGAATCAATAAAACTGGCCAGTTCATGGCGCAGCTTTTCTATATTGGCGCCGCAAGAGCGCAAAGCTTCGCCTGCTGCCGGGTTGTCCAGCAAAGCCAATAACAAATGCTCTACCGTCATGTACTCATGACGCCGCTCACGCGCAAATCTGAAAGCCAAATTCAGAGTTAACTCAAGATCTTTATTCAACATACACTACTCCTAATCCACCTGAGTAACGACACCAGAATCATGCCAGTAACAACCTTATGCGCGTTCCATCGAACATAGCAAGGGGTGCTGATGCTCTTTGGCGTACTGCGTCACCTGCTGCACTTTAGTTTCAGCAATTTCTGCAGTAAAAACTCCACATACGCCCTTACCTTCATAATGCACTTTTAACATCACTTCTGTAGCTTGTTCATATTGCATGTTAAAAAACCGGCTTAACACATCAATGACAAAATCCATCGGCGTGTAATCATCGTTATGCAACACTACTTTATACATGGGTGGCGGCGTGACCTTTTGCCGGGTCAGCTGTTCCAAATCACCATGTTGTACGTTCGATTCTTTATTGCCACTCATAAACTATAGCCATGCCTGTGTATTCCATCAAAGGAGCTTTCGGTTAATTATAGGTAAATTTTAAGTTTAATTTTGCAAATAACTTGACTGTCTGGACAAATTATCTACAGTAGTTGTTGGGATACGCAACATTCCCACTATCATGACAAAGAATACAGAATTTAGCTAACTTAGAGAAGGAAGTAAGTTGTATGGCTACCGGTAAAGTAAAATGGTTTAATAATGCCAAAGGATTTGGGTTTATCCGTGAAGATGGCCGTGACGAAGATATTTTTGCACATTATTCAACCATTAGTATGGATGGCTACCGCACGCTAAAGGCAGGACAAGACGTCGAGTTCGACTTGTCAGAAGGCCCTAAAGGCTTACACGCTGTGAATATTAAATTGCCCGGTGATCTGTCAGAGTAAATTTCACTCAGTGTGACGCAAAAAACAAAAAAGCAGGCTTAAGCCTGCTTTTGTTTATGTACCGCTAACTAGCATTAGGCGTCAGCTAAGGCCTGATTAAACACCTTGCTTGGCCGCATCGCAGCTGAAACCAGTGCCGGATTTGGCCGGAAGTAACCGCCAATATCCACCGCCTTACCTTGAGCCGCAATCAGCTCAGCCACTATCGTTGCTTCCTGTTGCTGTAAAGTGTTGGCTAATTTACTAAAGCGCTGTTGTAACTCGGTATCGGCAGTTTGGGCTGCCAATGCCTGCGCCCAGTACAACGCCAGATAAAAATGGCTGCCGCGGTTATCCAGCTCACCCAGCTTACGCCGTGGTGATTTATCATTGTCGAGGAATTTTGCCGTCGCATTGTCCAGTGCATCAGCCAGCACTTTGGCTTTGGCATTACCTGTTACCTGGCTTAAGTGCTCTAAAGACGCAGCGAGTGCTAAAAATTCACCCAGTGAATCCCAACGTAAGTAGTTCTCTTCGATAAACTGCTCAACGTGTTTAGGTGCTGAACCACCGGCACCAGTTTCAAATAAGCCACCACCATTCATCAGCGGCACAACCGACAACATTTTTGCACTGGTACCCAGTTCAAGAATGGGGAATAAGTCGGTTAAATAATCGCGCAGTACGTTACCGGTGACAGAAATAGTATCCAGTCCCTGCTTCATCCGCTGTAATGACAAACGTGTAGCTTCAACCGGAGACAGGATCTGAATATCCAGACCGCTGGTATCATGCTCTTTCAGGTACGCCTGTACCTTGCTGATCAGCTGAGCATCATGAGCCCGGGCGCTATCCAGCCAGAATACCGCCGGCGTGGCGCTTAAACGGGCACGGTTTACCGCCAGTTTTACCCAGTCACGAATTGGCGCATCTTTTACCTGACACATACGCCAGATATCGCCTTGGCCAACTACATGCTCAAACACAACGTCGCCGTTATTGTTCAGCACCTGTACTTTACCGTCTGTGGCAATTTCAAAGGTTTTATCGTGCGAGCCATATTCTTCGGCTTTTTGCGCCATCAGGCCAACATTGGGCACAGAGCCCATGGTGCGCGGGTCAAAAGCACCATTTTTCTTACAGAAGTCGATAGTTTCCTGATACACACCGGCGTAGCAACGGTCCGGGATTAGCGCCTTTGTATCCTTTAACTTGCCGTCCGGTCCCCACATCTGGCCTGAACTTCTGATCATCGCAGGCATAGATGCATCGATAATAACATCACTTGGCACATGCAAATTGGTGATACCTTTGTCTGAATTCACCATGGCCAACGCAGGCTGAGCAGCGTAACAGGCATTAATGTCTGAACGGATTTCATCCTGCTTTGCTTGTGGTAACGCTGAAATCTTGGCAAAAATATCACCGGCGCCATTGTTTACATCAACACCGATATCAGCAAACAGCGTGGCATGCTTATCAAATACCGGTTTAAAGAACTCCAGTACCGCGTGGCCAAACATAATGGGGTCAGAGACCTTCATCATGGTCGCTTTTAAATGCAGTGATAACAGCACATCCTGCTGCTTGGCCGCAGCAATTTCCTGCTGATAAAAGCTACGCAACGCTTTTTTGCTCATTGCAGCAGCATCGATAACTTCACCGGCCAATACCGCCACTTTGTCTTTTAACACCTTGATGGAGCCATCAGTACTAACGTGCTGAATTTTTAATGTATCGGCAGCAGCAAAAGTTGCTGACTGTTCGCTACCGTAAAAATCGCCACTTTGCATATGGGCAACATGAGACTTGGACGTTGCAGACCAGGTTCCCATGCTGTGTGGGTTCTTTTTCGCGTATTGTTTAACTGATGCCGGCGCGCGGCGATCTGAGTTACCCTCGCGCAATACCGGGTTAACCGCACTGCCTTTAATTTTGTCATAACGTGCTTTAACATCACGTTCTTTGTCATCTTTGGGCTCGGCCGGGTAATCTGGCAATGCATAACCTTGTTGCTGCAATTCTTTAATTGCGGCTTTTAACTGCGGAATAGATGCACTGATATTGGGTAACTTAATAATGTTGGCTTCTGGCTGATTAGCCAGCTCACCCAGTTCAGCCAAAGCATCTGCAATGCGTTGCTCGCTCGTGAGGAAGTCCGGAAAGTTAGCAATAATACGACCTGACAGCGAAATATCGCGGGTTTCAACGGCAATGCCAGCAGCTTGAGAAAACGCCTGAACTATAGGCAGTAATGAGTAGGTCGCCAGCGCCGGCGCTTCGTCAGTTTCAGTGTAAATAATTTTTGCAATTTCTTTTGACATGTTTATTCCTGTAAAGTGTTTGCGAACAGCTGACGCGTGGCGCCAGTCGCACCTGAGATCGTGCGATGTGTATGTTTTAAACGCATTTGTTGCAAGCGGCGGTAGTATAGCAGCATGACATTGAATAAAATAGGCAACTTCCCGCTACAATAAACTGGTCATAGTTGCAGTAAAACTGCTTAAATCCAGCTTAGTGTTCACTCTGGCTGACAGCTGGCGCTCAGCCGGGCAATGCTATAAATTTTAGAGAACAAATAACAGTGAATTCCCGTAGCGTTAAAGACAATCGGCAAAATAATCCATATACGAAAAAACACAATACGACCAAAGTCGGACAGCCACTACTGGTACTGTTTAACAAACCTTATGACGTACTGTGCCAGTTCACCGATAACAGCCCAACGCCACGGGTAACATTAGCCGATTATATCCCGGTAGCCGATGTCTATGCCGCTGGCCGGCTGGATCGCGACAGTGAAGGTTTACTGCTGTTAACCAACTGCGGCAAAACCCAACACCGCATTGCCGATCCCAAGCATAAAATGGCAAAAACCTACTGGGTACAGGTTGAAGGTGATATCAGTACAGCTGCTCTGCAGCAGCTGCGCACTGGCGTAGTGTTAAAGGACGGTATTACGGCACCAGCCGAAGCCTGTCGTATTGAGGAGCCTGAGATTTGGCCACGCACTCCGCCCATTCGCCAACGTGCCAATATTCCGGTCAGCTGGCTTAGTCTTACCATCACAGAAGGACGCAACCGCCAGGTTCGGCGCATGACCGCTGCCGTTGGCTTTCCAACACTGCGTCTGATCCGGGCGCAAATCGGCCAGTGGCAGCTGGGCTCACTGGCACCGGGTGAATACCAAACTATCACGCTGACAAACTTATAAGGTAAATAGCATTGAGCAGGGATACGTTACATCTTACCGTCGCAGCAATAGTTTGCTACCAGCAGCGTTTTTTGCTGGTAGAAGAGATCGATAAATTAACCGGTAAACGAGTGCTTAATCAGCCAGCCGGCCATGTTGAGCCGGATGAAGATCTGCTTACAGCCGTGGCGCGTGAATTACAGGAAGAAACCGGGCTGCAGTTGCAACCTTGTGCCTGGCTGGGGTTATCTCAGCTACAGGCAGCCAATGGCCACCGCTATGTCAGGATCAATTTTGTCTTTGAACCGCAAGCGTTGCCGCATTTCTATGCGCCACAGGATAGTGATATTCTGGCGCTACACTGGCTCGACAGTGCGCAGATTGCCAAATCGACGTTGCCACTGCGCAGTCAACTGGTTAGCGATGCGATAGCATTATATCAGCAAGGTATTCGCTTGCCGCTTAAGCTTATTCAACCGCCGCGATAACATGCGCAGAGCGTAAAAGTAGTGTATAATCCGCGCCTTGTTTTTTCGCCCTGTTGAATAAGGTGCTATGTCAGATCCTATCAGTGCAAATCGCAGTAAAAAAGTTATCGTTGGTATGTCCGGCGGCGTAGATTCCTCTGTCTCTGCTTACCTGCTATTGCAGCAGGGTTATCAGGTTGAAGGCCTGTTTATGAAAAACTGGGAAGAAGACGACAACGACGAATACTGTGCTGCAGCTGAAGACATGGCCGATGCACAGCAGGTATGCGATAAACTGGGCATAGTGCTGCACAAGGTCAACTTTGCCGCAGAATATTGGGATAATGTGTTTGAGTATTTTCTGGCGGAATACAAGGCCGGACGCACACCCAATCCCGATATCATGTGCAACAAAGAAATTAAATTTAAAGCTTTTCTGGAATTTGCCGCCGAAGCATTGGGCGCAGATTACATTGCTACCGGCCACTATGTGCGCCGCCGCTTTCAGGATGGTCACTGGCAATTATTGCGTGGCCTGGATAACAATAAAGATCAAAGTTACTTTCTTTACACGCTAGGTGAAGAACACGTAGCGCAAACGCTGTTTCCGGTGGGTGAATTAGAAAAGCCCGCCGTACGCGCTATTGCCGAGCAACAGGGTTTAGTGACTGCAAATAAAAAAGACAGCACCGGTATCTGTTTTATCGGTGAACGTAAATTTAAAGATTTTCTGCAGCAATATTTACCGGCGCAGCCCGGCGATATCATTAGCGTTGACGGCGATATTATTGGCCGGCACGAAGGGTTGATGTATCACACCCTTGGCCAGCGTAAAGGCTTAGGCATCGGCGGAACTAAGGATGGCAGTGAAGAGCCCTGGTATGTGGTTGCAAAAAAGGTCGACACTAATCAGCTTGTAGTAGCGCAAGGCCACGACCACCCCAGCCTGCTGTCTCAAGGCCTGGTTGCCAGCCAATTACATTGGACTGACCGCAACGGGCCAGTTAAACCGCTACGTTGCAGCGTAAAAACCCGCTACCGGCAAACCGATATTCCCTGTTTAGTTACGCCAAATTCCGATGGCAGCATTAGGGTGATGTTTGATAGCGCGCAAAAAGCGGTAACACCCGGTCAGTCAGCCGTATTTTACCTGGATGATGTCTGTTTGGGTGGTGGCATTATTGATGAGGCAATAAGCTGATTATGCAGTATTCACTTTCGACCCAGATAATTGCCCTGGCCGGCTTATGCCAGGCGTTACAATTGGTGCAAAAAGTCGCACGTAGCGCTGAAACCAGCAATGAAGCCTTAACCACTATGCTAAGCAGCGTGGCAGTATTAAGCGCTGACGAGCCACTACAAATTTATGGTAACCAGGCTGAAAACCTGACTACAGGTTTAAAACTGATAGTCGACCAGCTTGGTGACAAGCCACAAAAGGATGTCGAACTCACCCGCTACGTTGTCGGCGTGCTGGCTTTAGAGCGCAGATTAAACAAAACGCCGGCCCGGCTGAAAGCCCTCGGTGATAAGCTGCAGCATTTGCAGCGTCAGTTACAGCATTTTGCTATTACCGACGACAACATGCTAGCCAATCTGGCTGATATTTATAGCGAATGCATTAGCAGCCTGGGCAGTCGTATCCAGATTTATGGCCAACCCGATTTACTGAAACAAACCGCCGTACAGCATAAGGTACGCGCTTTGTTGTTAGCCGCTATTCGTAGCGCCGTACTATGGCGTCAGGCTGGTGGTAGCCGTCTTAACTTTATTTTTAAACGTCGCAAGCTGGTGGCGCAGGCACAACAGATGTTGTCCCAACTGCCCTCACCAGGCCTATAGGAGCTCGTATGCAACTGAACGCCCTTACCGCCATTTCACCTGTAGATGGCCGCTACGGCAGCAAAACCACCGATTTACGTCAGTATTTCAGTGAGTTCGGCCTGATTAAATACCGGGTAACGGTTGAAGTGCGCTGGCTACAGCAGCTTGCCGCTACTGCAGCTATCACTGAGGTACCGGCACTGTCCGCTGAAGCCAATCAGCTGTTAAATAATATTGTCGACAATTTCAGTTTAGAAGATGCCCAACGCGTTAAAGACATAGAACGCACCACGAATCACGACGTCAAAGCGGTAGAGTACCTGCTAAAAGAAAAAGTACAAACTAACGCCGAGCTGTCAGCAATAAGTGAGTTTATTCATTTTGCCTGTACTTCAGAAGACATCAACAACCTGTCGCATGGCCTGATGTTAAGCGAAGCCCGCAATACCGTGTTGCTGCCGCAATGTGATGCCTTACTCGACGCCATTAAGCAGTTAGCCGAAGCACACAAAACAGTACCGATGATGGCCCGCACCCATGGCCAGCCAGCTTCGCCTACCACTATGGGCAAAGAAATGGCTAACGTTTATATGCGCTTAAAGCGCCAACGCGAGCAAATTGCCAACGTCGAAATATTAGGCAAATTAAATGGTGCTGTTGGTAACTACAATGCGCACTTATCTGCTTACCCTCAACTGGACTGGCATGCGCTGTCTGAACAATTTGTTACCAGCCTGGGTCTGAGCTGGAATGCCTTCACCACCCAGATTGAACCACATGATTACATCGCCGAGCTGTTTGATGCCATAGCGCGTTTTAACACTATTTTGCTCGATTTTGACCGCGATGTCTGGGGATATATCGCGTTGGGTCACTTTAAGCAGCGTACCATCGCCGGCGAGATTGGCTCTTCTACCATGCCGCATAAAGTAAACCCTATCGACTTTGAAAACTCTGAAGGCAACCTGGGTATTGCCAATGCGTTATTTAACCATTTATCGGCCAAATTACCGGTATCACGCTGGCAGCGTGATCTCACCGACTCGACCGTGCTGCGAAACCTGGGCATGGGTTTTGGGTATACGCTGATTGCTTACCAGGCAACGTTAAAAGGTATCAGCAAGCTGGAAGTAAATGCAGCAAACCTGTTAGCTGAGCTGGATGCAAACTGGGAGCTACTGGCTGAGCCGGTACAAACCGTAATGCGTAAATACGGCATAGAGCAACCGTATGAAAAATTAAAAGAGCTGACCCGTGGCAAGCGTATTAACCAGGCAGACTTACATCTGTTTATTGATAAGCTGGAATTACCCGCGCCGGTTAAGCAGCAGCTTAAGTTACTAACACCGGCTAATTACATTGGTGCAGCGGTACAAATCACCGATACACTGCAGTAAGGCTTAACAACAAGGCGCTGAAATCAGCGCCTTTTTTCTCAGGAATATGTTATGTATCAGTTGAACTTAGGCAAGCTTACGGTCACTGACTTTCTCAATCAATACTGGCA
Source organism: Rheinheimera muenzenbergensis (assembly GCF_036984005.1). Classification (NCBI taxonomy): domain Bacteria; kingdom Pseudomonadati; phylum Pseudomonadota; class Gammaproteobacteria; order Chromatiales; family Chromatiaceae; genus Rheinheimera; species Rheinheimera muenzenbergensis. The sequence goes on from NZ_JALAAR010000022.1 coordinate 52,339, forward strand.
AAAAAAGCCTTTACTGATTAAAGCCGGCTTTAAAAATTTTGTTGATCCATTAACGGCCGACGAGCTGGCTGGCCTTGCCACAGAAGACGATATCGAATCCCGAATCGTCAGCTGCAAGGCGCAACAATGGGACATGCAAACCGGCCCGTTCACCGATTTTAGCAGCTATGGTGACAAAAACTGGACACTGTTAGTGCAGGCTGTTGATCATTGGCACCCCGGCGCGGCCAAGCTGCTCGATCCGTTTCGTTTTATACCCAACTGGCGCATTGACGATCTGATGGTGAGCTTTTCAGCTCCCGGCGGCGGTGTCGGTCCACATCTGGATCAGTATGATGTGTTTATTATTCAGGGTGAAGGCAAGCGACACTGGCGCGTTGGCATGCCTGACAGCAGTTTGCAACAACTTTGTCCACATCCACGCTTGCTGCAGGTTAGCCCCTTTACCGACTGTATTGATGTTATAACCGAGCCAGGCGACATTTTATATATTCCGCCAGGTTGTCCGCATGATGGCGTCAGTATTGAAAACAGCCTGAATTACTCGGTAGGTTTTCGTGCCCCGGCGCAAAAAGACCTGGTTACCGGCCTGGCAGACTATCTGATTGACCACGATGTTACCGGTCAGCGCTTTACCGACGCAGGCAGGTCTGCCGCTATTTCCGCCGGCAAAATCACCGATTCTGAGCTCGATAGCATACAACAGCTGCTACAACAGCTGATTGCCGATCGCCAACAGCTACCCGCCTGGTTCGGCGGCCTGATCACCCGGGCGAAGCATGAGCTGGATTTAAACGAACCTGATCCACATTATGGCAGTGATGAAATAGCAGAGTATCTGGAAGAAGGCTCAGTGTTGTCGCGCACCGGTGGCCTGCGTTGCTGTTACTATCAGCAAGATCCTGCCAGCGATATACTGCTGTTTATCAATGGCGATCAAATAACCTTGCCAGCCGATGAGCTAATGACAGCCCAGCTGTTATGCGACCATACCGAACTGATCGCCAGTCAAAACCGTCACTTTATCAGCTCTGAACAGCGCCTTATGTTAATGACCAACCTGATAAATCAGGCTTACTGGTACTTTAGCGAATAAAAAAAACCGCACTTAGTGCTAATGCCGATCAGATAAGAATTTTTCAGATCAGTTGACCGATCCAGAGGCTGGTATATAAAGGCCTACAGAATAA
>NZ_JALAAR010000023.1:0-52133 GCF_036984005.1 Rheinheimera muenzenbergensis
TCGGTGATGCAGGATTTGAACCTGCGACCCCTTGGACCCAAACCAAGTGCGCTACCAAGCTGCGCCAATCACCGACTATAAAAACACTGGAAAAGATGGGGTGGATGATGGGGTTCGAACCCACGACAACCGGAATCACAATCCGGGGCTCTACCAACTGAGCTACAACCACCACTGAAACTGTTTTGCGCTTGTTATGGCGCGCCCGATAGGATTCGAACCTATGACCCACGGCTTAGAAGGCCGTTGCTCTATCCAACTGAGCTACGGGCGCACAATCGAAACCCTACCAAGCATTTAGATAGTGGTCGGTGATACAGGATTTAACCTGCGACCCGTGGATTAAGAATAGCCAAACCACGTGTATACCAGACCTTTCTAAAATTGGTCGGTGATGCAGGATTTGAACCTGCGACCCCTTGGACCCAAACCAAGTGCGCTACCAAGCTGCGCCAATCACCGACTTTGCTGCACTGCTGCAACGGGGCGGAATATTACAGCCGCCCAGCTATAGCGTCAAACCTTTTTTTGCACAAAACAACTGATTGCCTATTATTTGAACCTATTGTGCAGCAAGCACTGCAAGATGGCGTTCAGCCGGTAGCTGTGCGAAAATATACCGCAGTAAAATCAAGGCAGAGACGTAAGCAGATGACAGCACAAATTATTGATGGCAAAGCCGTTGCTCAGGCAACAAAAGATAAAGTAGCGGCCCAGGTTCGCGCCCGGGTTGCAGCGGGTAAAAGAGCTCCGGGGCTGGCCGTTGTGCTGGTAGGTTCAGACTCAGCGTCACAGGTATATGTTGGCAGTAAACGCAAAGCCTGTGAAGAAGTCGGCTTTCACTCAGTGTCATACGACCTGCCCTCTGATACCAGCGAACAACAACTGCTCGAATTAATTGATAAGCTGAATAATGACAACACCGTCGACGGAATCTTAGTGCAACTGCCGTTACCTGCCGGCTTAGATTCGTCTGCTATTTTAGAACGCATTAACCCGCACAAAGACGTCGACGGCTTTCATCCGTACAATATCGGCCGTTTAGCCCAGCGTATGCCAGCGCTGCGTTCCTGTACGCCTAAAGGCATTATGACGTTACTGCAAAGCACAGGTGTAAATGTAAAAGGCATGGATGCAGTAGTAGTAGGTGCGTCTAACATTGTTGGCCGGCCGATGGCGCTGGAGCTATTGCTGGCCGGTTGCACCACGACAGTGTGTCACAAGTTTACCCGCAACCTGGAAGCCCAGGTTCGCCGCGCCGACCTACTCGTCGTCGCCGTTGGCCGGCCGGAATTTATTCCGGGCGATTGGGTAAAATCAGGCGCTTTAGTTATAGATGTTGGCATTAACCGGCTGGACAGCGGCAAGCTGGTAGGCGATGTAGAATACGGCAACGCAGTAAAACACGCGCGTTATATTACGCCGGTACCAGGCGGCGTAGGCCCGATGACAGTGGCCAGCTTAGTCGAAAACACGCTGGAAGCCTGCGAGCTGTATCACGACAAGCATTAAGGTGAATCAGCAGCGACTAAAATCGCTACTGAATAAAAATACGGCTTAAAGTACTTACAGATGCTGAAAATTGTAAACTTCGCCATTGTTACAGTTGTCGCTATCGGTCTGATGACCCGTTCTGATGCCAGTGAAGCAAACGATATTCTAGGCCGCTGGGTGATGACCGAGGTGGTTTATGATGATGGCAGTATTAATCAGCTGGAAGCCGGTAATTTTGTTGATATAAATGCTGATACGATAACAGAAGTTATTAAGAGCTATGGCAACCGACAGTACCCCTACACCAGGCAAGACAAGGTGCTTAGGTTAACTGCAGGCGATGAGCAAATTAGCTGGCAAATATTCAGCGAAGCCACTAATCGTTTAGAACTTGCAACGCCGCTGGGAAAATACGTACTAACCCGCTGAGCACTTGCCCGCCTTGATGACAGATGAATCAAAATATCTTGCTTATGGACAATTTACTGGCCGCTAACGCGGCCAGCAGAAAGGTTCTATCTATTGACTCCGGCAAAGCCAGCTACTGTCTTTAGCTTAACCCCGAAACTGCGTAGCGAACTGCCCGGCTTAATACAGCCAACACTTGTTCAAACACCCAGCGGATAAAACGGGCGGTTAGTTTAATAGCCACGTGGGCCCCTCTTCCGGCAAACACCAACATATGCGCCAACAAGCCTTTTACATGTTCGTCATTTGGGAAAACTTTGGCACTTTTCTCCAGCTCCATCGCTAGGTTGTCGTAAAAGGTATGCACGCCGCCCCCCAAATTCTGCACACCTAAAATAGCGGCAGACGCTATGCCTGACTTCCGTAAAATAGTGGTTAGCGCATCTTCAATTTGGTTTTTCCAATATTCACTAAAGGTCACTTTATGCTGTTCGCCATACTTTAAATACACTTGTTTGGGCAGCCGTTCTGCCCCAATTAAGTTCGCCCATGCACCTCGAGCACTGTTTTGGTAGCAGTGATTTGCCTTGCGCATTGCATGTGAGCTGATACGGATACCGGTGTCGGACGTTAAACGCACCACCTGCCCATTATATGGCGCATGGTAATAGGGCCAAACTGGTGCCAACGGCACCGGATCATCACCATGAATACAGCGATAGCTGGCATCAATACTACCCGGTGCCTGTATAGCAAAGTTTTTTAATCCAACCCTGGGCGAGCCAAAGGTATAAAGCGCTACGCGGTTGCCATAATATTTCTTTATCCATATAGCAGCCAACTGAGCCAGTGCAGCCCCCAGGCTATGGCCGGAGCAATGCACAATAGCGCTGCTATTACTTCGAAGCAGTGGGTTTAACTGTTGCTCTAATGCCGGGCGCATACTGTTGAAAATATCATAAAAGCCTTTATGGGCCTGGGTTTGGTTTTCTATTGATACGGTGCGGGTGTTGCTATTACTTAGCCAGTCAAAACTAGTTTGGGTACCGCGAAAGGCTATAGCAACCGCATTTTTATAAGGCGCAGCTTTCCCTTTACCAACTACGGCAAAGCCTGATTGACGACGAAATAGAAGGCCACCGCTGCGACCGTGTATTGCTCCACCCTGAGTGCTAAAATCAAAAAAACTTTTTAATTCTTCAGTTTGCGGGGTAAAGGTGGCTCCGGCTGGCATATTCAAAGTTTCATACACGTCGGCAGCCAAAGCTGCGGCTATTGGCGGTGTTAATGTTTCAATATTCATTGTTGCTCGTCCTTGTTCAATAAATCCTGATAAGTTTGGAATTGCTGTTTAAGCGCAGGTAGGGTGCTAAGCTTCTGTGAGTCGGTTTCAAGTTCCGGGATACTTTGCACGGTTTCAAAACCACCTTCTATATACTCTTGCATATCGTCTCGGGCGTATTGATCGGTGTCTAACACCTTAGCGCTGCGCTCTAAAGCAGATAACAGCTGATGAATCGTGCGCCAGCGCCTTTCAAGCTCTGCTACATCCAGTTCGGCTTGCGATACCACCACTTTATCTGCATGCAAAAAGCGGCATTTTGATTCAAAGCCACGCCATACTGCGCTGGGGTTCTCAATAAATTTTAAATAGCTCATGGTGTACTCAGCACTCAGCTCGCAGTACATTCCATCGGTTAATAAATCGCGGGTTGGGCTTTTAAAATCGTGCGATTCTCCCATTCTAAAAAACAGATCTTCATCGCCTTTTTTGGGGTAATCCACAGCAAGCAGCTGCAACCCTACTTGGCGTTCGTACAATACCGGGCGTGCCTTGACTAATTTCTCAGCAAAGTAAAAGTGACCATCAGCATCGGTGCTGGTGCTCTCCCAGCTCCAGCTGTCATCAAAGAAGGTGCCACGCTTTATAACCATATCCGCTTGCGGCTTACCCTCCAGGGCAATAGCGCCCTTAATTTCCGGCGAAACCTGCACATCTATTCGTTTAAACCAACCAAACACACCAGCCTCCGCAGAGTTGTTTATAAGCAAGACAAATAGCCCCCCCCAAATGCACTTTAAGGTGCTGCGCTGCAAGCCCCACACAAAACATCCTTTGTTGAAAATTTTATACCATTGTATCTTTGATAAACGATTAATCAACCAAAAAGCAACATTTGCACTTTCTGTAGAGCTGTAATGTAAAATCGAAGTGTGGAATCACAGAGGGCACGAAAGCTTACCTGCAATACCAGTTAGACCTGTGGTGTTGTCGTTACGGTTTCATCTTCGCAATCAGCAAGGAGGATGAAATCAGCAGGTGCTAATTGAGTCTGAGGTAACAGGGTCCGATCTGTGTGTTGTAGGCTATCCCTAGCATCCACAATGACAGAAAAATAGTTTATCTTGCTGATGGGGCATAACCATAGCCAGTTGCTGAAAACTGCAATGTTAAGGCATAAAAAAACCGCCAACAGGCGGTTTTTTTTATCAAGCTAGCTTAATCAGCCTTTGCGCCAGCTGGTTACGCCGTTTTTATCTTCTACGATAATACCTTTTGCCGTTAACGCATCGCGGGCGGCGTCTGCTGCTGCCCAGTCTTTGTTGGCGCGGGCGGTGTTGCGCTGGGCTATTAATGCTTCTATTTCAGCGACATCGTCATCTGATGCACCCGATTGCAAAAACTGCTCAGCATCGCCTTGCAGTAAACCCAGCACGCCGGCTAATAAACTTAATATGCCGGCCAGTTCGGCGGCCTTGGCCGGTTCGGTTTCTTTAAAGCGGTTTACTTCACGCGCCAGTTCAAACAATACCGGTAAGGCTTCCGGGGTATTAAAGTCGTCATCCATAGCCGCTTTAAAACGGGCAATATAATCGCTTTGCATATCCACACTGACAGAAGGCGTTACATTGCGCAGCGCAGTATATAACCGGCCTAAGGCTGCATGCGCCTGTGTTAAGTTCTCTGCCGAGTAGTTCAGCTGACTGCGGTATTGGCTGGATAATAAAAAGTAGCGCACTGCCTCGGCGTTGTATTCTGCCAGCACGTCTTTTACCGTAAAGAAATTGCCTAAAGATTTAGACATTTTTTCTTTATCTACCTGCACCATACCAGTGTGGATCCAGGTATTAACGTACTTGTGGCCATGGGCACAGGTAGACTGAGCAATTTCGTTTTCGTGGTGCGGGAACTGTAAGTCAGAGCCGCCGCCGTGAATATCAAAATGCTCGCCTAAATGTTTAGCGCTCATTGCGGAGCATTCAATATGCCAGCCCGGCCGGCCATTACCCCACGGCGATTGCCAGAACGGCTCGCCAGGCTTGGCGCTTTTCCATAACACGAAATCCAGCGGATCGTCTTTGTTATCAGCGACTTCTACCCGTGAGCCGGATTGCAGCATTTCCAGGTTTTGCTGGCTAAGCTCACCGTAGGCTTCGTATTTACTGACATCAAACAGCACATCGCCATCGGCCGCGATATAGGCATAGCCTTTGGCGACCAACTGTTCAATCATCTGAATAATCTCGGCCATATGGGTAGTAACGCGCGGCTCGATATCGGCCGGCATTAAGCCCAGCGCAGCAAAATCATCGTGCATGGCTTTGGTAAAGCGTTCAGTTAAGGCGTCGCAACTTTCGTTGTTCTCTGCCGCGCGCTTAATAATTTTGTCGTCGACGTCGGTAATATTACGCACGTACGTTACGTCATATCCCAAAAAGCGCAGATAGCGATTTATCACATCAAAGGCAACATAGGTACGGGCATGGCCAACGTGACAGTAATCATAAATAGTAATACCGCAGACATAGAGCCCGGCTTTACCGGCTTCGATTGGCGTGAACAATTCTTTTTTTCTGCTTAAGGTATTATAAATATGTAACATGGCGTCCTCAAAAATGACCGTTAGCGGCCTGTTAGTCCTGTTGTTGCGACAGCCCGTTAGTGTATCACCGGCGGTTTAGCGCCGCTATCCTTGCTTTATGATTTGCCACAGCTGCGGTAGAATGCCAACACTTTGAACTAAGGACACCTTATTATGATTAGCTTGCACACCAATTACGGCGTAATTAAATTAAACCTGTTTGCCGACAAAGCCCCGGCTACTGTAGAAAATTTTATCAGCTACGTAAAAGATGGCTTTTATGACAACACCATTTTTCACCGTGTGATTAACGGTTTTATGATCCAGGGCGGTGGTTTTACTGTCGATATGGAGCAAAAAGAAACCAAAGGTCAGATTAAAAACGAAGCGAATAACAAAGTGCCAAATAAAAAAGGCACTATTGCTATGGCGCGCACTAATGACCCGCACTCTGCCACCTGCCAGTTTTTTATCAACGTGGCCGACAATGAATTTTTAAACTTTAGCTCTGAAACCGGCTCTGGCTGGGGTTACTGCGTATTTGGCGAAGTAGCTGAAGGCATGGACGTAATAGACGAAATTAAAAAAGTGGCCACTGGGCGCAGTGGTATGCATGCCGATGTACCGGTAAAACCGGTGATCATCGAAAAAGCCGAGCTGCATGCTTAAACGCTGTTGATGCCAGAGCTGATGTCTGAGCAGCACACCCTGTTTATCGCCGATCTGCACTTAGCTGCAGATCGGCCCGATATCACCGCCGCCTTTTTGCGTTTTTTGCGCGAGCAAGCCATCCACGCTGATGCCTTGTATATTCTTGGCGATTTATTTGAAGTCTGGATCGGCGATGACAACCCCGAACCACTATTAGATACTGTCGCCAAGGCCTTAGCCGAACTCAGTCCTCAGGTACCGGTGTACTTTATTCATGGTAATCGTGATTTTATGCTGCGTCAGGGCTACGCCAGCCGCGCCGGTATGCAGTTACTGCCGCAGCAGCAGGTTATCAACTTATATGGCACACCAACGCTTATTATGCACGGCGACAGCCTGTGTACACTGGATATTGCTTACCAGAAATTCCGTAAATGGTGGAACCAGCCCTGGTGGCAGTGGTTACTGTTAAAAACCCCGTTAACTTTTCGCCAAGGCATCGCAGCTAAAGCCCGGCGCAAAAGCGCGATGCATAAAGCCCGTTATTCCTCTTCGCCGCAGGGGCAACAACAGCCACAAATTATGGATGTGACCCCGGACGAAGTGGCCAAAGTAATGGCGCAATACGGCGTATTAAAGCTGATCCACGGTCATACCCACCGCCCTGCTGTGCATCAGCTGGACGTTAACGGCACAGCGGCTGAGCGCTATGTACTGGGCGACTGGTATACGCAAAGCAGTTATTTAAAAGTCAGCGCCAGCCAGTGGCAGCTGTATTTTAATGCGCTGACAGATTAGGCGCTGTCTATAAAGCGGCAAAGTTTAGCGACGGTCGTTATGCCGTTACTTAAACCGCGGTGCAACAGGCAGCAACAGTTCGACCTGATAATGCCGACCGGCGACAATATTGCTAATAAGCGGCTGTGGCATTAAGTGGCCATCGACAGTTAGCTGTAACTTGCTAATACCATTTTGCCGGCGCATGACAATGCTAAATATTGCGCCGCGAAACTGCCTTGTCAGCTTTACCTGCGGCCAGTCCGATGGCAGTTTCGGTTGCAGTAATAAGCCTGCCGGGCACCCTTTGACACCAAACAGCCCTTCAATTAATGCCCGATACACCCAGTGCACGGTGCCGGTATTAAATAATTGGCTGGAGCGCCCGGCTGTACGCGGAAACTGCCGGTAAGCACCGCGATAGTAATTAGGTATAAACACCGGTAACTGGCCGCGCTGCAGGTAGTCTTGCGCTGTGTTGCCCGGCAGCATCTGGCGTAAAACCTGAAATGCTTTGTCCGGCTGGTTAATCTGATACAGCGCATACAGGTAAAACGCCGCCGCATGGTTATATACCGAGCCATTTTCAGCCGAACCCGGGTGCTTTTGCGTAACACGGCCCACATCGTCGCGCATAGCAGTATAAGCCGGTGCCAGCATTTGCACGCCGTAAGGCGTAGCAAGCTGAGCATCAATTTCGGCCAACATCAATTGCAATTGTTCTGTATTAGCAGCACCACTTAGCATGGCCCAGCTTTGTGGGTTCAGATAAATACGGCCTTCAGCATCTTTACTAACACCAAATACTACATTGTCGTCAGTAATGCCACGGCCATACCATTTACCGTCCCACAGATGCTGATTAACCGCCTGATTAAAACTGTGCGCATCGTTGCGGTATTGCTCAGCAAGATTTTGCTCGCCCAATTGCTGACAAATATCTGCCCAGCAGTTAAGCGCATACGCCGCCGCCAGTGATAACCAGCCCGACACACCACGGCCTTTGTAGCCAACCATGTTCATTGGATCGCACCAGTCGCCCTGCTCAATAAAACTCAGGCCGCGCGCATCGCGTTTATGCAGCAGCCAGCTCATAGCGCGACAAATATGCTCAAACGCCGTGGTTGGCTCTGTGCTGTCGGCAAAAGCAATCTGTTGCTGCAATAAAGCATAGTCGTTGGTTTCGGCCAGATACGCCGCCAAACACACCGGCAGCCAGACACCTTGGTCGGTATGCGGCACCTGATTAATGTATTTCAGCTCGGCGTCTGGGTGCAGCAAAATGCCGTCTGGCATTTCGCCGCTGCATTGTTGCTGTGCCAGCGCCGTTAGTAATGCGGTGCGAAACGCTTGAGGCCGCACATAGCTCATGCCCATATTATCCTGAAGATAATTGCGCGTTTGCGGATCTGTGGTTAACCGGTTTACATCGCCGTGGTAATACACCTGGCGCGCCAGCCAATGGTTAACAAAGTTATCCAGCGCGCTATCCGGTGTTTCAATCTGCAAGCAACCCTGACCCTGGGCAATATAATCACTGTACTGTTGCTGTGCCTTAGTAAAGCCATCCGGCGTTAAAAAATAACGCCGGCGGGCCGCGGCAATTTCGCTTTCATCCAGCGCCGGGCCAAACACAAAGCGGTAACTGTGCTGCGCACCTGCAGCCAGTTGCAGCCGGTATTGCATGACACAGGCCGGGGTTTCATATAGGGCATCGCCGCCATCAAGTTCTACCTGTTTTATGGCGTCGGGCGCATGCAGGCCGCCCTCGCCTTCAAAAGCTTGCTGTGCACATTGCCAACTGCTGGGCTCCTGTTCGGCCAGTAAAAAGGTTTTATCTTTTAACAGCTTGTTTTTAAAGTAATCGGGGTATTTTTGATACGGCGTGACCGAGGAACACACAATAGCGTTTAGCGCCGGTTCAAACTTTGCTGACTGATTCATCCACGACATATAACCGACCGGAAAATACGGATAGATACTCAGCTGCCGTGGTTGTGCGCTCAGGTTAGCCACTGTAAGTTGCCACAGCTCATGCGGCTGATCCGGACTCAGACATAGCTGCCATTCCAGTTGCAATCCCAACTGCTGCAGTTGCCAGCGAATATCACTTTTGCCGGCCGAAAACACAAAGCTGTCGGCTTTGCTGCGCACCGGCTCATAAGGTACCGAGAACAGCTCAGCGCTTTGCTCATCTTTTATATATACAAAACGACCCGGATGATGCGCGTAATATGGTTGCTCCGGCTGCATAAAGGTTTTTGCTTCCAGCACTGGTGCATGGGCATATTTGGCCGGTTCTGGCTGCATAAATTGTGCAGTAGCATAGCCGCGGCAGTTTAGTTGCACCATTAACTGCTTGTTCCATAAAAACGCCGCTGCCTGCGGCATTTGCACCGGGCTGAACAACTGATAACGGTCGGCACAAGGTTGCATAATGGCAGCGGGTTTTGATAAAGACATAGTGCGCATGATCCTTAGTATTAAGGTACTGAGGACGCGGCAGCTTTGCGCGCGCTCAGTTCAAGCTGAATTTTTGCCAGTTGCTGATTATCCAGACTATAAAAGCGCATAACAAAGGCCGCCAGCAATGCTATAACCCCCGGGATCACCGAAATCAGCAGCACTATGCCCGTTTGCGAGCCGCTGCTTTGCTGCTCGTTAGCAACATAACCAATAGCCGCCAACAACCAACCGATCAATGCCGATGCGATAGCACCACCGAGTTTTTGTGAAAAAGTTGCAGCAGCAAAGGTCATCGCCGTAGCCCGGCGCCCGGTGCGCCATTCGTTGTAATCGGCCGTGTCGGCATACATCGAAAACGCCAGCGGTGATTTGGGCCCTAACACAAAACCAATCGCCAGATTCATTGCAAAAATAACACCTACCGCATCGGCCGGCACAAAATACAAACCGATGGAAAGCAGCCCGGCCAAAGACATCAGTAGCACCATCAGCTGTTTTTTATCAATAAAGCGCGTCATTAGCGGGGTGGCGGCCGCCCCCGATGCCAAGGCCAGCATATAGGAAGATAAAAACTCACCGACTAAATCCGGCCGCTCTACATAGTATTTAAAGTAGTACACGCCGCTGCCAGCACGCATGGTAATAGTGACCATAATGATCAGTGCCAGCGCAAATAACACCAGCCAGGGTTTATTATTTTTTAAATCAATTAAATCCTGCCGCACGGCATTAGGATGCTGACTAAGCGGTGCGATGCGCTCTTTGGTGGTCAAAAATGTGGTTAAAAACATTAATGCGGCGGCAATACCAAATACCAGCATCGTCAGCTGCCAGCCCAGCACATCATCGCCCTGCCCCAGCAGCGGCACTAATTTGGGCGTTAAATAAGTGACCAGAATGCCGCCGCTAAAACCGCCGATAAAACGAAAGCTTACCAGCGTTGTACGCAGCTGGCTGTCACTGGTTATGACGCCTGACAGTGCCGAGTAAGGAATATTAATCGCGGTATACACCAGCATTAACAAGGTATAGCTGCCATAGGCCCACAGCAGTTTACCGGTTTCGCCTAAATCCGGCGTGCTATAGGTCAGCACGCCGGCCCCGGCCAGCGGCAATGCCAGCCACAACAAATAGGGCCGGAACTTACCAAAGCGGCTGCGGGTGCGGTCGGCAATAGCGCCCATTAACGGATCGGTAAAGGCATCAACTATTTTTGTTACCAGCATCATAGTACCGGCCGCAGCGGCAGAGATACCAAACACGTCGGTATAGTAAACCAGCAAAAATGCAGAAATATTGGCCCAATAGAAGTTAAAGCCCATATCACCAAGGCCGTATCCGATTTTCTCCCGCAGCCGCACCGGCGTAGCGCTTTGTTGCGCTGTGCTGTTTGGCGTTGCTGTATTTGACGTTGCTGTGCTTTGTGAAGCTGGAACTGCCATACGTAGTTATCCGCCGTTATGCATTGTTATGACATCAGCTATGAGGCTAAACATGTTAGCGCAATCACTTAGCATTTTGCGCCGCCAAAAACCGGGTAATCTGCTGTACCAGCCGTGAAACAGGCCGCCTGATGTCCAGAAGGGTGATATCGCTCTCGTTGATACAGCTTTGCATGGTCCGCAGTTGGCTTTGCAACATCGCTGCTGGCATAAAATGATTTTGCCGCTGCGCCAGGCGCTTAGCCAGTACAGCGGCATCGCCCTGCAGATAAAAAAAATGGCCGTTATCTGCACTGCTGCGGATTTGCTGACGCTGCTGGGCAATTAAGCCCGAGTAACTTAACACACAAGGCTGCCTGGCTGCTTTGCAAGCATCAAGCTCAGCGCAAAGTGCCCGCACCCAGCTGTCACGCAACTGCTCGGCCAGCGGTATGCCACTGGCCATCATTTGTTTCGCCTGTGGGCTGTGAAACTCATCACCTTCAACAAAACGCCAGCCCAACTGCTGCGCTAATAAACTGCCGACGGTGGACTTACCACTGCCTGCTACGCCCATGATCACAATAGTTCTGATGCATCCCAACATATTTAGCGGCTACCGTCAGCTGGCGCTTTGAATCTAAGCCTATATCAACAACAATGATTGCGCAATCATTTTGACTAAATTGAGCCAATGACGTATTGTTTCATCATTACAATCTATACATAAAATCATGAATAAAAAGCCAAACTTAAAAGATGTCGCCAAGCTTGCCGGTGTCAGCGCAATCACTGTATCAAGAGTATTATCTGATCCTGACAAAGTATCTGCATTACTCCGGCAAAAAGTTGATAGCGCTATCCGGGATATTGGTTATATCCGCAATCATGCGGCCAGTGCGCTGGCATCAAAAAAGTCTGGCGTGCTGGCGGTTATTATTCCATCGCTATCCAATATCGTTTTTAACGATGTGCTGCAAGGCATCTATCAGGCCGCCAATGCCGGTAATATGCAGATTTTGCTGGGTGACTGCCATTACTCGCCTCTGCAGGAGGAAAAACTGATTGCTACCCTGCTAAGTCAGGCACCTGAAGGCATTGTAATTACCGGCACGGCGCAAACTGATTACGCCCGAAAATTGCTGCTGCAGGCCGATATTCCGCTGGTGCAGATCATGGAGCTGACCGACCAACCGATAGATATGAATATCGGCTTTTCGCATTATCAGGCGGCTTACGATATAACGCAGCATTTGCTGCAACAAGGCTATCGCGCTCCGGCCTTTGTTGGCGCCCGCATGGACCCGCGTACCCAGCAGCGCTTGGCAGGGTTTAAACAAGCCATAGCTGATTGGCCAGAGCCGTGCCGCAGTTTTGTGCAAACCACAGCGCAGCCGTCGTCGATTAAACTCGGAGGCCAGTTATTACAAGCCGTGATTGCCGGCTCCGACAACCAGTGCGATGCCGTATTTTGCTGCAATGATGATCTGGCGTTGGGTGCCTTGTTTGAATGCAAGCGGATGAATTTAAGCGTACCTAAAGATATTGCCATTTGTGGCTTTAATGATTTCGAAGCCTCAGCGTTAGTCGAGCCGGCCATTACGTCAGTGGCCTCACCACGCGTTGAGATGGGCCGCCGGGCGGTTGAAATGTTACTAAGTGCTGCCGGCAAAGGCCGCCACTCGGTGGCACCTGTTGATGTCGGATACAGTATTAGGGTGCGCAGCTCAACCTGAACACCTGGCTGCTGTTGGTGCAGGCCAGCTGGCTAGACACTATAAAACGATTTTGGCAGACAGAATTTGCAGTATAAATTCGATTGCCGCCGGGGATTGGTAAGAGTTGTGTTCTGACGGCACGACAATCTCAGCCGCCGCAGCAGCCAAATGCGCGCTGTTATAAGGCACCACACTGTCGGTTAAGCCAGGGCATGATACGACATCCTTGCAACGGCCCGGCTCATCGTTGCCGATAACCGAATACACCGGCGCCTGCAGTGGCAACTGGGTTAATTGCTGCACCAGCGGGTGGCGCGGTGATAACACATCAACACTGTTCGGGCCAGAGCCGCTCATATAGCCGCGCATCGCCGGTTTAATATCGTCTTGAGTTAACACCTGCCACATCTGACTAAACACGCTTTTCATCGCCTTGGGCAAGGTAATCATCGCCGATGCCAGCCGGCCAATCCAGCCATCGGCGGTAGCTGCCCCGCGATGTGGTGTATCGATAAACATCACCGCTTTAACGTAGGGCTTGGCAGTGAAAATGAAAATATCCTCTAAGGTGCGACGGGTATCGTCATCTACAGCTAGTTCGGCCGGGCTGCGGTAAAAGGTGGTGTCCCACAATGTATTGTCGCTGTTCTGCACAAAGGTTTTACTGATAATACCGCCCATGCTGTGCCCTACCAGTAACATATTATTTGCGGCAACCGCTTGTAGATTCGGCGAAATATGCAGTAATAGCTCATCGGTCAGTTTTCTCAGGCGCATAGCATTAAAAAACGGCGGCGGGCCGGTAGGATAAAACGCATGCCACACCTGATATTTTGCCGCCAGTTGCGGGTTAGAGAATATCGCCCAGCTTAAACGGCGCCATATTAACGGGCTGGAATTTAAGCCGTGGATCATCAATAGCGGAATTTTATCTTTGCTTAGCGGCTCTATAGCATAAATGCCCAGCTTGTCTTCTACTTTGTCTGCATTAAATAAGCCGGCTTTTTCCAACTGATCGGCCACTGCCGACTCCACTAAACACAGATAGGCCGACGCCGGATCATAATTCAGCCCATACTGCTGCTGCGCTATAGGCCAGCGTTGCTGCTGTTGCATATAAATGCCGCGCAGTGTCAGCAGCGGCATTACCGGGTTACTAAAATCCAGCTTAACCGGCATTACCGTAAGCGGCCGGAAAATACCCTCCGGTGGAAAGTAGCGATCCTGCTCAGAACCGCTGTTTTTACGCTGCCCTACCACGGTAATGCCTAAGCCATTATCCTGCTGGCGTAATATAAAAGGGTCGTATGCCTGTAGATCAGCCGCCAAAAACAGTTGCTCAAACGCCTGGCCGCTTTCATCACTATCTAATTCAATATTTAGCTGCAAATTCAGTGCACTGGTGTCACGGTCTGTTATCGCTGCCCGCACTAACGGCAGCAATGCCCGGTTGTAATAGCTTATGGCAACAGCCTGCTCTGCGCTGCTCAGCGGCAATGCCAACCAGCGCTGGGCACAACTAAGCTGCAGCAGATATAGCTGATAACCAGGTGAGCGCTGGGTAGTAAGCTGCTGGCAATAGTCTGCCAGCACTGCATCAGACTGCTGATTTAATGCTATGTATTGATAAGCCAGCAAACCGTTTACCACTTCAACCGGCGCAGCGGCAGATTTTTTCCAATAGATATGTTTGCCCTGGCTGCACCCCTGCAGGGTAAACAGTAGCAATATAACAAGCAGACAAAGCCGGCTTGGGTGACCGTGCTGCAGCATCTGATCTCCTGCAGTAAACTGAATATCGTCGGTAAATTCCGCTATGCTTAGCACTATAGCACTGTTATGTAACAGGTTGTGTTGCATGAAAAACTCATTCACCCATTTTGCCGCTAAACTGGCTGAATTTGCCGATGCCAGCCGCGATGGCTATGCCATTTTTTCTGCCGATGACATTCTGCTTTGTGCCAATAAAGCGTTTTTAGACGTGTTTTTTCGCCCCGAAGCCGAGCTGATTGGCCAAAGTTTCGCAGCTATTATGCGCAACGCTTTTCGCACGCAAAAAGGCCCGCGCATTGATGCCGACAATATAGAAACCTGGCTAAGCCGGGTACAACAACTGCGACGTTCACGCGATTTTCGCCTGTTTGAAGTCGATTTAGTCGACGGTCGCTGGTTTTTATTCTCGGAGCAAACCCTGCCTGATGGTGAAATGCTGTTGCAAACCAAAGACATTACCAAGCAAAAAATTGTCGAGCAGCATTTAAACGAACACACTCGCAAATTAACCGATTTAGCGCTGACTGATGAACTGACACAAATTGCTAACCGGCGTAGTTTTGTTGCCTCAGTGCAGGCTGAAATTACCCGCTGCAGCCGCCAGCACTGCGCCATGGCGTTTTTTCTGCTGGATATTGACCACTTTAAAAATGTTAACGACACCTACGGCCATCAGGCTGGCGATGAAGTACTGCGCCAGGTTGCACGGCTGGTGAAAACTACTTTACGGGAATACGATATTTTTGGCCGTATTGGCGGTGAAGAGTTTGGTATCTTTTTGGCGCAAACCAGTCGCGACACAGCGATAGAAGTAGCGGAAAGGTTACGCCAACAGATCGCCGATGAAAAACTGCATATTGATGGTCGCGAATTGCGCATTACATTGTCTGTTGGTATAGCACTGGCGCGCGACAATGCTAAATTTGAGCAACTGTACGCCGATGCTGACGCGGCGCTGTACCAGGCGAAACACAGCGGGCGCAATAGAGTGGTGGTTGCAGAGTACTGCGTTATTCTGTAATGCTGGCAACCAGCCGGATATATTTTCGCTTGTTGCTAAGCGGTGTGCGCTGTAACATAGCCGCTGACTGCTAAAGATATTATGTGGCTTAAATGCAATGTGGCTTAAAAGCGTAAAGCTGTTTATTTTGCTAACCGTAATGCTAAACCATGCTGTAATGGCGTGTGATGCATTGGTTGTGCATATGCCTGAGCACGAACATAGCTACACCTCTTATATCTATGATGCCCATGCAGCAAGCAGCCAACACAGCACGCAAACCGCCGACAGCGATGCCGATGCCGATGCCGATGAACATCATTCTGCGCACGCACACGTCACCTGTGCTATCTCTTATATCCATAATGTTAAGCCCATTGCTGTGGGCGCAAGCCGCAGTTTAGCCCTACAACCGGCGCTATCGCCGCTAAGTTATTCACCACCGGTACCGCCCCCTAACGCCTGATCCTGGCCGTTTTTCAATATTACTTTACTGATTAACTAACAGGAGCATACCTATGCGTATGACATTTATGCTGCCGGCATTACTGGTGGCCGTGGGCTATTCGGCTGCGCCGTTTGCGCTGGGAGCCGAGAGGCAAACCCTCACGCTGGCGCAAGCCTTGCAGCGCACTTTACAACATGACGCGACGCTGCAAACCTTTCCGTATCAGCTGCGGATGGCAGAAGCGGCACAATTGCAGGCCGCTGTAACACCCAACCCTGAGTTGGCAGTGACGCTGGAGAATGTCGCCGGCACAGGTGACAACCCGGGTTTAAGCGGCGCTGAGCTAAGCCTTAGCCTAAGCCAGCAAATAGAGCTGGGGCAAAAGCGTGAACGCAGGCTGGAGCTGGCGCTTAGCCAAAGCCAATTGCAACGTGATAATTACGAACTGGCCCGGCTGGATGCACTGGCTAATACTGCCGGGCATTATCTGCAACTGCTGCGGCTGCAGCAATTACAGTTATGGGCCAGCGCCAAAATCAGCCGCGAGCAAACGCTGTTAAACACCGCGCAACTGCGCAGCAACGCTGGCACCCTGCTCGATGCTGATATCAGCCGGATTAAACTACGCCTGCTGCGTAGCAAAATAACCCAGGCCGATATTAATCAGGCCACAGAAAGCCAGCGCTATCGTCTGGCGGCCAGTTGGCATGCGGTACCTGATTTTACTCAGGTAAACGGCGAGCTTGCTGTGCTACCGCAACTGCCGCCCCTGTCGATGCTGCAAAGCCAACTGCAGCGCAGCGCGACGTTGCAGCGCTTTGTCACACTGCAACGTATTGCGCAAAGTCAGCTGCGCTTAACCGAAGCCAACAGTCAAGCTGATATGCGCTGGTCTGCCGGGCTTAAACGTGATCAGGCCAGTAACGAGACCTCGCTGTTACTAGGCGTAAGCTTGCCGCTCAACCTGACGGATCCAAACCAGGGCCAACGCCAGGCACAGCTGGCTGAGCAGCAGTTGCTGGCAACGCAGCAACAACTCAGTGCGACACAACTGACGCTGTTACTGCAACAACAATGGCTGAACCTGCAGCAATTGCGTGACACTGTGCAGGCTATCGAGACCCAGTTACTGCCCGAAGCCAACGCGCTGCGCCAGCTTAGCCTGCTTGGCTATCGGCAAGGCCAGATTGACATACTTAATGTGTTATCAGCTGAAGAGGAGCTGGCCCAGGCTGAGCGCGAGCTGATTGAAAGCCAAAGTAACTTTCACCTGAACTTACTGCAGTTGGAGCGCCTGACCGGCCAGCCCCTGACACTTGACAGCACCAAGCCGGTTATAACTGTGGAGAAGCAACATGACTAACCCAACATTGTTGGCGGCCTTATTATTTAGCCTGGCCTGCCTACTGCCAACTAACGCTGTGTCGGCTGCCGGCGACGACCACAACCATGATGAAGCCGCTCATGCCCACGCCGATGACCATGACGACGTGCAGATTAGCTTAACAGCCAAAATGCAGCAGCTTAATCGTATTAGTACTGAGATAGCCGGCCGCCGTACTTTAGTGCAGCACACTGCCCTGTTTGGTGTGATCAAAGCCATCCCAACCGCCCAATATCAGATCAGAGCACCCTATGCCGGTACACTGCAGCAGGTATTGGTGCAACAGGGCGACAGCGTCAGCAAGGGCCAGCTGCTGGCCCGGCTAACCAATGCCACTACGTTAAAAAGCTATACTATTCACGCACCGGCAGACGGCGTTATAGCAGAGCGCTATTTTAATGATCAGCAGCAGGTTCGCGATGACGTGCTGCTAAGCCTGGTCGATTACAGCAAAGTTTATGTCGAGCTGTCAGCCTTTCCAAACGACATCCAGCAGTTGCAAACCGGTATGCCGTTAACCGTATTCAGCCTGCATCATGACCAAAGCGCCAACAGCAATATCAGTTATATCGCGCCGCAAATGACCGCCGGCCATATTGCCCGGATGCGCGCCGTGCTGGATAACCAAAGCGGCTACTGGCGCCCGGGTATGCATGTAAAAGCACTGGTGCAAACGGCTGAAATACCGGTAGAGCTGGCAGTTAAAAAGCAAGCTCTGCAGCGGATAGAGGGTAAAGCTGTGCTGTTTGTCCGGGAAAACGACGTTTTTACTGCCAT
The DNA here is from genome assembly GCF_036984005.1 of Rheinheimera muenzenbergensis. Classification (NCBI taxonomy): domain Bacteria; kingdom Pseudomonadati; phylum Pseudomonadota; class Gammaproteobacteria; order Chromatiales; family Chromatiaceae; genus Rheinheimera; species Rheinheimera muenzenbergensis. The sequence continues at coordinate 18,181 of NZ_JALAAR010000023.1, forward strand.
CCAGCCAGAGTTTGGCCGCGAGGACGCAAGCTACATTGAGGTGGTGTCTGGTTTAGCGGCAGGTAGCGAATATGCCAGCGACAACAGCTTTGTACTAAAAGCCGATGCCCTTAAATCCGGCGCCAGCCATGCTCACTAGGAGGGCGTCATGATTGATGTACTGTTAAAGTTTGCTCTGGCCCGGCGCTATCTGATCCTGGGGCTGACACTGCTGCTGGTGCTGCTGGGTATTTACCACGCCAAACGTCTGCCGATGGACGCCGTACCGGATATTACCAATGTGCAGGTGCAAATAAATACTGCGGCTGCCGGTTATTCACCACTGGAAACCGAACAGCGGCTAACCGTGATAATTGAAAATGCCATGGCAGGTTTGCCGCAACTGCAATACAGCCGCTCACTGTCACGCTATGGCATGTCTCAGGTAACACTGGTGTTTAATGATGGCACCGATATATATCGCGCCCGCCAGCAGGTAACAGAACGCTTGCAGGCAATAAGGGCCACCTTGCCATCGGACACCAACCCCAGTCTGGGCCCGATAACTACCGGTCTGGGTGAGATCTTTATGTACAGCGTCAGCGCTGCGCCCGGCGCACAAAAAGCCGATGGCACAGCGTACAACGCTGAAGACTTGCGCACCTTACAGGACTGGCTGATTAAACCGCAGTTGGTTACCGTAGCCGGTGTAACCGAGGTAAATACCATTGGTGGTTATCAGCGTCAGTATCAGGTAGCGCCCGATCCGGCAAAATTGCTGGCGTATAACCTGACGCTGACAGACATTAGTAACGCGCTGTCACGCAATAACGACAATGTCGGTGCCGGTTATATTGAGCAGCGCGGTGAACAATGGCTGGTACGTTCGCCCGGGCAATTGCGCAACCTGACCGATATCAGCGAACTTATTATTGCCAAGCGCGACGATGCACCGGTGCGGTTACGCGATGTGGCAGATGTCTATTTTGGCAAAGAGCTACGCAGCGGCGCGGCCAGCTTAAACGGCGAAGAAACAGTGCTGGGTACCGTCTTTATGCTACTGGGCGAAAACAGCCGTACCGTTGCCAAAGCCGTGGCGGAAAAGCTGCAACAGGTTAACCGCTCTTTGCCGGCAGGGGTTAGCGCAACGGTGGTGTACAACCGCACCAGCCTGGTGGATAAAACCATAGCGACAGTGCAAAAAAACCTGTTTGAAGGCGCCGTGCTGGTCGTGGTGGTGCTGTTTGTATTTCTGGGCAATGTACGCGCGGCGCTGATCACCGCGCTGGTGATCCCGCTTAGTATGTTGTTTGCCATCAGCGGCATGGCAATAAATAAGGTCAGCGGTAACCTGATGAGCTTAGGCGCAATTGACTTTGGTTTAATGGTCGATGGCGCCGTTATCGTGGTAGAAAACTGCCTGCGCCGCCTGGGCCTGGCGCAGCAACAGCAGGGCCGTTTACTGACTCTCGATGAGCGCTTGAGCGAAGTGCATCAGGCAACGCGCGAGGTATTTACCCCAGCGGTGTTTGGCGTACTGATTATCATGTTGGTGTTTATGCCGATTTTTGCGCTTGGCGGCATTGAAGGCAAAATGTTTCATCCGATGGCCTTTACTGTTATCGCCGCCCTGAGCGGCGCGGTGATCCTGGCGATAACCTTTGTGCCGGCAGCCATTGCCATCTTTGTCCGCGGTAAAGTTAACGAGCATGACTCTACCCTGCTACGCAGGTTAAAACAGGGCTACGCCGTTTTGCTGAACCTGAGCTTGCGCTACTCAGTGCTGTTTATCAATGCGGCGCTGCTACTGATGGCAACAATATTCTGGCAAGGCAGTAAACTGGGTACCGAGTTTATGCCGCAGCTGGATGAGGGTGATATTGCCTTACATGCACTGCGAATTCCCGGCACCAGTTTAAGCCAGTCGCTGCAAATGCAATTATTGCTCGAGCGCGAAATTGCCGCCCTGCCACAGGTTGCAGCGGTTTTCAGCAAACTGGGCACAGCAGAAATTGCCACTGATCCTATGCCACCCAATGTCGCCGACACCTTTGTGATGTTAAAACCGCCAAGCCAATGGCCGTCCCCGGACATGACTAAGGCGGAATTACTGACATTGCTACGCCAGACAGTAGAGGCTTTGCCCGGCAATAACTACGAATTTACCCAGCCGATAGAAATGCGCTTTAACGAGCTGATCGCCGGCGTGCGCAGCGACGTGGCGCTGCGTATTTACGGCGATGACTTAGACGTGCTGACACAACTGGCGCAAACCGCAACCGGATTACTGGCAAGCGTGCCCGGTGCAGTTGATGTGCGGATGGAGCAAGCCACAGGTTTACCGATGCTGTCGATTGAACCTGACCGCGAGCATCTGGCGCTACTGGGGTTAGATGTCGCCAGTGTGCAACATCATATTCAAACCCTGGTAGGCGGTGAACAAGTCGGGCTTATTTACGAGGGGGACAAAGCCTTTGCACTGATGATCCGGGCCGATGAAGCACTACGCAGCGATCCGCAGCAGTTAAAACAGTTGCCCCTGCCCCTTACCGCTGCGCCTGACGGCCATAACAATACGCCCGAGTTAACCTATGTACCTCTGGGTGAAGTGGCGCATTTTAATGAAATTGACGCTCCCAACCAGATAAACCGGCAAAACACCAAGCGCAATGTGGTGGTAACTGCCAATGTCGTCGGTCGTGACCTTGGCAGCTTTATCAGTGAAAGCCAACAATTAATGGCCGATAAACTGCCGTTGCCAGCGGGTTACTGGCTGGGTTACGGCGGCACCTTTGAGCAACTGCAATCGGCGATTAACCGCTTAAAGTGGGTAGTACCGCTGACCTTACTGCTGATATTTGGCTTGTTGTTCAGTGCACTTAATTCTGCCAAAGATGCGTTGCTGGTGTTCAGCGCTGTGCCGCTGGCATTAACCGGTGGCGTTGCCGCGCTGTTGCTGCGCGATATGCCATTGTCGATATCTGCCGCTGTCGGCTTTATTGCGTTATCGGGTATTGCCGTACTTAATGGCGTGGTATTACTGGCGATGATTACGCAGCTGCGCGCTCAGGGCATGGCGCTGCAGCAGGCTATTGTGCAGGGTGCCGTGCAACGCTTACGGCCAGTGCTCATGACCGCCTTAGTGGCCAGCCTGGGCTTTTTACCGATGGCGTTTAACAGCGGCACCGGTGCTGAAGTACAACGGCCGCTGGCGACTGTGGTAATTGGCGGCATTGTGTCAGCCACGCTGTTAACCCTGGTATTACTGCCGGCACTGTACCGGTTGCTACATCAGCGACAGAAAAAACCGGCCTGATAAGTCATAGCACTGCATAAACACCAGCCGCTTTGGCTGGTGTTTATTAAGCGCTAACCGGTACACCGCTGTGAAATTTAAAATCGCTGTCCGGCGCTAAAATAAGGTCGGCTTCAATCTGGCCAAAAAAGCGCACCCGTTCGCTGATGTCCTCTGCGGCAATATCTGTCGCCAGCGCCAGATAATCCTGATAATGCCGCGCCTCAGAGCGCAATAATGAGATATAAAAATCGGCAATATCAGCGGGTAAATCCGGTGCTAATTTGGCAAAGCGCTCGCAGGATCGCGCTTCAATATAGGCACCACAAATAAGCTTATCAACCATCGCGGCAGGTTCATAAGTGCGCACATGACGCAGCAAGCCTTTAGCATAGCGGCTTGAACTAATTTTCTCGTATTTAATGCCGTGCTTCGCCATGACTTCCAGTACCTGATAAAAATGGTGTAGCTCTTCTTTAATCAGCAATACCATTTTATCTATCAGCTGCTGTGCCTGCGGGCTGTCAGCTTTAGCCAGCATCGATTTTTTCAGGCTCAGCCCGGCCAGCGCCTGCCAGTCGCCCTGCTGACGGTAGGTAAAATCTTCATAGGGTTTTAGCCACTGCAACAGCGCTTCGCCACTTTGTTCATCTGCGGCATAACGACGGATCAGATACATAGCAGATTGCGCCGCTTTTAATTCACAGATCATATGGTCCTGTAACAATACGGCTAAATGTGCCGGCCTGGCGGCCATTGTTAACCACTCTTGCGGTGTAGCGCAGTGTAAAAACTGCTGCACCGGCTTCAGTAACTGGCTGATTTCAGCGCTTAGCATGGCTGTACTTCTATTGTTAAATCCGGCGCGCATTATAGCCAATAGCACTGCCGACACCAAGCAGCTGAGTATGCACAATAAAACGGCGGCCAAATTTCAAACAATCTGCTTGACGAAGCGCATTATATTGGCCATAACTGATATAACGGCTATCAAAAATAGCTAAAGTTGTGCAGACGTAGTGACAAGGATAATAATTATGATATTGAATCACTTATGGGGACTGTATGCGCACCCGAAAGAAGAGTGGCATACAATAGATGCAAGACATGAAAGTTTTCGTTATAGCTTAATTCACATACTGCTGGTGGCATTGATCCCGTCGGTATGCGCCTATTACTCAGCAGTGCATTTAGGCTGGAGTATTGGTGCCGGCGATCGCATTATGTTAACCGCCGACAGTGCCCTGATGCTGTCAGTAGCCATGTACTTTGCTCTGATAGCCGGTGTGTTTGCGCTGGCGTTACTGGCGCATTGGATGGCTCATACCTTTGGTGCCGAACCCACCTACACCCAAACCCTGGAGCTGGCCGCTTACACGTCAACGCCGTTATTTATGGTTGGCTTTGCCGGCTTGTACCCTGAGCTATGGGTTGTAATGACCATAGGGCTGGCGGGCTTAGCCTATTCGGTATATTTGTTGTATGTCGGCGTACCGATCCTTATGCATATTCCTGAAGAGCGTGGTTTTATTTATGCCAGCTCGGTAGTAACCTGTGGGTTGATATTGCTGGTATGTGTGATGACCGCAACAGCGATATTGTGGAGCTCAGGTTTCGGCCCGACCTTTACCCACTAAGCGTAAAAACAACAAAAGGGAGCCAAGGCTCCCTTTTTTATGTCTGCTGCCAATTAACCTTCGTTGTAGGTTTCCAGGTTAGTGGCCATAGCCGCCTGCGATTTGGCTTTGCTGTCATCATTACGCATTTGATCTAACCGGTTCAGATAATCCTGATCAATATCGTTGGTAACATAGTTACCATCAAATACCGAGGTTTCAAAACGCTTAATTTGTGGGTTTTCCGACCGCACCGCTTCTATCAAATCAGGCAGCGACTGAAAAATTAAGCCATCAGCGCCAATAATATCGCAGATGCTGTCGACATCATGGCCATGGGCGATCAACTCATTGGCCGATGGCATATCAATACCGTACACGTTAGGGAAGCGGATTTCCGGCGCTGCTGAGGCAAAATACACCTTCTTTGCCCCCGCTTCACGCGCCATATCGATAATTTGCTCTGAGGTAGTACCACGCACTATAGAGTCATCGACCAGCAAAACGTTTTTGCCTTTAAACTCCTGCTTAATAGCATTGAGCTTACGTTTTACCGATTTTTTCCGCGCTTCCTGGCCAGGCATAATAAAAGTACGGCCGATATAGCGGTTTTTTACGTAACCCTGACGATAAGGTAAACCCAGTACCGTCGCAATTTGCAACGCCGCGTCATTACTGGTTTCCGGGATAGGAATTACCACGTCGATATCCAGGTGTGCCCACTCTCGCTTAATTTTTTGCCCCAGCATAGTGCCCATAGCTACACGCGAGGCATACACTGAAATATTGTCGATGGTTGAATCTGGCCGGGCAAAATAAACATATTCAAAAATACAAGGCGTGTAACTGGGATTTTCTGCACACTGAAAGCTGTGCAATTCGCCCTGCTCTGTAATATAAACGGCTTCGCCCGGCGATACATCACGTAATACGGTAAAGCCGTCTGCGTCTAACGCCACGCTCTCAGATGCCACCATATATTCAGTGCCAAGCTCAGTTTCGCGCTTACCCATTACCAATGGCCGAATGCCGTTAGGGTCGCGAAACGCCAGTAAACCATGGCCAATAATTAACGCTACTACCGCATAACCACCTTTAACCTTGCGATGCACATTAGCGACAGCGCGGAAAATATGTTCGGCCTGCAATTCCATCACACCACTGTTGTGCAGCTCATGTGCCAGAACGTTTAGCAATACTTCAGAATCTGATGTGGTATTTACATGGCGGCGTGCTACGCGGAAAATTTCTTCTTTTAACTGGTGTGAATTGGTCAGGTTACCGTTGTGTGCCAACGCAATACCAAAGGGACTGTTAACATAAAACGGCTGGGCTTCGGCCGTGCTGGATGAGCCAGCAGTCGGATAACGCACATGGCCAAGGCCAATATTACCGGCCAGACGCTGCATATGCCTTGTCTCAAACACGTCTTTAACCAGACCGTTCGCTTTGCGCAGGCGCAGCGTGTTGTTGTCTACGGTTACGATGCCCGCTGCATCCTGCCCCCGGTGCTGTAATACCGTTAAACCGTCATACAGAGCCTGATTAACCGGATACTTTCCAACAATACCAACAATACCACACATGGATTTTCTTCCTCGCCAACGCTAGGGCTTTTGCATAAAACTGGAATGGTTCTGCAAATACTCGAAGAACCATTCAATGATAAAACCAAATTCGGGGATCAATATAGAAGTCTGCCACCAGTCAGCGCTGGCAACAGGCGTAAAGGCATCCAGAAAAAATAATACGGCGCTGACAATCAGCACACCACGCAGTGCACCAAATACCAGCCCCAGCACACGGTCAGTACCAGACAGGCCGGTAGACTGTACTAATTTACCGATAACAAAATTAATTAATGCACCGAGGATCAGGCTGCTAAGAAACAGAATAGCGATAGCAGAAGCGTTGCGCAGGGTTTGATCCTGCATCGACGTAAAAAGCCCGGCTAAATGCGGATAGTATTGGCTGGCAATAAAGAATGCCAGCACCCAGACAGCCAGTGATATGGCTTCTTTAACAAAGCCGCGTACCAGACTGATAACGGCAGATAACGCTATGATTGCCAGTATGGCAAAATCAACCCAGACCATTTGCTACCAAAGGTTGTTTGATGACGGCGCGCATTCTACCAAACACAGCGTCCGCTTGGCTAATTATTTTCAGCCGGCTGGTAACTCATTACCGTTAGTCGCTCAAGCCCGGTTAATTGTTGCAGTTTCGCCAGTTGCTGCTCCAACTTTTCTTTACGCAATTCCGGCCCTACCAGTACACTGGTTAGCTGCAACCCCTGGGTATTGGTAATATTACGGGTGAACGTCACAAAGCCAGCCTGACGTAGCTTGGCTACCAGGGCATTGGCATTTTGTACTTTGCTAAAACTGCCCACCCGGACAACCCAACCAGCCTGTGCCAGGGCCGGGTTAGCCTGGCTTTTTACGGCTTCAGACTCAACGGTTACCTGCACCACCTGCTGTGGCGGCAACTCGGCTTCGGCTGCTGGCTGGTCCAGTGGTTGCTCATCAACCGCTGCCGGCTGCAGTTGCTGCTGCAGCTCGGTTAGTTTAGTGCCGTCAATTACCTGCTGTTGCTGCACACCTTTAAATTCTGGCCGGTCTGGGATCACCTTAAAATCATCTTTCACTACCTGCTTCTCACCGTCCAGCAGATCTGGCAGAAATATAATACCGGCCATGACCAGTATCGCTGTGCCCAGTAAACGATGTTTAAATGCGGCTGTCACCTTGCCTCCTGATGATCTGCCAGTACGGCAGACACGGTGAAAAACGAACCAAATACCACTAACAACTGATCGGTCTCTAATGTTGAGCTGACATGATTAAACGCCGTTAACACATCATCATGCAGTGTAACATCACTGACAGTATCTGGCAGAGATCTGACTAACTGTTGTGCAGGTGCTCCCCTGACTCCAGCTAAAGACACAAGATGCCATTGATCAAACAGTGACGTCAAGGGTGCCAGCGTCTGGCTAATATCCTTATCTTTGAGCATCCCCACCAGCGCTACAACCTTGCTAAAGCGCGGCTTTAAGCTTTGTAGCTGCTGCGCCAGATAACGCGCAGACTGCGGATTATGCGCCACATCCACTATTATAGCCGGGCTTTGTTGCAACCATTGCATACGCCCTGCCAGGGTCAGCGTGGACAGTACAGCTACTGTCTTCTCGGCGACAGGCAGGCAGTTTAGCTGCTCAAGTATTGCCAGTGCGCAGGCTGCATTTTGCACCGGCATCGCCGGGTAAGGCAGTGCCTCAAGCTGGTTGTGCTGGCCGCGCCAATGCCAATGGTTTGTCTCTTGCTGGTAAGAATACTGCTGATTAACCACTACCGTGTTGCAACCCAGCTTTTCAGCTTGCGTTAAAACTGTGGCGGGTGGCTCAAGCTCACCTATTACGGCGGTTTTACCCGGTCGAAAAATACCGGCTTTTTCAAAACCAATCGCCTCTCGGGTATCCCCCAGCCAATCCTGATGATCTAAATCGACTGTTGTTATAACACTGATGTCGGGTGAGATAATATTGGTGGCATCCAATCTGCCGCCCAGGCCTACCTCTATCAGGCAAAAATCACACTGCTGCTGGCGTAACAGATAAAAAGCCACCAGTGTGGTAAATTCAAAGTATGTCAGCGCTATATCTGCACGCAGTTGCTCAACAAACGCAAAGCCGGATAGCCAGAGCTCATCAGCAACATCAGCACCATTGATACGCAAACGTTCATTAAAATGCAGTAAATGCGGCGAACTGTAGACACCAACACTATAGCCCTGAGCCAGCAATAGCTGTTCCAGACAGCGCGCAGTAGTGCCTTTGCCATTAGTGCCACCAATTAAAATGCTGCGCCCGGGTAAATGCTGTAAATCAGCACGCTGCGCTACCTGCAGCACCCGGTCAAGACCAAGCTCAATTTGATGAATAGGATGACTTTGTTCGATATAACAAAGCCAATCGGTCAGTGTCTGACACGATTGGCTAGCAGGAGTTGATGTTGACATTTAACCCTTAAGCGGCGCTGTGCTCCGATTGCGGAGCAGGCAGCTGCATAAACTTAGCAACAAGTCGCGCAATTGTATCGCGCATTTTGCGCCGGTCAACAATCATATCAATGGCGCCATGTTCTAATAAAAATTCGCTACGCTGAAAGCCTTCAGGCAGTTTTTCCCGCACTGTCTGTTCTATTACCCGTGGGCCGGCAAAACCAATAAGCGCTTTGGGTTCACCAATATTAACATCGCCAAGCATTGCCAGGCTGGCTGACACTCCGCCCATAGTCGGATCGGTTAACACGGAAATATACGGCAAGCCTGCTTCGCTCAATTTTGCCAGCGCAGCACTGGTTTTCGCCATCTGCATCAGTGAAAACAGCGCTTCCTGCATCCGGGCACCACCACTGGCTGAAAAACAGACAAAAGGCACCTTGTGCTTTAATGCGTGTTCAACACCGGCAACAAACTTGGCGCCCACTACTGACGCCATAGAGCCGCCCATAAATTCAAACTCAAATGATGCGGCGACTATCGGCATGCCTTGCAAAGTGCCGTGCATTACCACCATAGCGTCTTTTTCGTTGGTCTGCTTTTGCGCAGCGGATATGCGATCTTTATAGCGCTTGCTGTCTTTGAACTTTAATAAATCTTGCGGCTCCAGCTCGGCTGCCAACTCTTTACCTGTATTGGTATCAAGAAAACTGTGCAGACGGGCACGGGCCGACACCCGCATATGGTGATCGCATTTTGGACAGACACCTAAATTACGATCTAAGTCAGCCTTATATAATACCGCCTCGCAAGACGTACATTTTGTCCAGACACCTTCCGGGATATTTCGACGCGCGGAAGAAGAGGATGTTCTGGGCAGGATCTTTTCTAACCAACTCATAAATATGTCCTATTGCTAACGCCACAGCGACTAAGGCTATGGCGAAAATACGTTAAAAAACGCCGAAATTCAGTAAACCGGCGCTATTAAAGCATAAAACACAGTACGGCGAATACAGAAAACTGGTCTTAGTAGTATGGCCTAACCGCTGATGAACAATGGGCCAGCGGCAACCGAGGGCAACGCAAAGTGCTCGGGATAGTCAACCTCTACCAGGTACAAACCGCCAGCTTTAGCTGTTGCTGCGGCCAGATTTCGATCCTTTGCCGCCAGCAATTGCGCTATCCATTGCGGCGGCCGCCGCTTCATGCCGACCTCCAGTAAACTGCCGGTAATATTGCGCACCATATGATGCAGGAAAGCATTAGCCTTAATGTCCAGTATGATGTAATCGCCTTGTCGCTGTATATGCAGATGATGAATGTTGCGATTAGGACTGTGCGATTGACACTGAATAGCGCGAAAAGAGGTGAAATCCTGTTCGCCCAGCAGATAAGGTGCCGCTTGTTGCATCAGCTCAATATCAAGCTGTTGATGGTAATGGCTTAAACCACTGCGTAATATAGCGGGCCGATACTTATGGTTATAAATAATGTAGCGATAACGACGGGCTGTCGCGCTGAAACGGGCATGAAAGTCATCCGGAACCGGTTTCGCCCAGCGTACAGCAACAGCGTCTGGCAAACGGGCGTTAGTCCCCATAACCCAGGCTTTAACATCGCGTACTGCGCTGGTATCAAAGTGCACCACCTGGCCTGTGGCATGCACACCGGCGTCTGTGCGGCCGGCACAAAATAACTCGACACTGTGGTTTGCCACGCTGGACAAGGCCGTTTCCAGCTCTTGCTGTACGCTGTTAACTTCACGCTGGCGTTGCCAGCCATAAAACGCGGTTCCGTCGTATTCAACACCTAATGCGATGCGCATGCCTTACCCTCTTACTAAACGGCGGCGATTATACCTGAAGCCGCCAGCATTTAGCAGTATTCAGCTTCTTAGTCGCTGCGCTTCGGTTTTAACATGCTCAGGCGCATCCGATGCCAGGATCTCATCCAGTATCAGTTCTGCACTTTCGCTATCATCCATTTCAATGTAAGCCCGCACCAGGTCCAGTTTAGCGGAGTAACCGTTATCTTCAGTATCAACGTCGCGCTGTTCGTGTTCGCCGATAATATCAGCGTAGTCTTCCAGCCCGACGTTGACGTTCAGGCTATCAAACCGCTGCGCATCGTCCTGATACGACCCTGCACCAGCTAGCAGGCTGTCAATTTCAACAAAGTCGTCATCACCAAAGTTATGACCAGGCTCAGTATGCTGCTCCAGCTCGGCCAGTAACTCGGCATTAGCCTGTTGTGCACTGCTATTATGTTCGGCTTGCTCAAGATTGTCGGCCATGGCTTCAAGTTCCGACATCAGCGTATCAAATTGTGCTTCGGGGACCGGGTCTAATTCCAGTTCGGGCACGCTGTCAGTTTCATCGTCGGCAGATACATCTGTTAGCTCGTCTAACAACATATCAGCTGACACTTCTGACAGCAGCTCATCATCGGTCAATTCCAACTCCGGATACTGATCCAACATCTTGCTGGGGTTTTCAACCGACAGTGAGGCCTCAGAAATACGTGGTACGCTATCATCTTCTGAGCTGGTTAAATCTAACGCTGTCAGTGTTTTATCATCGTCCACCTCAGCGCCGATATCATCCAGCAACAAAATATCGTCGTCGGGCAGCAAAGCGGTATCGTTATCAGTTGGAGCAGTGTCAGCAGCTGCCTCTGTTGCATCGCTGTCAACCTGCGGCATAAATTCGCTGGCTTGCTCTAACAGCTCAGAAAGTTCGGCACTGAGCATAGTTTCATTGTCGGCCAGCTCTGTGTCCGGATTGATTTCGCTGTCGGCCTCCGGTTGCTCTGGCTCGCTCTGAGTCAGTTCACCGGCCAGACTCTCTGCAAAGTCATCTAATTCGGTTCGATCCGGGTTGTACTGTTCAGACTCGCTGGCAAGTTGCTCGGTTTCGGCAATAATATCATCTGCCGTTTGTGCAGCAGGCTCTGTTTGTACCGCAGGCTCAGCCGCCGGCGTAGTGTCTGTGGTAAGTGTCTGGTTTAGTGCCGCGGATAATTGCTCAGCCTGTGATGGTTCATCTGGTTCGAGGACATCCGGTTGATCTAAATCGATCTCCTCAATCAGCTCATCTATATCAAAACTACTGTCGTCGTCAGCTGCCGCCAGCAGATCATCGTCAGCACCGGCCATCAGATCGTCAACTGTTTCTGTTAGCTGTTCAGCGCCAACTTCTGATAACAGGTCATCATCAGCTTCGATCTGTAGCTCATCGTCTGCTTCTGGCAACAATTCGTCAGTCGCCGCAAGTAGCTCTTCGTCAGCCTCGGGCAACAATTCATCATCGGCAGTGGCCAACAGTTCATCGTCCTGCTCTGCTATGCTGTTCAAGTCATCTTGTTGCAGGCTGTCATCGGCCAGTTCAATAACATCGTCGTCGTCATCAGCGGCAGCCAGCAGCGCTGACAGATCATCGTCTGATAAAATATTTTCCGGGTCGAATTCATCTGTTGAGGCGTCGTCTGTGGTATCCGCCTGCAATGGCGTGCTGTCCGGCGGTAACAAGCTGTCATCATCGTCAAATGACAGAGCGTCATCAAACTCTAACAGATCGTCATGCAGTGCCTGCGGCTCTGCTGCTGGCGTGTCAGTAAAGGCGTCTTCCAGCAAGGCATCGTCGATCTCAAACAGACTCTCATCAACATCATCGTTATCATCTAGCGGTGGTAAAGGCGACTGATATGACGGATTAGCCGCCGGCTCTGTTGTTGCAGCATTCACTACCTGCTCAGTATGTTTACCACGCTTTTTCACCCAGAATAATACGCCCAGCAGCACCAACAGAGCCGGAATACAGGCGGCCAAAATCCACATTAGCGGGTGCGTTAGCCAGTTAGACCAGGACGATTCGGCTTCTTTGGCTTGCTGTTCGGCTTTTTCCTGCAACAATTGCTGCTGTTGCTGTAATAACTGCCGCAACTGCTGCTGAATTTCGCTATCTTCACCTAATTGCGCTTTTAACAGTTCAAGCTCGTGCTGCACCCTGCCAAGGCTGGTTTTAAGTTGCAGGTTCTCACCTACCATGGTCTCAACCAATTGCATTGAGTCAGCAAATTGACTACGTAAGCTGTCCAGGTCCTGACGCTGCTGCTGACTTAATTGGTCCAGTTCTGCCCGCCACTGCGCTGTGGTACTACTTTTAGTTAGCTGGCCAGAGCCGGCCTTGTCTGCAGCAGGCTGGTCAGTGGCAATTTTTTGCCGCTCTGCCCAGCGCACATCGTCCTGCTCAGACTTTTGCCGGGCTAACGCCAAATCGACCTGGCGCATTTCATTAGCAGTTGGTAGCAACAGCACGGCACCTGGCCGCAGATGATTCAGATTATTGTCGAGAAAGGCGGTCGGATTTTTCAGGTAGAGTGCATACATCACCTGATACAGGCTAATATCCGGCTGCGGCCTGATACGCTCGGCTACCCGCCACAGTGTGTCCGATGGTGCCAAAGGCCCAAGCGTCTCCGGAGCAGGCAAGGTATCAGTACTGCGCGGTCCGCGAAGTTTGATTGTCGTTTCCTGCGCCAAGACTGACGACGAAAAATTGACAAACACAATAATAAAAACAACGAATAGCAAAGGCATTAAAGGTCCCTACCCAGGTTCAGGCACAATTACATCAAGATGTCGGCGGCATAACAGCCTGTCTTTAGCCGCATTGCAAACTATATTCCAGTTTTCACTGGTGCTGGTGTAATTAAAATATAAAGCACCCGGACAATTATAACCAGTACTTAAAGCAACGCATTGAAATTTATAGACTATAAGACAAAATAAAACGGGCCCTGCCGGGCCCGTTAATTATAAATAATCGCGGATTAAATGTTCAGCAATCTGGATGCTGTTGGTAGCGGCGCCTTTGCGGATATTATCCGCCACGACCCAGAGGTTAATGCCGTTTTCATGCGACAAATCCTGGCGGATCCGGCCAACAAAAACCTCGTCTTTACCGGCAGCACTGCACACCTGGGTAGGGAAATCGGCGTTGTTTTCCAGTAATACCACACCCGGCGCATCGGCCAGCAGCGCTTTTACCTGTTCAACGCTGATAGGCATCCGGGTTTCTATGTGCACCGCTTCGGCATGGCCGAAAAACACCGGCACCCGCACGGCAGTTGCGTTGACGGAAATACTGTCGTCACCGAAAATCTTCTGCGTTTCCCAGTGCATTTTCATTTCTTCTTTGGTGTAGCCATTATCCAAAAACACATCAATTTGCGGGATCACATTAAAAGCGATCTGGCGGGCAAACTGGCCCTCTTTCTCGATCGGCCGACCATTCATCAGCTGCGCTGCTTCATGGGCCAGCGCTTCTACTGCGTCCTGACCGGCGCCGCTGACAGATTGATAAGTCGCGACATTAATCCGGCTGATACCCACCGCATCATGAATTGGTTTTAGCGCTACCAGCATTTGAATGGTAGAGCAATTCGGATTAGCAATAATGTTGCGGTTACGGTAATCGGCAATAGCATGCGCATTAACTTCCGGCACCACCAGCGGAATATCAGGCTCGTAGCGGTAATGTGAGGTGTTATCGATTACCACACAGCCAGCATCGGCGGCTTTAGGCGCATAAATAGCCGACACGCTGCCACCGGCAGAAAACAAACCAATTTGCGCCTGTGACCAGTCAAAGGTTTCGGCATCAATAACCTTAATTTTCTTGCCTTTAAATGTCACGGTACCGCCGGCAGAACGGCTGCTGGCCAGAGGAAACAACTGCCCTACCGGGAAATCACGCTGTTCCAGAAATTCAATTAAATGTTGTCCTACCAAACCTGTTGCACCCAAAACGGCAACATTGTATTGCGAAGCCATGACAGTTCCTCTTGTTATTGTGCGAGGCTAAAACCTAATTGTGGCAAAAAGTCGGGTATGACCTTGCCACACAATTGTAACGAGCTGAATTCACGCCGCGGCGGGTATGACTTACGAAGCCAGTCAAAGCCCTTGCCATGCAAATAATGCCGCAGTAAGGCATCGTCACGCCGCACATCATATAACAGTCTTGCTATGTTTTGGACATCCGGAAGCCCAAAATTTGCACTAATTTGCAGTTTTTCCATCGCTGGTACCGGCAGTAACTGCTGCAGCTGTTGTTGCAGCGGCTGTTGCAGCAAGGCTGCGCAGCGTTGATACAGCATTTCAGTACCGCGGGCTTTGCCTTCAATGCTGTGGCCGGCAATATGCGCCGTGGCGATATCAACATAAGGTAACAGCGCCGTCAGAATGTCCGGCTCCTGCTCCCATACATCCAGTACCACAGCGCGGCGCTTAGCAGCCCGGCTTAAATCCTGTAATAAAGCCTGGTTATCTATCACAGCTCCGCGGGAAGCATTAATCAGTGCACAATCCGGCTTTAACAGCGCCAGGGTGTCAGCGTTCAGTAAGTGTTTGGTGGCATCATTACCGCTGCTAATCAGCGGTGTGTGAAAGCTGATAATATCGGCCTGTTGGCACAGCGTGGTAAAATCGGTATGGTTAAACCCGATTTCGTTACGGGCACGCACAGGATCACAGAGTAACACACGAATATTCAGCGCCTGCAGCGCTTGGGCCAGCCGGCTGCCTATATTACCCACACCGACAATACCGATGGTTTTTTCAGCTAACGGCCACTGATATTTGTCTGCTAAGCACCACAAACTGCTTAGCACATACTCTACCACGGACTGGGCATTGCAGCCGGGGGCACTGGCAAAGGCAACATTGCGTGCGGCCAGATAAGTTTGGTCAATATGGTCCATGCCTATAGTGGCAGTACCTACAAAACGCAGCTTAGTGTTGTGCTGCAGCAACTGCGCATTCACATTACTGACAGAGCGTACCAATAAAATGTCTGCATCCTGCAACTGCGCGGCACTGACATGTCGGCCGTTAAACAGGTTAACGTCACCAAACTGATTAAAAAACTGTTGCACCAACGGCATATTTTCATCGGCAAAAATGCGCATTATCCGGCCCTGCTTAGGCTTTAAAAGATGGCCGGCAGTGTAACAAATAGCACAAAGCCAGCCTATTGAATTTGGCTGGCTTTGTTATTTTGACGCGATATGAGTTAAGGCAGTGCTACTTCAAAAGTGTAAGTAACAGATTCACGCACCTTGTCAGCCAACGCCGAATCACTGTCGGCAGAGTAGGACGCTTCAATTAAATAACGCCCTGCTGTAGCAGGTGTAAAACTAAAAGCACCATCAGCACCGGTTTCAAATTCAATCCGGCCGGCGTCATTGCGGTACAACTCGCCTTCATAGGACAGCACACCTTTCACGCCAGCCTGCGGTTTACCATCAAGGTTAAATACCAAGTGCAACGGCTCTTCTGCCACTACATCAGCCGGATGCACCTTGCTGCTGATCTCCAGGCCCTCGCCCTGCAGCTTTACCAGGGTATTAGTTGGGCTATTTACCGTGATATAAGCAAAATTGCGGCTGCGCATTTGGGTAGTTTCTACTTTGCTGGCACCGGCAGGCAGCTGCGTCGCGCGCTCCTGCTTATTGGCCATCAACCGTTTACGCTCACCGTTAAGCTCATAGCTGGTAAAAAAGCGCAGTGGATTGGCCATTTCCAGCTTGTAGGTGCCATCGCCGGCCAGTTGTATGTCGGCCATCGATTTACGCTTGCCCTGATGCACTGACGTTACCTGTTGTACTTTACCATCCGGTAAATGCAGTTTCAGGCTGGCCAAGCTTATACCCTTGTCCGGAACAAACGTCATATTAGCGGCAGAGGCGTCCACGCTGATCCAGCTATCCTGTTTTGACAGCACATAATGGCTTGGCAGCAGCCATAAAGTGTGGGCACTGAGACTATTGCTCAGCAACAATGTCGATAGTACAACTGCGGTTTTTTTTAGCATAATATCCTGTCCTTTTTAAACTCTGAAATGCGGCCTGACCGCGCTTAACGAATCGTAGCTTTAACGACGCCTAACTCCCCCTCAGCTGCCATTTCAATAACGGCACCCTGAGCTGGCAGGTCAAATTCATGCTTAACCAGGCTGCGCCCACCCTGCTCACGTGCAGCCTCAACAAACAGTGTGTAACGACCCGTACTTAACGTTGCACCACTGTCATCTTTACCATCCCATTGCAGGGTATAGTTGCCAGGTTTTTGCGTGGCACCGCTTACTGCGTCGACCAAAGTCGTGTTGCTGCGGCCAATTTTGCGCCAAAAACGGCGTAAATCCTTTAACCAGTCTGGTTTTTCAACCCATAGGGCTATTAGTTTTACCGGTTGTTGCTGCGCATCTTCTACCCACACCGCAACATAAGGCCGGTGATATTGGCTGGTTTCTATTACCGGTATTTCTAAAGCAATTTCAGACGGTTGCGCACTTGCTACCCAAGACACCGCAAACATACAACAGGCAAGGTGGCGTAATTTCATTATTTTTCCTCAATCAACATCCTGTCAGGTTGCATTAATGCAAAGACAGCACATAAGCCAGTAACGTTAAAAACACGCCCAGCATGGCCAGGCTATTGCCGATACTGCGGCGCGAGCTTTGTTTTAAAATCAGATAAAAGCCGGTCAGGGCAAACAACACACAGGCTATAGCGGTAACATCAATCAGCACTATCCAGCTGGTGCCGGCGTTGCGGCCTTTATGTAAGTCATTCAGCAGCGCCAGATAGCCGTTAAACTCCAGCTCCAGCTCTGCGTTATTAGCAGAAAAATCAACAATAACTGAGGCATAACCAGCAGGGCGCTTAAAGTCGAGTTCCAGCAACATGTCGTCCGGTTCAAATACATAACTGAACACTGAGGCTTTAACCTGATGTTCGCTGCTTAACCAGTCGCGAAACTGTTCCGCTATTTGCGCTTGCTGCTCGGCGCTGTGTGGTAGCTCTGAGTATTGTAAAGCTTCAGGTAAGGCCAGGCTGCGTTGTACGCTTTGTTTACCGGCGGCACTGTATATCAACTCTGGGTGGTTAAGCGTAATACCGGTAATGGCAAAGAATAACAGCAACACCAACACCAGCATGGAACTGTAGCTGTGTAATAAACGCATAAATTTGGGTAATTGCGGGGCGCGTAATGGTTGGCTCATAACAACAGTTTCAGACCAAAGTATGGCTGGGCATGATACTGATAACTATTCTTATTTGCAACATTAATTAGTGCCCATTGCGGGCACTAAACTTAAAAGGCTAAAAGTTAGCGGATTGGTAAGTCGAAACTGGCAAACATTCGATCAATTTCTTCCTGATTACGCAGCATATTGGCTTTTTCTACCACGTCTTTAGTGAGGTGCGGGGCAAAACGCTCAATAAAGTCGTACATATAGGTGCGAAGGAAAGCCCCTTTGCGAAAACCAATTTTTGTCGTCGACGCGTCAAATAAATGACTGGCATCAATGGCGACTAAATCTTTATCCAGCTGTTTGTCCATCGCCATCGACGCGATTACTCCAACCCCAAGCCCAAGGCGCACATAGGTTTTGATCACATCGGCGTCGGTAGCGGTAAACACAATTTTAGGCTCCAGCCCTTTCGCAGCAAAGGCCCGGTCTAGCTCGGAGCGGCCGGTAAACCCAAATACATAAGTAACAATTGGGTGCTGAGCGACATCTTCAACGCTTATTTTGTGCCCCAGTTGCAGCAATGGATGATCGTGGCGCACGATGACGCTACGATTCCAGTGATAACATGGCAACATCACCAGATCATTGTATAAATGCAGGGCTTCAGTAGCGATAGCAAAATCGGCATCACCGCGAGAGGCCGCTTCAGATATTTGCTGCGGTGTGCCCTGATGCATATGTAACGACACTTTCGGATACTTTTGCATAAAGCCACTGATCACCGCAGGTAGCGCGTACCGCGCCTGTGTATGGGTAGTGGCGATATTCAGCTTACCCTGATCCGGCAGCGTATGTTCTTTGGCAACGGCTTTGATGCTTTCAACTTTGGCCAGGATCTGTCTGGCGATATCGATTACATCACGCCCGGCCGGCGTAACATGGGTAAGGTGTTTACCACTGCGGCCGAACACCTGAATACCCAGTTCATCCTCAAGCATTCTCACCTGTTTGCTGATCCCCGGCTGTGAGGTATACAAACTCTCAGCGGTAGATGACACATTCAGGTTATGGTTCAACACTTCAACTATGTAACGCAGCTGCTGCAATTTCATGTGTCACAGTTCCGTTTATGGCATATCATTGCTCAATATACCTGTCTGGCCAGATATTCCAACTTATTTTTAATTTGGAAAATGCTATAACAAATAGTAGCTAAAAACAGCCTGACTGCCAGCAGCAAATGCTGTCGCTACTTCAGCTGTTATTTCAGGAGATGTTATGAGCCAACTGCCCCGTACGATAGATTTTGCTTCTGTATTGGCCTCTACCGTACACGATATGAAGAACTCACTGTGTATGTTGATCCAGTCTGCAGAATTAATCCAGCAGGAAAGCCGTCAGTTATCTGAGCCAGCCAAGGATGAGCTGGCCAGATTAAGTTATGAAGCAAACCGGCTGAACTCAAATTTACTGCAGTTGTTATCGTTATACCGGCTGGAGCGTAACCAACTACCGGTGCAAATTGACGAATACTATCTGTCTGACGTGATTGAAGAAGTACTGTTAAAAAATGAGTACTTTAGCCAGCAGCGTAAAGTCAGTGTTAATGTGCAACAACCGGCTGAATTATATTGGTTTTTTGATTATGACCTGATTATCAATTTACTCAATGATGCGGTTGCCAATGCACTGCGCTATTGCCGTCAGCAGATCCTGCTGCACGTGTTCACCGATAACCACAGCTTAGTTATAGAGGTACACGATGACGGTGAAGGCTTTCCGGAATTTATGCTACAACACGACGCCATAGACATGAACAGCCCTGATTTAGCCAACAACCACACCGGACTTGGAATATTTTTTGCTAAACTAATAGCCAGCGCTCACAGTAATAAAGGCCAGTCAGGCCGGGTTACATTAAGTAACGGTGGACGCTTTGGCGGTGGCGTATTTCGGCTTACTCTGCCTTAATAGCGACAGATTACTGTTATTTCAGTAATTTTGTGATTAATATGCTAACTGAGGTCTAACCCGGATGAGGTTTAAATGCTGTTAACCTTGATCATAACACTGGTCATTGCACTGGTTGTAATCGCCGTGATTGTGAATGCCATTCAACAACATAAAGAGCGCTTAGCTACGTTAAAGCGGGCTGAGTTTAGTAAGCTTCGCACTATTTTAGAAGAAACTGAAGAGCTGATGGTCAATTCAGCCAATGTGCCGATGTCTGGCGCCATCAGTAAAATGCTGTTAAAACGTATTGCTTTTAGTTTGCGCGCCATGGTTGAACTGGAACCTGGTGCCAAAGATATTAAACAGCGCTTGCAGGAGACTGAAAAACGGCTGAATGATACCGGCGAAGCAGCTACCTTCCCTTCAGAAACGGTTACCCTGCCGGATAATGACCAGCAGTTGATTGGTATGATAAAAGGCATTAAAAAACTCAGAACGGTACTCAGAGCAGAACATGCCCGAGGTAATGTCGATACGCAAGTTGTGATCCAGGAAGACAAAAGACTGGAAGTGTTGCAGCTGCGCATCAATGTTGAAAGCCAGATTAAACGTGGTAACCAGGCCCGCAGTAATAATATGCTAGGGTCGGCCCGGCAGTACTTTGAAAAGGCGCTGACCTCGCTTAGCAGCTCGCCACATCAGGATGACTACGTTACAACACGAAAATCAGAAGTGATCCAGGCGCTGGAAGATATTGTCGTTCAGCTAAAAGAAGGCAATCTGCGCGACCGCGAGAAGAAAGAAGAAAAAGAAAACAAAGATTTAGACGAGTTATTTGCGCCTAAACGTAAATGGTAGTGTGAATACTCAAAAAGAACGGGCCCTTGATAGGGCCCGTTCTTTTATCTGGATTAGTCTTTCTGACTGGCCCATTTGCCTTTATCGTACCACAGCGACCAACCGGTAGCTTTACCATCACGCTCGGACATTACATATTGCTGCTTGGTTTTTCTGCTCCAGCGCACTATGGCAGGGTTACCGTCCGGATCTTTTGCCGGTGCGTCAGCCAGGTAATAAAACTTTGGCGACAACTGCGCCCGGTACTTCGCTAATTCAGCCACCAGCGGTGCCCGGGTTTCGCGCGACTTGGGAAAGGTAGAAGCAGCCAGAAATAAGCCGGCAGCACCGTCACGTAATACAAAATAAGCATCTGATTTTTCGCATTTTAAATCCGGTAAATGCACAGGATCTTCTTTTGGCGGTGCCGCTTCACCACTACGCAACAGTTTACGGGTATTTTTACAGTCAGTATTGGTACAACCGAAGTATTTACCAAAACGGCCTGACTTTAGCTGCATATCACTGCCGCATTTATCACACTCGATTAATGGGCCTTCATAGCCTTTAATTTTAAAACTGCCCTGCTCTATCTGATAGCCATCACAGGCCGGGTTATTACCACAAACATGCAATTTGCGCTGCTCATCAATCAGATAACTGTCCATTGCAGTGCCGCATTTAGCACAACGCTTTTTCTGGCGCAGTGCTTCAGTTTCCAGCTCGTCATCACTGACGTTTACAGCTTCATCACCAGATACCAGGTTCATGGTGGTGGTGCAGCGCTCTTTCGGCGGCAGATTATAGCCCGAGCAGCCAAGAAATACGCCGGTTGACGCTGTGCGAATACCCATAGGCCGGCCGCAGGTAGGGCAGCTGATATCGGTTAGCACAAATTGGTTTACCCGCATGCCGCCAAGTTCGGGCGCCAACTCTGCCGTTTTTAACTTGCCGGAGAAATCGCCATAAAAATTATCCAGCGCAGTGCGCCACTTCGCACTACCGTTGGCGATATCGTCCAGTTTTAATTCCATATTGGCGGTGAAATCGTAATTCATCAGATCATTGAAGTTTTCAACTAAGCGATCTGTGACAATCTCACCCATTTTCTCGGCATAAAAACGCTTATTCTCAACCCGCACGTAACCGCGGTCCTGAATAGTCGAAATAATAGCAGCATAGGTAGAAGGCCGGCCAATACCCCGCTTCTCCAGCTCTTTTACCAGGCTGGCTTCACTAAAACGGGCCGGTGGCTTGGTAAAGTGCTGAGCACTGTGTAGTTGTTCCAGCTGCAACATATCGCCCGGTTTTACATTTGGCAGTACATTATCTTCGTCATCTTTGCGTTTTACGGCTGGCTGCACTTTGGTCCAGCCATCAAAGCGTAAAATGCGCCCCTTGGCCTTTAACTCAAAATCAGCTGCCTGCACAGTAATATTGGTAACGTCATACAGTGCAGGTGGCATCTGACAAGCGACAAACTGACGCCAGATCAATTCGTACAACTTACGGGCGTCGGCTTCCATATCTGCCAGGCTGCTGGCCAATACGGTGACTTCAGACGGCCGGATAGCTTCATGCGCTTCCTGCGCATTGGCTTTGCTACCAAAGCTTACCACTTGTTCCGGCAGGTAGTCTTTACCAAACTGTTTAACGATATAGTCACGGCAAGCAGCAACAGCATCGGCACTCAGGTTGGTCGAGTCAGTACGCATGTAGGTGATGTGGCCCGCCTCATACAACCGCTGGGCCAACATCATGGTTTTCTTAACGCCATAGCCAAGACGTGTGCTGGCAGCCTGTTGCAAGGTAGAGGTAATAAACGGTGCCTGCGCCTTACTGCTGCTGGGCTTGTCTTCACGTTCAATAACTTTGTAGCTTGCTTGTTGTAACTGGGCTTCAGCAACATCGGCCTGGGCTTTATTTACCGGCCTGAAGGCCTTGCCTTGCTGGCGGACAACTTCAAGTTGCAATGCCTGTGCCGCTGAGGTTTGGGTATCGGCATCTATGGTCCAGTACTCTTCCGGTACAAAAGCCTTAATTTCGCGCTCACGCTCAACCACCAGCCGCACTGCGACAGACTGCACCCGCCCGGCAGATAAACCGCGGGCAACTTTTTTCCACAATAACGGCGAAACCATAAAGCCAACTACGCGGTCGAGAAAACGCCGTGCTTGCTGTGCATCTACCCGGTCCTGATTTACTTCGCCAGGCTGCTGAAACGCCGCCTGAATAGCATTTTTGGTGATTTCGTTAAACACTACCCGTTTAAACTTTTGCTGTTCGCCACCGATAATTTGTTGCAGGTGCCAGGCTATGGCCTCTCCCTCACGGTCTAAGTCCGTTGCCAGATAAACGGTGTCAGCTTTGTCGGCCAGGGTTTTCAGCTCTTTGACGACTTTTTCTTTGCCGGGCAAAATTTCATAGCGGGCCTTCCAACCATTGGCCGGATCAATACCCATGCGGTCAACCAGCGCCTGATATTCCTTTTCTTCTTTGCTCAGCGTTGATTTAGCGCTGCCTTTTTCTTTGCTGCTACTGGTGGGCAAATCACGTATATGCCCCACGCTGGATTTAACGACAAAGTCGTTGCCAAGATATTTGTTGATCGTTTTTGCTTTTGCCGGTGATTCGACGATTACCAGTGATTTTGCCATCTTAAATCCTGAGATAACTTAATTTTTAAGCCTGTACCAAGCGCTGCTTTTTTAACGTATATCCGCAAACCGCAGTTGTGACAAGTGAATAACTTCATTATTATGCCAATCAGCTCATTTTAAGAGCTAGCTGGTGAAACCTTCACCAGATCAAATGAAGCATCCTCAGTGGCCGTAAAAATAATAAAAACAGTGCCCAATCCAAATAAAGGATATAAAGCAAAAATGAAATTCTTTGAAGCAAACTTTGATGGTCTGGTAGGACCAACCCATAACTATGCCGGTTTATCTGTCGGCAATGTTGCCTCGCTTTCTAACGCTAAAAACAGCTCCAGCCCGCGTCAGGCTGCCAAGCAGGGCCTGAGTAAAATGAAAGCCTTGCACGATCTTGGCCTGGTGCAGGGGGTATTAGCCCCGCAAGAGCGTCCGGATGTATACACGCTGCGCCGTTTAGGCTTTACCGGTTCGGATGCTCAGGTTATTGCTACTGCAGCCAAGCAGGCACCAGCAGTATTTCGCGCAGTCTGCTCTGCCTCCAGCATGTGGACGGCAAACGCCGCCACTATTTCTCCCAGTGCCGATACGGCCGATGGCAAAATACATTTTACGCCGGCCAACCTGACGAACAAATTTCACCGCTCACTGGAGCCTGTGACCACCGGCAAAATTTTACGGGCAATGTTTAGTAACCCGGAATATTTCGCGCATCATACACATTTACCTGATAATGATCACTTCGGCGATGAAGGCGCGGCGAATCATACCAGACTTTGCAGTGCTTATGGTAAACGCGGTGTTGAACTCTTTGTCTTTGGCCGCTATGCCTTTGACAATACTAAGCCGGTCCCAAAACGCTACCCTGCCCGCCATACCTTAGAAGCCTGTGAAGCCGTAGCTCGCCTGCACGGTTTAGACGACAAGCATGTGGTGTATATGCAGCAAAACCCTGATGTGATCGATCAGGGCGTATTTCACAACGACGTAATTGCAGTGGGCAACCAGAATGTGCTGTTTTATCACCAACAAGCCTTTGTCGACAGCACTGCAAAATTGGCGGAATTACAACGTAAATTTGGCCATGACACCCAGCTGCACCTGATTGAAGTCAAAGACACTGAGGTCAGTGTTGCCGAGGCCATTAAGACCTATTTGTTTAATACCCAGCTTATCGCGCTACCAGATGGCAATATGGCCATTATTGCGCCAACCGAGTGCAAGGATAGCCCGGCTGTATCGGCCTATCTGGCGGCCCTTACAGAGCGCAATACACCAATTAAGCAAATTCATTACTATGATGTGAAACAGAGCATGCGCAACGGTGGCGGTCCGGCCTGTTTACGTCTGCGCGTCGCCATGAGCGAGCAAGAGCGGCAGGCGGTAAACCCTAACGTGCTAATGAGCGATACGCTATTTGCCACGTTAAATAGCTGGGTAGATAAGCACTACCGCGATGAAATCAGCGAAGCTGATTTAGCTGACCCGCAATTATTGCAAGAATCACGCAGCGC
The DNA here is from genome assembly GCF_036984005.1 of Rheinheimera muenzenbergensis. Lineage (NCBI taxonomy): Bacteria > Pseudomonadati > Pseudomonadota > Gammaproteobacteria > Chromatiales > Chromatiaceae > Rheinheimera > Rheinheimera muenzenbergensis. The sequence goes on from NZ_JALAAR010000023.1 coordinate 43,072, forward strand.
GCTGGACGAGTTAACGCAAATCCTGCAACTGGGTTCGGTGTATCCGTTCCAACAAGCTTAATTTAACCTACGAAAAACAAAGGGAGCCAATGGCTCCCTTTTTAGTTTAGATTTCGAAGTAATCAGCCTTTCTCACTACAGTTCTGATTAACACCAAATGGATTAGCCGGTGGATTGGCATTCTCATTGGTTAAAACGGCAGCAGACATTGGCAGACCATAATTACGATAAGCCACGTTTTCGGTACCGACAGCTTGACCAGACACTTGCAGCCGTATCGTCAACCAACCACCTGCGTCCTGCGGGTAAGTGACATTAAATACCGCGATACCGGCATCATCAGAGGTTACCGTGCGCTCAACTACCGCGATATTCCCCGGAGTAAGTTGGCCATCAATGTTAATATCTTCACCGCCATCTAAAATACCATTGAAATTAGCATCTTCACTGACACAGTTAACTGGATCAGTAGGTGCTAATGGAGCTGGAGTTCCTGATGTATCCCACTGTTTAAAGGTTTCAGGTGCTGGAGGTGATTTAACCCAGAAACCTTTACTGTAGTTAACAGACACCACGGCTACATTAAGTTGTTGGTTAGCGACCGGGTTGCCGGAGCTGTCGGTAACAATAATAGAGAACTCTTTAGCAAAAGTACTAATTGACGGCGCAGTAAGTGTATTACCGGTACCAAAGCGGAAAAACAGCGTTCTTTTGCCAACCGCGATATCAGTTTCGTCAAAAATACTGTTATTGCTTTGCAGTGCTGCTCTGATAATCAGGTTTTCACCTTCGACACCGGCTCCGGTATTGGCATCAGCAGTAAATACGGTTGAGGCAATCCCCTGCGAATTGGTCACTGCAGTACCGGTACTAATAACACCGCCGGCAGAATTGTCCAGAGTAAAGACGACAGTCTGGTTTTTAACCGGGTTGTTATTGGCATCACGCACTATAGCGCGAATAGCGCTGGATTCCCCAGCGCCTACCTGAGCAGGAAAAGCCTGGGTTTCAACCTTGCTTGGGTTAACCGCAACAAACTCAATCACCTTTTTCGCACTTACTGCATTTACTCCAGTGCCGCCGGTAGCCCCAATGGTAGATAAACCGGCAAATTGTGAACGAACGACTGCAACGGCTTTGCCATCTGCATCGGTAGTGCCTTGTGAAGTAACGCCACCGCTTAAGCCCGCTGCAGTAGCCGCAATTTCACCGCGGGTAGTATTAAACGTAACAGTTTCGCCGACGTTTGGCGTATTGTTTACCAACCACTCCACGCCTAGCTGTTGTGGGGTATTCAGATTAACTTCCAACACCTGGTCAGCTTCGCTTGCTGCTTGCGTAAAAGCAAAGGCGTCGGCACTAATTGCTACATTGGCTGTGTTGCTCACTCCAAGAGCGGTTACCCTAATAACATCGGCACCGCTGTTTACTGCAGTATAAGTAAATGAAGCTTTACCGGCAGAACCGACGGTTTGTGGTGTGGTATCGCTGATGGTATTGCCCAGCGCCGAGCTAACCTCAACCTCAACCCCCTGGATACCTGTATCATTGGAGTCAGTTAAAAACACATCTATCGTTGCGGTATCACCCAGCACTACGGAAGCCGGTGCCGCTAACTCAAGAGTTGTACCAACTACCGAGACGGTCAATACAGAGCTTTGCTGCTGCACCCGGGCCGTAACGGCAATATCACGGACATTTTTGTCAGTTTGCGTGGTCAGTGATGCTGTGGCCACACCATTAGTGCCGGTTTCGGCATCAATCTGCACCAGCTCGCCGGAGTCGCTGGAAAAGCTTACCGGAATACCAGGCAGTACCACGTTGTTGCTATCACGTACTAAGGCACTTAACTCAACTTTGGCACCGGCACCAGAACCCAATAACAAAGTGTCAGCAATTAATGATACCGAGCCCACAGTAACATCAACCTGGTCGCCACCATCACCGGCTGAATTAAAGCCCGCGGTAGAGCTGACAGTACCGTAGCTGGCCGTTAACTGGCCTGCGCCACTTTGGTTACCTACCAATAACGTCAAGGTTGCTACACCACTGGCATTGGTCAACGCAGTGCCAGAGCTATTACTAAAACTGGCCAGACTTTCATTGCTCAGGCTTAACTCAATAACCTGGTTGGCTACATTGCCACTATTAGTGGCCGTCAGTGTTGCAGTAATGGTAAGCGGTACAGCCTGCGACAAAGCAGTTGCTGCCTGACCATTGCTGTCAGTAAGCGCCACATTAAGTGTATATACCGGCGTGGTATTGCCACCGCCATCAGTACCGCCGTTGTCAAGTGTCCCGCCGCCGCCACAGGCTGCAAGCGCAGTAACGATAAGCGCAACAATAAGTTGCTGGATGTTTCTCATGAAAACTCTCCCAAGCTGATTTTTATATAGTTTTTGTTAATTCTGTATCTTAAACCATTAAACTGGCAAACGTCACAGCTATTTTGAAAAAAAAAACCACCTTATCTGCCTTTCCACAGCCTAAACTGATAGGCTACGCAATATTCTGAATCCTGTAACGCTTATATTCATTATGACGCAAAATAAAAAGCTGGGTTTAACAGCGCGCATTGTTATTGGTATGGTAGCCGGTATTTTGGTCGGTTTTTTCTTCAAATGGCTGCTGGCAGGCCAGGAAGAACGCATACTGCATTTTCTTTCTCTGGAAATACCGCTTAAAGCCTTCTTCGTCAATGGCTTGTTGCACATCGGCGGTGAAATTTTTATTGCCAGCTTAAAAATGCTGGTTGTGCCCTTGGTGTTTGTTTCGCTGGTTTGTGGTACTTGCTCGTTATCCGATACCAGCAGCCTTGGCCGGCTTGGCGGAAAAACCATAGGGTTGTATCTTATTACCACCGCCATGGCAATAAGCCTGGCGATATTTGCTGCGCTGTTATTCAGCCCGGGCGAAGGCGTGCAAATGCAGTCTGATGCCAATTTTAGCCTGGCCGAAGCTCCACCGTTGTCACAGGTGTTTATTAATATTTTCCCAAGCAACCCTATCGAATCGATGGCGAAGGGCAACATGCTGCAAATCATTGTTTTTGCAGTCTTGTTTGGTCTGGCGATGGCGATGAGTGGCAAGGCAGGCGAACGTCTGACGCTGGTATTTAATGATCTGAGCGAAGTCATTATGCGTCTGGTTACACTGTTAATGAACCTGGCGCCCTATGGTGTTTTCTTCCTGATGGCAAAGCTGTTTACCACGCTTGGTTTTGAGACTATTGCCAGCCTGGCAAAATACTTTGCCGTAGTATTAACCGTTTTAATTTTGCACGGCCTGCTAAGTTACGGTGTAATCCTGAAGCTGTTGACGGGCTTAAACCCGTTGATGTTTTTCAGAAAAATGCGCGACGCCGCACTATTTGGTTTTAGCACCTCAAGCAGCAACGCCACTATGCCGGTAACCATGGAAGCCGTAACCAAAAAACTGGGCGTCAAAAACAGCATCGCCTCGTTTACCGTGCCACTGGGTGCCACAATAAATATGGACGGCACCGCCATTATGCAGGGTGTTGCAACGGTATTTATTGCTCAGGTGTTTGGCGTCGATTTAACCTTGGCCGACTACCTGATGGTAATACTTACTGCAACACTGGCTTCGGTTGGCACCGCAGGCGTACCGGGTGTCGGTTTGATCATGCTGGCAATGGTATTACAGCAAGTAGGTCTGCCGGTTGAAGGCATTGCCTTAATTATAGGTGTTGACCGCTTGTTGGATATGACACGCACAGCAGTGAACGTTACCGGCGATGCAATGGTTTCCTGTATCGTCGCCAAGAGCGAAAAAGAATTCGATCCCGATGTATTTAACGACCCGGCTGCAGGCACCAAGGATGAAACCATTGATTTTCAGCACCTGCGCTGAATATAACCGCCAGCGGGCTCAGCACAGTGTGATGCGGTAGGCCCGTTCCAGCAAATACCCGGTGGCAAAACGTCGCCGGGCAAAGCCTTTGCCGGTTTGATCAAGCTCTGCGACTAACTCAATGTTATCACCAGCAAATAACCGGGCAACTTCAGCATAGTCAACACTAAAAGGCGGCCCGGCTTTTTCATGCAGCGGATACTCTACACTTAACAGCAAAATCTGTGTGCCAGCGGGCAACAAGGCTTTTAATTTGGCCACATATCGCTGGCGCATTTGTATTGGCAGCGCGATAAGTGCCGCTCGGTCATACACCAGCTTGCAGCCTTGCAACTGCTCCGGCCTAAGCTGAAAAAAATCGCCCTGCCAGATCTGAATAGGATCACTGTAGTAGTGCACAAAGCCAGCTTGCTGAAAACGCTGATAATCTAACTGCTGCTCGCTAAAAAAAGCATCGCAGGCAATTGCAGATAATTCTGCCCCTATTACCGTTAGATATTGCGCCAGATACACCATATCAGGAGACTTACCACACAGCGGCACCAGTACCTGCTGTTGCCCTTGCAATAGTGGCGGCAGGCACTGGCATAACAAAGGATGTGGTTGTTCCAGCTGGAAGCCCAATTCATTATGTTGCCAGCGGGCGTGCCAGAACGCTGCGTCCATCAGCGCAACCAGTGTTGTTGCGACAACTTTTGCCACCATTGGCTAAATATGCTGGCCGAGCCAAGACCCACTTTTTCAGCTATGCCTTTGCGTAGTTCATATTTAACCTGCACCACACGACGTTGCGGCAAACTTGCCATAATATAGTCGTCACTGGTTTGAATTTTGTCGATTAATTGTAATTCCACTGCCTGATAGCCAAACCAGTGCTCACCGCTGGCAACTTTATCTATATCCAATTGTGGCCGGTGCTCAGTAACAAAACGTTTGAACAACTGATGTGTCTGCTCCAGTTCTTGTTGAAATTTTTGCCGCCCTTTATCGGTGTTTTCGCCGAACAAGGTCACGGTGCGCTTATATTCACCGGCAGTAAACTGTTCAAAATCAACATTATGTTGTTTTAGCAAGCGGTTAAAGTTAGGTAATTGAGCAATAACGCCAATAGAGCCAATGAAAGCAAAAGGTGCAGCAATGATTTTATTGCCGATACACGCCATCATGTAACCACCACTAGCAGCCACTTTATCCACGGCCACGGTCAAAGCGATATTTTGCTGACGTAGCCGGTCCAGTTGTGATGCTGCCAAGCCATAACCGTGCACCATGCCGCCGCCACTTTCCAGCCGCAATAACACTTCGTCGTCACGGCCGGCTACCGCTAAAATAGCACTGACTTCTTCACGCAGGGCATCGGCTTCGCGTGCATCCATACTGCCGTGAAACTCGACAACAAACAGCCGGGCTTTGTTTTCCAACGGTTTAGCTTTTTCAGTTTTTTGCCACTGCTTAAAGGCTTTTTTATCAAATAAATGTTGCTGCAACTCTTTGGTTTGCTGCTGGTATTCAGCAGTTAAATCAGTGAATTCCAACTGGCCTTTTTTCGGCTTAGCCCGGCTAACCGCAGCACCGGCAACTAAGCCAATAATAACTGCAACGGCTAGTACTATAGTAACGGCCTTAGCCAAAAACAGACCATATTGATATAAAAATTCCAAGGCTTTCTCCTCTGCCGCTGTCTCACGCATTGTAGCGATAATTCAAAAAAGAAAAAGCCCGCTTAGCGGGCTTTAAATAACAGCGATAAACGCCGGTGTTACTGCAATACAGTGGGATCAGTCACTGCTACAGCGGCGCCTTGCGTCATAAACACGCTAACTGCCTGCATCTGCATTTCAGTAGTTGCGGCACCACTTGCAGCCGGGCTCAGAATAGAACTGTGATCACCCTCTGTAAAGCGGGCCACGGCGTTTCCGGCCAGCGCTTGTGGGCCAGCTACAGCGCTAACAGCTGAAGCGTTAAGCAAACGCAGCAATGGTTCGGTACCGGCCAGTGGCATTTTACCTGCAGCCAAAGCAAGTTGCGGATTAGCATAACCATTTGGAATAACCTGATCCGGCAAATTATCTGCGTTACCTACCACTTCAATAACGTAGGTAGGCGTTTCGCTTACCACCAGGCTCTGAGCATAATTGTTTGGATCACCGGCGTCGGTTACCGTTTGCGCTGCAAAAGCAAACTGCGAAAATGCAGAGCTTAGCGCTGTCAGCGCGGCAGTATTACCGGTTTGCGCCAGATACTCCGTGAAAGGTGTAAAACAAGCAGCAAAAGGTGCAGCTACCGGGCCACCACAACCCTGGCTTTGCGTAGCAAAAGTAACGTAACTTTCAGCCGTGCTGCCACCCGCGCCTAACAATATGCTGGCTTTTACCAGCGGGCCAAAAGACGGCGAATCAAACAGGAAGTTGGCTACGGCACCACCTGGCATAGCCAGCACAGTGCTCTTCACGTTATAAAGATTATCTAGATCTGTATTGCCTGACGGCATATTAGCCAGCGCTACCATAGAAGTACTGGCTATTGCACCCAGTGAATGACCTAATACCTGTACGTTGGAAACATCCAACTGTACACCCTGGACAAAATTCAAGCCCAAACGCAGCGCTAACATATCGGCAATACTCTGCCGCAGGTTGTCGCGGGTAACCAACAGGTTTTGCAGGTTCATATAAGCGGTAGCGGTACCCGACTTATTACAACTTGCGCCCGATGCATTGATAGGCCCAAAACCACGTGAACCATGCAGCGGATGATCGATTGCGACAGTAGCAAAACCACGTGCCGACAACGCACCGGTCAGTGCCAGCATATTTTCTTTACAGGAAGTGATACCGTGCTGCAGGATCACCACCGGCCAGCCACTGGCAGGCATTGCGACCATGTTAGCGTCCGGCACTGTCATCTGCACCGCAACCTGTTGATAGCTATCAATTTTAGGGATCGTATTGAACTTGGTTAAATGGCGGGCAGCGTCGACACCTAAATCACGTAATGCGCCACTACTTGCCTGCATACAGAAACCGTCGTTCGCTGACACCGGAGTGTCTGGTTTCATGCTGCCAGGTAAAGCTGCAATAATTGCACCGCTGTCACAACGAGCTGTCCAACGCCCAGCCAAAGGTGCGGTTGGGTTTTCTGCTGTGGCAGCGCCAAGATAATATGGCAAGGTAACCGAGCCCTGATACAAACGTGCCAGGCCAAACAGCGGATTACTAAAACTTTCACCCAACTGAGACACCGTCATGCCGGTATCCTGCACCACAAAATTTGCCGGACCGTAGCCGGTTGGTGTTGGCGACGCCATCAGGCTTTTCAGTGTAGACAGCACAGCCCCAACCGATTGCGTTGTCATCGCCGCGGTATAAACAATTGAATCTCTATCCACACCGTCTGCGGACACGGCATCTTCAAAACTATTAATCAGTTTTTGCAGTGCAATTTGCGAAGGTAAGCTCAGTGGCAGCGAGTCATCATCTTGTTTTACCAGCTCATAAGTTGTCGACGGTGCCAGGGCATTACCATTGTCATCTTCGATCAGTGAGGTCAGCACTGTCATATAAGTCGTAGCCGCTTTTAATGGCCGCAGCGGCACGACTACAATATTGTTACCGCTAACAGAAGCAATAAAATCCTGGCCAAACGTCAGCTCAGACACCACTTTACAGGCAAAACCACGGTTAGCGGTTGCACATTCAGTATCAGTTGACAGTGGGTCCTGCATTACCATTTCAAACAGACGCACGGCGCCGGGTTGCTGTACTGAGCTGGCGACTAACGCTGCGCCGGGGGCTAAATCTACCGCCAATGTGAAAGGATTTTGCGTCGACCAACCATCCAGCGCACCAAGCGCAACCTGAGGGTTAGTGTAGTCAGGCGCACTGCCGGCATCGGTAGTTAACGTGCCGTCGGTCGTACCCTGAAATAATAAATCGTTTGGCACTGACAAGCGCGGAACCGTGGCACCCGGATCAAATACCACGCGCGAATAAGGCTTTAACGTGTTGTTACCTGTCTCTTGCTTAATATCATCTAACGATTCGCCACCACAGCCGGCCAAACCTAACGCCAGTGCAACAGCCACACTTAGTGCAAGCTTGTTCATAGTTTCTCCCCTATCCTGACTCTTATTTTTTATATGCAAAGCAATTGCTTAGCTTGCTTTTTAGAAATCTGTTGTTCATATAGCCTGCAACAGCTACGACCAGTTAAAGTTAACTCAAACCAAAAGAAAGCGCTAGCTGAAATATGCAGAATCCACGAAGAAAGATGCAAAGTTAGCTATTTGCGCGTATGCTGGCGCCGTTTTTGCGCCGACAGCTGAGGATCTATGCATAATTTTCAACCAGCACAAGATGAACTAAAAGACAAAGTGATACTGGTCACCGGCGCCGGTGACGGTATCGGCAAAGAAGCCGCGCTCAGTTACGCCCGTTATGGTGCGACCGTAATTTTGCTCGGTAAAACAGTTAGCAAACTTTCTGCTGTGTATGATCAAATCATTGCCGAAGGTGGCGCCGAACCCGCCATAGTGCCATTAGATTTAAAAGGTGCAACCGCAAAACATTATAAGGATATGGCGGCAACTATTCAGGCGGAATTTGGCCGTCTTGATGGCGTGTTACATAATGCCGGTATTTTGGGCGTGCTAAGCCCATTTGAGCATATCGATTTGCCTACCTGGCAAGACATTATGCAGGTTAATGTCACCGGCGCCATGTTAATGACTCAGGCGTTGATCCCGGTGCTTAAACAGGCACAGCATGCCTCAGTAGTATTTACCTCCTCCGGTGTTGGCCGTACCGGCCGTGCTTACTGGGGCCCTTATGCAGTATCTAAATTTGCCACTGAAGGTTTAATGCAGGTAATGGCAGATGAGTATGCTAACAGCACGCTCAGAGTTAACTGCATTAACCCCGGAGCTACCCGCACCAACATGCGCGCCAGAGCTTATCCGGGGGAAGACGTCAACCAGTTAAAAACGCCAGCCGAGCTAATGTGGCTGTATCTGTATTTAATGAGCGATAGCAGCCTGACGGTCAATGGCCAGTCAATTGATGCACAGCGCAAATAAGTTTGCCAGTTGCTGCAATAAACAAAAAACCCGGCCATGCCTAATGCCGATCAGATAAGAATTTTTCAGATCAGTTGACCGATCCAGAGGCTGGTATATAAAGGCCTACAGAATA
>NZ_JALAAR010000024.1:0-40226 GCF_036984005.1 Rheinheimera muenzenbergensis
TTCATGCAGAATCTCCTGCGTTTATGTTACGAGAAAATTCTACTTTTGACGTCAGTTATTTTTAGGGGGTATTACCCCATCAGCAAAATCAAACCCCCCAGATTTTAGGCCAACAGCAAGGATGGCTCTAGCTAAGCGATCTTTTCTATATGGCCAGCCAGAGGACTTAATATCTTCGATTCCTGCTATAGGGTATTGCGCTTCGTCAAAGATTTCTGGATCACCGCTGCCAGTGCTAATAACGCTCAGCAACTCTTTATAATCAGCGAAAGCGCGACTATTGGTTGTTCGATCATATCTTTCAGTGAAGAAAGAACGCCAAATGTACTTTCTAAGAATCGAACGAATTTCCCCCTCTTTATCCAGACCTTCATCTGCTTTCCCCCACAAGGCAGCAAGCACATAAACAACTACATCACTAGGAAGGCGCCTAGAGTCCAAAATCTTTTCATCTGTAAGAAATGAAATTGCCTTTTTTATGCCTGTTTTAATGGTTGGCCAATTTTTATCAAATGAAGACGAGAAATCACTTAAAAGGTATGTTCCTTTAGAAGGGAGTTTATTACCTACTAGCGCAGCGACAGCGAGGACAATATCTTCTGGATCGTTATATCTAGTTAAATATGGGACATCTTTCTTTAATTCCTCGATGTAGCCATGAAGAGATTTTCCGGATGCTGCCTCAATTTGTGCTACAACAATGTCAAATGGTGTAAGTGGCGATGAAGAAGTATTCATTTGGATAAATACATCCAACGCAACTTCTGGCTTGGTTGAAACTGGTAACGATAAAAACGGGATGTTAAATATTGCGAACTTATTCCTGAGCTTATTCCCAAGATCGCTTATTTCCAAAAGTTTATCCATATCTCCAATGGAAGCTTCTTTGGCCCAAGCTTTGAATGCTTTCTCAGCATCGGTATCGGGACGCAAAAGATGCACTGGTATATACTTGCGCTGCCATAGTTCACTAGGGGAATTGGCCCACAAAGGATATTTCTCACCATTTTTCTCGTATCTAGAAATTGAGGTTGCAAAAAATGGAAGCTCTAGATCTTCATCTTCCTCCACTTTAATTAAGTAAGTTCTATCCTCGTATAGATCGTTTAAAGCCCTCCAGAACGAAGTTAGCCGCTGTTGTCCGTCCAAAAGATGCTCAATAATTTTCTCACCTTCCGAGGGCGCTCCCACGATTGGTCGAGATATGAATGGTTCCTTCTCTCCAATTTCTAAAGTTAAAATTGCTCCTGCCGGAAGTTCTTTAAGTACAGTGTTCAGTAAAGAAGAAATCTGTCCATAGCTCCAAGCCTCAAATCTTTGGAAGCGCGGAAGTACAATTTGTCTTGTCCGAATGCGCGTCATCCAATCCGGTAATGCTCTATTTCTCGCTTCCATTATCTTTCCTTTCGGGTACGTACTTAGGCCGCCTTGCTCTAAAAATATTATTAGAAGGCAAAATCCCTGCATTCACCGAGGGAGTTTCCCTTCTATCTTGCTTTTACATCCTGCTAAACTAGCCAACATTTGCTGCTAAATCAACAACATCTTCGCTATCAGTTATGACACTGAAGGCCCCAGGGTCAAAGGCCTCAGGGTCAGAAAGGCCTCAGGGTCAAAAGGCCTCAGGGTCAGGTCTTGCTTTTTGCAAAAGGCCTCAGGGTCAGGTCTTGCTTTTTGCTATCCACCCCAAAAGGCCTCAGGGTCAGGTCTTGCTTTTTGCTATCCACCCTAAAATTGGTTTTTGTGACCGGAGCACAACTTCAGGGTCAGGTCTTGCTTTTTGCCACTCCCTCCGAAAAAAGTCAAAAGACAAGACCTGGCCCTAGGGGCCCACAAAAAAGCGAAGCTTTTTTTGTCCGCTGGCTTGCCTTGTTAGGTGCCTTTTTTCTCAAATTATCTCGAGGGTCAGATCCAATTGTTACAACTTACCTGAGCCGCTTAACCGCCGCCGAGTGAAGCTAGCTAATTTTAAACTTGCGTTACATTTACCTAAAAAATGAATTTGGTCAAGAAACGTTGAGGGGCAGAACTTATTGTTAATTGTCAGAAAAGCCAGCTTTCAGTGAAAAACTTCTATTTGATCATGGTCAGTGACTTAGTCAGTTTTTATCGCAAAACAGCCTCCGCCAGCATGGATGCCGCGTACTAAAGATATATTTATTGTTTGAATCATAGAAAATCTGAACCTTAATCAACTAACAGTGCTACTAAGCGGTAACTGTCGTCACTTTTTCAGCTGTTGAACGTTGGCTTTTGCTGTAAACAAACTCTGGAGAAAGGTCCACTCCGGCATCCCACTCTATGGTGTCAAATGAAACCCGAACCCGGTTAAATACTGCCACGTCTTGCAACCGCTTAAATACGCCGAAATCCAAATAGGGTTTCATATCCAAAATGCCTTTTTCGCCGTTATCAAAACTCACTGCCAACATATAGTTATCCAGCGGCGTTACCGTTTTCACAGATGGATACATAATTCACCTCTCACTGTAATGGTTGGATCTTGAATGGTTCTTCACCGTTCATTACCAACTCCCAATCGGCCGTAAGTTCATCCTGATGCAGCTCAGCCCATGCCAACACAAGTTTAGTTTGCTTCTTTGGCAAATTACCCTGAATTACCTCGCATGTACGGATATCAATTGTTGCCTTATGTTCGCCATAGTAAACATGGAAATGTGGCGGCGGATGCTCTTTTGGCGCAAAGTACATCCGAACAATGATGCCGTAGAACATTGAGATTGTAGGCATAAAATTTATCCAGTCCAACAGATATATCGAAGCTTAGATGCTCTCGTTAGACAGCACTAATTTCTGTAATGCCTTTTCGGGTGAAATTGCAGGGTTTCATCACTTACGTTATTACACAGGTTCAGCAAAAGGGGCGAAGACAATTAAAGGCGAACTGAATTAATCCTATGTATTTCTGGCAAATATTAGCTCCGCCCTTTTACTCACTGAATTTATGCCAACTCAGTTTCCATCCGCTTTATAGTTATTGGCATTAAATTGACTGTTAAAGCCCGGTTTAAGCGCGGTGGCTTGGTCAAAAGCGCTACGGGCTTCGGCTTTAAGGCCGGCACTGAAATAACCAAAAGCCAGGCCATCAAAAACTTCAGGGCTTGTCGGGTAACGCTCTGTCAAATAGGCAAACAAGGGTATAGCACTTTGTGCATCTCCGGCTGCCACCAACTCGCGCGCCAAATCAGTTATTACCTTACCGGCAAAGGTTTGATAACCGGCATCTTTGTAGGCAGATTCAAACTGGGCTTTAAATGCTTTATCACCAAGTTGCTGATACAGCTGCCAGCTAAAAATCACCGGCGGCGGTTTTATCTCAGGGTAGGTGCCGCTGCAAAACACACTGTGTAATCTCATCGATATTTCTTCAGCTACCAGACGGTCGGTATTTGCCAGTACCAATAGCCAAACATCGTTAGCAAAGTCCAGCTCTACTGCGGTACTGACACCTTTGCCGCCGCCAAAGGCAACCCAGTGTTGCTGATCTTTTTGCAACGCCCGAAAATGCTGTAATGCTGCTGCCGACAATAAGCGCTTTGCTTTAAACAGCTGCTGATAAAAGCCATACAGTTCAAACACATTCATCTGCCCACCACCGGCAGCGGATTTATGCTCTTGTTCATTCGCAGCGACGGCGATACGTTTAGCATCAGCATTAAAATGATAAGGCGTGGCAAGCGCTGCACTTTGACCAAGCTGTTCTGTTGTCAGAGTCGTGCGGGCAGGCACTAAGATATTTTGCTCCAACAAGTTCCAGTAAGATTTACCGCTGATTTTTTCCAGAATAGCGCCAAGCACAATGTAACCGTAATTGGAGTAACGCCGATCGGTGCCGGGTTCAAACAACAAGGGTGTGTTTTTCAGTATGGTCAGCTTCTTTTCTGCACTGTCGAAGGCTGCCGGGTTCTGACGGTATTCAGCGGTAAAAATGTCAGCAAAACCAGAACGGTGTTCCAGCAGGTGCTGCACTGTGATGTTGTTTACCAACTCGTTGGCGAAACCAAGCGAAAACTTATTCAGTGTGTCATCAAGCCGCAACAGCTTTTTATCGACAGCTTGCAGCACCAGCACGGCCGTCAAATCTTTTTGCACCGAACCAATATCAAAACGTGTTTGCATGGTTATGGGAATTTGGGCTTCATCGTTGGCATAGCCGCCGGCCAGCGCCGTAACGACCTTGTTGTCCTTCACCACCAACACGCTACCGGAAAACCAGTTTAGCTGCTGATACTGCTGCACTATATCAGATACAACAGTATCAGACACAACAGCATCAGGCGCCGCACCATTGGGCTCTGCGCGAAGTGGCAACAGGGTTAAGCTGATAACCAGCAAAGAGAAATAGACTTGTTTCATTTACATCCTTGTAAGCTACAGATTTGGGTTCTAAGGTCAGAGTACTATTTATTGCTGCTTTGTTAAACAAGCTAACCTGCTTTGCCTGGTTTACCAATAACCTGCTGTTGGCTAACCTTCAACCGTCTTCTTTTGCCGCCGCATAAACTCCGCAAAAAGTGGCACAGTAAAATTCAGATAGCCATGCTCAGTACTATAAATCATGCCTTTGTGGATGATGCTCGCTCTGGTTGGCCCAAGAGATGATTGGCTTCGTCCCATTGCATTTGCTATATCTGCCATCGAATAGGGACCATCACCCAATTCAGACATTTTTTCTACGAATAGCACTTCTGATTTAGTTAATCGGTCCAGTCGAACCCTGAAGAACCCGTTATCAAGTGAAGCCAGCGTTTCTGCATACGACAATTGCACATCCTCCAAGGTAATTTCTGGCCCCTTGGCATTGTTCCATGCTGTAGAAGCCCACTCCTGAAGAAAAAAAGGATAGCCTTTAGTGTCTTCAACGATTTCACTAAGCGCATCCGGATGAATTGAAGCCCCCTCATCTAGTATCGGCTTTTCTATGGCTTGAATGGCTGGTAACGGGTCGAGTGCATCAACAGGTGGATACAAGAAAAGCCTCTCTGCATATGATTTTGCCTCTCCTGCCAGACGAGCAACCTGCGGCAGGCCCGCACCGACCAGAAGTACTGGAAGCCCCTCTTGAGACATGCGATGAAGAGCAACTATCAGTGCTGATAAATCTGCTTCCGAGAGGTACTGCACTTCATCGATCAGCAAGATCCATCCTTTGTCTACTGCCTTAGCTGCCCGACCAATTAACTCGAAAATATCAGGCAGGTCGTATTGGATATTTCCGCTATCTGCAAGTCCAGGCTCCGGCTCTACGCCAATTTCCACACCTGAAATGTCAATTTTGAACATAGCCGCGAAATTTCGCAGCCCCTTCAACCCTCGTTCGGCAAGCTGCCGAGCTGCCGCTAATCCTGAAAGTGAGCGCATCACCTTGCGCATTTCCGGATATAGGAGGCGCGCAAGCGTTTCCCGCTCAGGAGACTCAACCTTGGATACTATGAGCCCTTGATCCCTGGCGATCTTGCCAATTTCGTTTAACAGCACTGTTTTGCCGGTTCCCCTTAACCCCAAAAGCATGATGGAACGAGCGCTCCGATCTTTTAAGGTTCGGCCACAAGAGATTTTGGCAGCATTTAGGATTTCATCACGGCCTGCAAGTTCAGGTGGTCTACTTCCCGCGCCAGGTGCAAAAGGATTGATGTATGGATCCATGTCAACATCCTTAAAAGAATACTAAAATCGCAAAAATTAAGCAGAGTATAGCAAAATATAGCTATATATAGCTATATATAGATTGGTATAGCAAAATTCGCTATATACCACTATCAATAGGTATATTTACTATTTTGGCCTATAAACGAAATCAGGTTGAAAACGTTTGCTTCTGGCATAAAGACGATCGCAGTTTATCGACCAATCCGTATTCACTCTTCATCCCAGTCGGGGTACTGATCTGGCTTAGTGCCCTCTTCAGCAATTACCCGCGGGTACGTTATTCCGGTTTCAGCTGCATGCGGTTTCTTCCGGCTTTTCGTTAACTGAAATAACCAGCTATCGCCATAGTCAAACATGTAAAACACTTTTTTGCCTGTGGCCGCTGCAAACACTTGCGCTATGGTGGTGTCGACAATGCTGTCATCATCGCAATCATAGCGGTGCAGCTTTTTTCCGCGGTAGGAATTCGCTATATAAAACTCAAACATGTGGT
Organism: Rheinheimera muenzenbergensis; assembly: GCF_036984005.1. Lineage (NCBI taxonomy): Bacteria > Pseudomonadati > Pseudomonadota > Gammaproteobacteria > Chromatiales > Chromatiaceae > Rheinheimera > Rheinheimera muenzenbergensis. Next base: position 6,164 of record NZ_JALAAR010000024.1, read on the forward strand.
CGTTATCAAATTCGACGGCCTGCTGAATAGCATCATGCAGGTCTTCCAAACTGTGATCTGCCGGAATTTCGATATCGCAACTCCAGTCTCCGCCAGCATGGATGCCGTGTACCAAAGATATATTTATTGTTTGAATCATAGAAAATCTGAACCTTAATCCACTAGCAGTGTTTCTAAGCGGTAACCGTCGTCACTTTTTCAGCTGCTGAACGTTGGCTTTTGCTGTAAACAAACTCAGGGGCAAGATCTACTCCGGCATCCCACTCTATGGTGTCAAATGAAACCCGGACCCGGTTAAATGCTTCGACATCTTGCAACCGCTTAAATACACCGAAATCCAAATAGGGTTTCATATCCAAAATGCCTTTTTCGCCGTTATCAAAGCTCACTGCCAACAGATAATTATCCAGCGGCGCTACCGCTTTCACAGACGGATACATAATTCACCTCTCACTGTAATGGTTGGATCTTGAATGGCTCTTCACCGTTCATTACCAACTCCCAATTGGCCGTAAGTTCATCCTGATGCAGCTCGGCCCATGCCAACACAAGTTTAGTTTGCTTCTTTGGCAAATTACCTTGAATTACCTCGCATGTACGGATATCAATTGTTGCTTTCCAGCGGAGGCCACGCTGTTTGTAGCCGGATTAAAGCTCAGCAATTTGTTATATTTTCACAATCCTAAAAAGCTCCAAAATGACTTTTTTGTAGCTGGCTGGGCAATCGGTTTGCCAAACTCATCAAACAAGTCGGCATCCAGTGAAGCAGCAATTTTTAATAGTGAGCTGATTTCAGCTTCGGTAGCATTGGTAATTTTAATTTCGTCACCGTCAAACAGTAAATCGACAATATTTTCACTGCCTTCTAATTTCAGATAAAAGTGGTAGTGAAAACTTGAGTCGGCAACTACCTGCTCAAACTCACCATCATGATGGATATCGTTAATTTCATTCTGCCTGGTAACCATTTCGCCAACATCCATACCAGGACGCTCAACCGGCATATAAAGATCAGGATTTACATCCGCTTCATGCATAACTTCGTGCAGTTTTAATGATTCCAAGCGTTTGATTTGTTCACTATTTCGTTGAATCTTCACATCACTCTCCCTGAAATAAAACGCCCGCCATAAAGCGAGCAATATGTTGCGGATTCAGCGGCCACAGGCCGCGATGTTTAAGGCGCTTGTCTGCAAATTAACCTGCACTAGAAAATGCCGAACGATATTTAACAAAGCCACGCTTTACCGCCCCTTTAAAACCTTGCCTTTCAAAAAAGGTGTGCGAATCTAACCGTTGCGAAGAGCTAAGAAGCATAATCTTTGAGCAGTTTGTACTGACGCAAAAAATTTCTATTGCCTCGAATAAGGCAGTGCCAACACCCAGCCCGCGAGTAGCAACATCAACAATCACGTTTTCTACTACCGCAAACGGCTGGTTACGAAACATAACATCAGAACACAATGACACCAGCGCACTCCCGACAACATTACCCTGGTAGTCACAGACAAATAACTTTGAGCGCGTATCGTCATAAAGCGCCTGTATTTGTTCTGGCTCCACCTCTACAGCAGGGTTACTAACCAACTGGTTATACAACTCAGACAATCTTAAAGCATCTTCAGGCTTTGCTTCACGAACTATCAAACGAACACCTACCTTCCTGAATTGTTAACGCAAAGCTTTAAGGTGGCTGAACGCAGCGAAGGCATTCCCGTGGAGGCCGCGTTGTTTGTAGCTGGTACGACATTCGGCAATTTGCTATGCATTTTCTTTAGCCTTTGGCACCTTAAGCCGCATACAAAACAGAACCATTACACCGCACATTAAACCAGTAGCTAAAGAACCGCTTAGGCCTGCATTTATGAAAAATGGCTTGATCAAAAGGGCACTGGCTACAGCCGGAATGAATAATATTGCCAACCATTTAGGGCTTACATATAACTGGATGGGATTAGTGCATTTTGGGCAAACCTTAGCTTTGCCAAATTTGTTCATTTCTTTTGAGAATACGCTAACTGATTCGGAACAATGTGGACACTTCATATGCTACCTCCTTGTATTTCATAAATCATTGACCAAATAAAGACCAAAACCAAGATGAAAATTATTGAATATAAAGGCATTTTCTTGATGACGTAATTTCTTGCATCGCCAGGGCGGGTCATCCATGTTAATAACTTTGAGATGAACGAAATTCTCTTCCTCTCTACTTTGTCGCCTTTCGCGACGAAGTGGTACTTCTTACTCACGAACACGCCACCATAATTCCGTAAATCTGTTTCTAACTCGCGTTGCTCATGATCAATTGCAGCTTCGTTATCGGCGATTACTTTTGTTATGCGCAGCAATACTTTGCCGTCATCGGTTTCCTTCATTGAGCACTCAACAGGGTTTGTTCTTTCATGAACGTACCTGAACCCACCCCGCGCCGACCGGTCAGATTGAAACAGGAACGTAAACATTATTGGCACTTTGTTGGTATTAATGCTCTTCAATCAGTTGTATCCATGAACTCTCAAAAAATATATCGCGTGAATTATACCGCACCGCTAAGCGGTGTCGGTTGGAATGAATTGTTAGGGCTCATTTGCAGGTCGGTGACCATAACTAAGCACCCGGGTGAGCTGCCATTTGCCATTCTGCTCGCGCCAGATCATGGTGAAGTCAGCTAAGCCTTCGCACACACCACTCGAAAACTGACAGAAACGATGCGAGCCCTGTGCAATGGCGCCAAAGCTCTTAATTGGATAGACCTTCAGCGAACCCGCCACGAGCTCACGACTGAATTTGCCGCAGACATTCTTGCGAGTGCCCGAGATCATATCCTCACGAGTCCACGTGACCCCACCATTATCATGATAGAACTCCACGTCGGCTGCAAAGTAACTGGCGTGTTTCTCAAGTTGCCCTGACTCGGAGCAATGGTTGAATGCATCGAACACCGCCGTATCCAGCGCTGCAACAGTGTTGTAGAGGCTTTCGTGCTCGGGCGCAGTCTCTGCATTGGCACTAAAGAAGGTTATGGTTGCCGCCAAGACAGCAACCAAGGCAATGTTCGTAAATGTCATAAAATCAAAGATTCCTGAATGTAGGTTGCAAGCCCTGACGCCGCATTAAACGGCACAAAATAGCTGGCTAAAATTAGCGACGCAGCAGTACAAGCCAGCTGTGTTTCGTGTCCTTATGCTTAAAGGATTTGTTCTAAGCAGCCTGCTTGATTACCAAAGCTTGCTCCGTCATATGGCGCAAGCGATTCTATATAACTTATTGATATAAAATTACTTTTAGTGCTTAAAAGGCGTTTTGACGGATTAACGGCTTTAAACTTGCCTACAACCCTAACCAGTTTACCTTCAAATGCGTCGGTTAAATTTTTAGCTTGAGCTTCACCCTTCTCGCTATCATAAGCAACCATTGCTGCTTCAAAAGGCTGAGAAATAGCATTTTCATAGGCCTTGGCTAAGTAGCTGGCGTGATCAAGGTAAAGCTTACCACCTTCATACTCAATGCTAATTACACCGACTGTTTGAATGCATTTTCTATCATACTTTTCGGGTGAAGACAGCAGGCTTACAAAAGGCACTGTTTCAACAGCAACACTCGAAAATGCCATCATCAATAAAAATATGTTGAGAAATTTACTCATATCTAAAAGTGCTTATAACGCATTTTCGACGAGTCGCCCCTTACTCAAACACGGGTTGAACCGTCTTTGTAAATTTTATGCTGTAAACATTACATGGCTTATTTACAACATTCAACATATTACGGGTACAGTTGCTATATGTAAAAGCTGCAAGTACGAGTTAAGCCGACGCGCCTTGCCGCTAAGTCACTGTGTTTTGTATTGGCAGTAGCATGATTAACAGCGGCTGTGCTTTGCGCTACACTGTCGCCAGTTTATGTCTTGCTAATTTAAGGTCCTGCCAATGAGCTTTCCCAGCATTGAACATCTTGTCGGCCAAACCCGTTTGGTAAAGTTGCAGCGCATGGCGGCGCATACCAACAGCACTGTATTGTTAAAGCTGGAGGGCGATAACCCGGCCGGTTCGGTAAAAGACCGCCCGGCGCTGAATATGCTGGTGCAGGCGGAATTGCGCGGTGATATCAAACCCGGTGACCGGATTATTGAAGCCACCAGCGGCAATACCGGCATTGCTTTAGCGATGGCGGCAGCGATTAAAGGCTACGCCATGACGCTGATTATGCCGGATAACGCCACCGAAGAGCGCAAAAGCGGTATGCGCGCTTATGGCGCCGAGCTTATCCTGGTAACCAAAGAGCAAGGCATGGAAGGTGCGCGCGATTTAGCCCTGCAAATGCAAGCTGAGGGTAAAGGCATAGTGCTGGACCAGTTTAATAACCCGGATAACCCGGCGGCGCATTATGCCAGTACCGGACCGGAGATTTGGCAGCAAAGCCAGCAGCAGGTTACGCATTTTGTTAGCAGCATGGGCACTACCGGCACCATTATGGGCGTGTCACGCTATTTAAAGCAGCAAAACCCGGCTATCCAGATAATTGGCCTGCAACCGGCCGAAGGCGCCAGCATTCCCGGTATTCGCCGCTGGCCCGAGGCGTATTTGCCGGGCTTCTTCGATAAAAGTCGGGTTGATCAGATCATTGATATTACTCAGGACGATGCGTTAACCGCCATGCGCCGTTTAGCCCGTGAAGAAGGCATTTTTGCCGGCGTTAGCTCCGGCGGTGCCGTGCATGCGGCGATACAACTGGCTGAGCAACTCGACAAAGCGGTAATCGTGGCGATTATTTGTGACCGCGGCGATCGCTATTTATCCTCCGGTATCTTTTAACCCTAAGCGTTAACTTTGCCCCGGCCGACGCTCTGTTGGCCTGCCATGCGGCCAACTTTTTGACCGGATTAGTTGGCCGCGTAATTTGGCCTTAACCTCAGTTTGCGCTATCCTTTAAAGCCCTCCTGCTTTAAATCTGATACAAAATAAGGATTTACTATGTTCTCACTTCGCAGTATCAGTCTGATTGCTGCCGTTGGGCTATGCCATTTTTCGGCCCAAGCTACTGAAACCGACGACATTAAACAACAACTGGCGACGCTAAAGGCGCAAATTGCTGCATTGGAACAACGGCTGGCAGAGCAGGAAGTGGCCAACGAAAAGGCCACTGTAATGCTGGCACAGCAACAGGCTACTGCAGCTGACGATGAAGCTGAAACTGACGGTATTAAACTCGGCGGTGCTATCCGCACCAATTACAGCCACACCTCCTACAGCGACGGCAATAAAAACCGCGGCGGCGACTTTGCTTTTGATATTTTCCGGCTGAATTTAAACGGTAGCATCGGCGATGTGCTGCTTAATGCCGAGATCCGCTTTTTCGATTATATGACCGCGGTTAAATACGCCTATGTTGGCTACCAGTTAACCGATGACTGGCAGGTGCAGGCCGGTATTACCCAGGTGCCGTTTGGTAACTGGCCGTATAATTCGCATAACTATTTCTTCAGTACCAATTATTACCTGGGGCTGGAAGATGATCATGACCTGGGCCTGCTGTTTAAACGCCGACTGGCCGACAACTGGCAGCTGGATTTAGGCTTTTTTAAAAATGATGAACTCGGTGGCGTCGATGGCTATGTTAGCAGCCGCGCCGATCGTTATTCATATGACGTAGTTGGTTACCGTCAGGGTGAAGATGGCATTTACGACGACCCGGCGCAGCCAGTTGGCGAATACAACACCTTCTCTGGCCGCTTTGCTTATCAATTTGAACACCGCAGCGACTTTAGCACTGAGCTGGGGTTATCTGCGCTGGCCGGTGGCCTGCATAACGGCAGCTCGCGCGCCGGCAGCTACAACGCCTGGGCACTGCACTTAAATAGCCATTACCAGCGCTGGAACCTGCAATTGCAACATGGCGAATACCATTACGACATCGACGATATTGACCGTATGGCCGTTGGTGCCTATGCCTTTTACGACAGCATTGCCGCCAAAGCCAAAACCAGCACCATTAACCTGGCCTACAGCCTGCCCGTCGAGTGGGGGCCGGTTAGCGGGCTGCAGTTTTATAACAACTATGGTTTGGTGTACGACAAATCCGACAACAGCCGCGACACCATGATGAACGTCACCGGTGTTTCTGTCGCTGCCGGCGGCTTATTTACCTATTTTGACTTGGTGCATGCCCGAAATCAGCCTTTCGTTGGCGGCAGTGCGGCCGGCGACAGCAGCGAAATTGAGCGTCGTTTTAACATTAACATCGGCTACTACTTTTAACCGCTGCTGCGGCTTTGAACCCATAACAAGGACAACAGCATGACAGATTATAAAGATCCGATGATCCCGGATGGCAAAGTTAACCCGATAGACACCGATTATCAGATAGGTCAGGACAATATCCTGATCAAGGTCGGCCCTTTTGGTTTAGATATTCATAACAGAGTGTTTTTAATCTCCGCGCTGGTGGTGGTGCTGTTTGTGGTACTGACCATCAGCTTTCAGCAACAGGCCGAGCCGGTGTTCAGCAGCATGCGCGGCTGGCTTACCAGCAAGCTGGATTGGTTTTTTATTTCCGCCGCCAATATTTTTGTGCTGCTGTGTCTGGGGTTAATAGTGTCGCCGCTGGGCAAGGTGCGCCTGGGTGGTACCGAGGCCACACCGGATTTTGGCTACGCCGGCTGGTTCTCGATGCTGTTTGCCGCCGGCATGGGCATAGGCCTGATGTTTTACGGCGTATCAGAGCCGCTGTCACATTTCAGCAGCGCTTACGGTGGTGTTAGCGTTACCGACGGTGTGCGCACCGACTGGGCGCCACTGGCCGGTGCGGCCGGCGATGCGTTAGCGGCCGAGCGCTTAGGCATGGCGGCGACTATTTATCACTGGGCGCTGCATCCGTGGGCCATTTACGCCATTTTGGCGCTCGGTTTGGCGCTGTTTTCCTTCAACAAGGGCTTGCCACTGACCATACGTTCAGTATTTTACCCGCTGCTGGGTGAACGTATCTGGGGCTGGCCCGGCCACATTATTGATATTCTGGCGGTGTTTGCCACCTTGTTTGGTTTGGCCACGTCCCTGGGGCTGGGCGCGTCACAAGCCGGCGCCGGCTTGCATTATCTGTTTGACTGGCCGCAAGGCAGTACCACGCAAATCCTGCTGGTAATAGGCATTACCGCCATAGCGCTAACGTCAGTCTTGGCCGGGCTGGAAGCCGGGGTAAAACGCTTATCTGAAATTAATATGCTGCTGGCGGCGCTGTTACTGCTGTTTGTCATTATTGCCGGGCCAACGCTGGCTATTGCCAGCGGCTTTGTCGCTAACCTTGCGGCTTACCTGCAGCATTTACCGGCATTGGCTAACCCACTGGGCCGCGAAGATGTTAATTTCTCGCAGGGCTGGACCGCATTCTACTGGGCCTGGTGGATCAGCTGGTCGCCTTTTGTCGGCATGTTTATCGCCCGGGTGTCGCGCGGCCGCACTGTGCGCGAGTTCTTAATATCAGTATTGCTGATCCCCTCTTTGGCCTGCGTACTGTGGATGACGGTATTTGGCGGCACAGCCATCAGCCAGGTGGTGCAGCAAGGCTATCAGGCGGCGGCCAGTGCTGAGTTGCCACTGCAACTGTTTGCCATGTTAGATGTATTGCCACTGGCGCAAATCAGCTCTTTTATTGCCATTATTCTGGTGGTGGTGTTTTTTGTTACCTCGTCCGACTCCGGCTCGCTGGTTATCGACACCATTGCCGCCGGCGGCAAAGTTAATGCGCCAACGCCACAACGGGTGTTTTGGTGTACCTTTGAGGGCCTGGTCGCCATAGCGCTGATTTTAGGCGGTGGCCTGGTAGCGTTACAGGCGATGGCGGTATCGACCGGCTTTCCGTTTACGCTGGTGTTGCTGGCCGCCTGCGTGGCGGTGGTAAAAGGCCTGATGTCCGAACCCAGAGCCTGATGCCACGGTAAATATGCAGGCAGGAATATAAGCACGATGGAAATAGAGCAAATTGAAATATTGCAGTTTCTGCAGCGGCATTCACCGTTTCAGGAGTTGCCGCCCGAGCAGCAGCTGTTGTTGGCGCAAAGTATTAATGTCGGCTATTTTCAGGCCGGCAGCGAGATACTGCGCTATAACGAGCCGCTGCAAGCGCTGCATCTTATTCGCAGCGGCGCGGTAGAAACCTTCCGTCGTAATGGCGATTTATATAACCGCTTAAGCGAAGGCGGTATTTTCGGCGAGCAAGGCCTGTTGCGTGGCGGCAAGGTGCGTTTTCCGGCCAGCGCACTGGAAGACACGCTAATTTATTTTATTCCCGAGCAGGTATTTCAGCAGCTGTTTGACAGCAATGAGTTTTTTGCCGATTACGTGGAAGTGGGCGATACCGAGCGGCGTAAATCGACCAAAGCAGCCAAGCAGGCCGAAGCCGATTTACTCAGTGCCAAAATCAGTACCCTGCTGCAGCGTCAGCCGGTATGTCTGCCGGCCAGCGCCAGTGTCTGGCAGGCTGCGCAAACGATGACCGAACATGGCGTGTCCTGCCTGCTTATTTTGCACGATGGCAGCACTGAGCAAGGCCCTGAAAAAGCTGCTAAGCGAGGTACCTTGGCCGGTATTATTACTGACCGCGACATCCGCTCACGCTTGGTGGCACCCGGGCTGAAGTCTGAAATCTGCGTCAGCGATATCATGTCTACCGCTTTGATCACCATTGAGCAACAACAGTATCTGTTTGAAGCCATGATGCTGATGTTGCGCCACAATGTGCATCATCTGCCGGTGTTACAACAGGCAAAGCCAGTGGGCGTGCTGGCGTTGTCGGATATTATCCGTTACGAGTCGCAAAACAGCTTATTTGTCGTCAGCAGTATTTTTCGCCAGCAGTCGGTAGACGAGCTCAGCGCCCTGAGTAAAGACGTTAAAGCCTGCTTTGTACGGATGGTAAATGAAGACGCCAATTCACATATGATCGGCAGCGCCATGGCCGCCATTGGCCGCAGTTTTAAACAGCGCCTGCTGGAGCTGGCCGAGCAGCAGCTTGGCCCGCCGCCGTTACCCTATTGCTTTTTAGCACTGGGCTCAATGGCACGCGACGAGCAGCTTATTGTTACCGATCAGGACAATGCTCTGGTGCTGGATAACCGCTTTGAACCGGCGCAGCACGATGCTTATTTTCAGCAACTGGCCGCCTTTGTCTGTGATGGCCTGGCAGCCTGCGGTTACAGCTATTGCAGCGGCAATATTATGGCGACCAATGCCCAGTGGCGCCAGCCGCTTAGGGTATGGCAGCAGTACTTTACCGATTGGATAGAACAGCCCAGTGCTGAACGTTTGCTGCATGCGAATATTTTCTTCGATTTAGACGCTGTCTGGGGTAAAACCCAATGGGGCGATGAGTTAAACCAGCTTATCGCCAGCACAGCAAAAAGCCGGCCGCAGTTTCTTGCCTGCATGACACGCAATGCGCTGCAGCGCACGCCGCCTCTGGGCTTTTTTAAAGACTTTGTGATGGAAAACGACGGCCGGCAAAATAACAGCCTGAATATTAAACGCCGTGGTACGGCACCGATGGCGGATCTGATCCGGGTGCATGCGCTGGCCATTGGCTCGGCCGCCAGCAACTCCTTTGAACGGCTGCGCGATATTATCGCGGCTAAGGTGCTGCCGAATGGTCGCGGTGAAGATTTACGCGACGCCTATGAAGTGATCGCCATGACACGCATCCGCCAGCAAGCGTTGGCATTGCAGGCCGGTGAAACACCAGACAACAATGTGGTGCCGGAGCGGTTATCGGAATTTGAGCGCAAGCATTTAAAAGAAGCCTTTTCGGTGCTGAGTAATGCGCAGAAGTTTCTTAAATTTCACATGCGGGCCTAAAGATGTTGTATTTGGGCCCTTCGGCATTAAAACAGCCGGCCAGCCAACGCTATGATCCGGCCATCAGCGACTGGCAGCAGTACTATCAACAGCAGGCTGAACACAGCCAACATCCGTTGCTACAGCAGTTTTATCGGGCCGGCATGGTGGCGGCCGACACGCCAATCAGCAAGGTACCCTTGCTGGCACTGGATATTGAAACCACCGGGCTTAACCCGGCTAACAGCGGCATTGTCAGCATAGCGGTATTGCCACTGGACTTAACGCAAATTTATGCCTCAAAAGCCCGGCAATGGCTGTTAAAGCCCCGCTATGCCCTTAGCGATGAGTCGGTTACGCTGCACCGTATTACCCATTCCGATATTGCACAGGCGCCGGATCTCACTGCAGTATTACCGCAATTGCTGGCAGTGATGGCAGGCAAAGTGGTGATAGTGCACTACCGTGGCATCGAACGGCCGTTTTTGCACGCCGCTGTGCAAGCCCGGTTGGGGCAAGGAGTGTACTTCCCGCTAATAGATACTATGGCGCTGGAGGCAAGGTTACACCGGCGTAAAGCGCTTAGCCTGTGGCAACAACTGCGCGGTAAACAGCCGCTGTCTATCCGCCTGGCCGACAGCCGCTTACGCTACGGCTTACCGCCCTACCGGCCGCACCATGCCGCCACCGATGCGCTGGCCTGTGCCGAGTTATTTCGCGCCCAACTGGCAGCACGCTTTAGCCCCGATACGCCGGTTAGCCAGCTATGGTGTTAGGCGCTTGCATTTATTGCAGCCAGTTGGCATAGTGCGCAAAAGCCACCACAGGTCAGACCACAATGAGCCAAACAAAACCCAATAAACTGCAGCGCATCGTATCTAAGTGCTATCAGCTGCCAAAATCGTTGCAGGCCTTTGCGCTAAGCACAGTATTTGGCCGGGTCATTAAGTTTGCCGGCACCGCAGGCGTTGAAGTGTTAGAGCTAAAAGGTGCCCGCTCGGTGTTGCGGCTGAAAAACCGTAAAAAAGCGCAAAACCATATCGGCTCGGTACATGCTGCCGCCACCGGCTTACTGGCCGAATCGGCCACCGGCTTTTTAGTCGGCATTCACCTGCCCGACAGCAAGCTGCCGCTGCTAAAACAAATGCAGATTGACTATATCAAACGCTCCAGCGGTGACTTAACCGCAGTGGCCACGCTAACCGACGAGCAAATTGCGGCTATGCACAGCGAAGATAAAGGCGAAGTGACGGTAGCGGTAACCATCACCGACAGCTCCGGTATTGAACCGGTTAACGCTAAGATGACCTGGGCCTGGATACCGAAAAAGCGCTAACTTATAGCGGAATAATCTCTTTCGCCGGCGGCAGCTGACGTATAATGCCGCCATCCTGTTCTTGCCTGTAGCCCTGTTTTGTCATACGAATACCTTGCTCTGCTCGCCGCGGCCTGCTGGGCCGTCGGCAGCCTAATGTCAGCCACCGCCTCTACTCATTTAGGCGCCTTTGCCTTTACCCGCTGGCGCATGTTGTGTGCAGCAGTCATGTTGTGGCTGATTGCTGCAGTTAGCGGCGGCTGGGTAACCCTGGCGGTGGATAGTCTGGGCTTGCTGGTGCTGTCTGGCGTTATTGGTATTTTTATTGGCGATACGGCGCTATTTGCGGCGATGAACCGCCTCGGCCCGCGCCGGGCCGGAGTGCTGTTTGCTACCCACAGCTTATTTTCCGTGATACTGGCGTACTTTTTTCTTGGCGAAACCCAGTGGGGCTGGACATTAGTCGGCAGCAGCTTGCTGGTTAGCGGCGTAATGACGGCAATATTTTTCGGTAAACGCAAAACCGAGCTGCACGCCTGGGAAGCCAATCAAAGCCAGCTTAGGTCCGGCGTCGCGCTCGGTTTGTTGGCAGCGCTATGTCAGGCCGTGGCCACCTTAATGCTAAAGCCATTGATGGAAACAAACATCGACGCTATTGCTGCATCAGCAGTACGTATGAGCACGGCTTTTACGCTGCACCAACTGATTTTTATGCTGGGCTTTCGTGTCGCCCAGGCTTATTTACCTATGACCAAAAAGATCTTTCTGCTGGTACTGGCCAACGCCGCACTGTCGATGGTACTGGGCATGACCTTAATCTTGTATGCGCTGCGTTATGGCGATGCCGGTATGGTAGCGGTGTTATCCTCGGTCAGCCCGGTGCTGGTGCTGCCACTGCTGTGGCTGGTGTACAAACGCAGCCCAGCCTGGGGCGCTTGGTTTGGAGCTTTGCTAACGGTGGCCGGGACTTTGCTGATACTCCAGCACTAAATGGCATTTTCTTACATCTGTATTCGCTTCAGTAAGATCAAGGCATAAGCGGATGCCTTTACTTTAATTGCTGCCGGTTCTGGTTAATACTGGGTCAGTCCGGATGTTGATACTAAACATCTGCCCGCAGAGATTTTCGCCGGAGGTCAGCATGAAATTTTTCCGCCAACTAAGTCCGCTGCATCGTGCTGTCACCCTAGTCTGCTGTATAGCATTGCTGGCGGCGGCTATTTATTCCGGCCTGTTGCAACAACGTCTGGTTAATCCCTTACTGGCACCGTTAGATGACACTGCCAATAGCGCGCTTAAACAGAGTTTAGTGTTAAGCAGTGCCTCTTTTGCCACCGCGCGTTTAATCGATCGCGGTATTGCCTTTGTATCAGAAGCCGAGGTCGGTGTTGGCGTGGCCAGTGTTAAACCGGGCCAGTTATTAAAGCCGCTGCAGGATATGGCGGTACGCTACTCTGATTTAATGGTGCTGGCGATGACATCGATTGGCTTACAGCTGTTTTTACTGGAATTTGGCAAGTTGGCCGCACTGCCACTGTTTGGCAGCGGCATTGTAGTGTGTTGCATCAGCTTGCTGTTGGGCCCGGCCAGTTGGCGCCGTAGCAGCACCTATTTGCTGCGTAGCTTTGTCGCGCTGTTAATCGTTATTCGTATCGGTGTGCCGCTGGCGGCCTTTGGCGTGGCCGAATTGTCCGACTGGGTATTAACGCCGCAACGTGTTGCCGCCGAAGCCGCACTGAGTGGCGAAACCGCCGCCCTGCAGCGGGTAGATCAGCCGTTACACAGTGCCGACGAGGGCTCGTTCAGCTGGTTACGCCAGATGGCAGCACAGGCCAATGACCTGTTTGCTGCGGTAAAAAGCTTTTCTGACAGCATGGTAGAAAAGCTGATCCAGCTTATCGTGGTGTACAGTTTACAAACGCTGATCTTTCCCTTGCTGTCACTTTACCTGCTGTGGCAACTGGGCCGCTGGTTTGTACGCCGGCCACTGGCTGCGCCTGTTACACCCGAAAGCGCGATACCAGTACGCTAAGCCGTTGCTCCAGCCCGGTTAGCTCGCCGGTCGATTTCGCCAGTTCAGACGCATTATTGGCCGCCTGATCGGCCAACTGGGCAATTTCATGAATACTGCGGCTAATATCCGCCGCTACAGCAGTTTGCTGCTCAGCGGCGGTGGCTATCTGAATATTCATCTGGGTAATGGTGCTGACCGATTTGGTAATGGTTTGCAGTGATTCGCTGGCTTTATCGGCCTGGGCCACCGTTTGCACCGACTGCTCTTTGCCGCGCTGCATAACCAGTACCGCCTCTTTGGTGCCCTGCTGAAACTGATTTATCATCTGCTGAATTTCATTGGTGCTTTGTTGGGTGCGGGTGGCCAGAGTACGCACTTCATCGGCCACCACGGCAAAGCCGCGGCCCTGCTCACCGGCGCGCGCTGCTTCAATGGCGGCATTTAACGCCAGTAAGTTTGTCTGCTCGGCGATGCCCCGGATCACATTCACTACCGAGCCTATCTGATCAGCATCCACGCCGAGTTTTTCTATAGTGTCGCCGGCACTGTTTACTTCATCGGCCAGTTTATTGATTGAAGCAATAGTTTGCGCCACACTTTGCTGGCCGCCTCCGGCTTCTTTGTCCGCTTCCTGGGCTGCGGTAGCCGCTAAACCGGCACTGGTGGCCACTTCCTGCACCGCCGTCGACATTTGATACACCGCTGCCGCTACCTGCGTGGTTTCTGCTTTTTGTGTTCCGGCGTCATTATCAGTTAGCTGCACAATTTGTTGCATGGTCGATGCAGCGTGGCTCAGCGCCGCCACCACTTGTTTTACTTCGCTGATAAGTTGCTGAATTTTTTGTGCAAACTCGTTAAAGCCGCGCGCAACCTCACCAACTTCATCGGCAGTATCTACCTGCAGCCGCTGCGTTAAATCGCCTTCGCCCTGGCCAATGTTAATGAGCGCCGCTGAGGCATTATGCAGTGGTTTAATCACCAGATTGGCAACAAACAGCGCCAGCGCAATGACCAGAGCCAATAGCACTATGGCGCTACCGACTATCATCAACAAGGTGTTGCGGATACGACTGCTAATTTCAGTCTGTTGCTGCGCAACACGCCGGTCAATATCGTCAATGTAAAAGCCGGAACCTAAGATCCAGCGCTTGGCATAAATAGCAGTGGCATAACCCAGCTTAGGCGTTAAACCGCCGCGGGTTTTCTCATCCCACATATACTCGACAAAGCCGCCGCCTTGCTTGCCGGCGTCAATCAAGTCACGGATCAGTAAAATGCCATTGGGATCTTTCAAATCAATCAAATTGCGGCCTTCCAGTGCCTGATTTGAGCCGTGTACTATATTTACGCCCTGCAAATCATAGACAAACATATAGCCATCATCGCTAAACTTCATCGCCCGCAGCACCGCCTTAGCCGCTTCCAGTTGCTCGGCTGTTGGCGCAGCATTATCAATGTAAGGCGCCACTGCGGTTGCGGCTATCGCCACATGGTGTTCCAGAGCGGCACGTTTTTCCTGCATCATATCGGCACGAAACTGCTGCACTTCTTCTTGCCCCAAGGCGCGCATCTGGCTATATACCAATAACATTAACGCCAGCACCACGGTGAGCATGGGCAAAACTGCCAATAGCAACATTTTGTTTTTCAAAGAAAAGTTAAACATAGACGCGCTCCGCTATATAGTTACAGCAAATAGATCCTGCTACAGCATAGTGGAAACAAACACGAAAGACAGTGGCATACGACCATAGTTGATAGTTCTGCTATCTGGTTATTGCATACGTATGCAACAGCTTAATGGCATCAAGCTGTAATACACTGGCTGAAATGACAATATAACTATAATCCAGACAGGGTAGACTTATGCGCCATACCGCCACCATACTGCTGCTAAGTGTCGCTGGCAGCCTGTTGCTGTCATGCAGCAAAGCACCGGAGCCCGCCATGCCAGAGGCAAGCGAAAACACCGCCATCACAGCATCACACAAAGTGGTGGTGTATCAGGTGTTTAGCCGTTTATTTGGTAACACTAACACGACCAATAAACCCTGGGGCAGCTTAGAAGAAAATGGCGTTGGCAAATTTGCCGACTTTACCCCGCAAGCATTACAGGCCATTAAAGCCATGGGCGTCAGCCACGTCTGGTATACCGGCGTGCCGCACCATGCGCTGGTGCGAGATTACAGCGCCTACGGCATTAGCCATGACGACCCGGACGTGATTAAAGGCCGCGCCGGCTCTCCTTATGCGGTAAAAGATTACTACAACGTCAACCCGGATCTGGCACTTGACCCGGCCAACCGGCTGGCCGAATTTGAAGCCCTGATTGCCCGTACCCATCAGCACGGCATGCAGGTGTTAATTGACATAGTGCCCAACCATGTCGCCCGCCAGTATCAATCGTTATCCAACCCTGCGGGCGTTTCCGACTTTGGTGCCAATGACGACACCAGCGTCGAGTACGCCCGCAATAATAACTTTTACTATGTACCAGGCACTGAATTTAGTGTGCCAACCTGGCCGGATAACTATAAAGTGCTGGGTGGTGACGCGCACCCGGCCGCCGACGGCAAGTTCGATGAAAACCCGGCTAAGTGGACCGGTAATGGCGCCCGCGCGGCCCAGCCCGCCTTTGATGACTGGTACGAAACGGTAAAAATTAATTATGGCGTCCGGCCGGATGGCAGCTACGACTTTGACACACTGCCAGCCGATTACGCCGACCAAGACTGGCCGGCGCACTACGCTTTCTGGCAGGGCAAGGATGTACCGGATTCGTGGCTTAAATTCCGCGATATTACCCAGTACTGGTTAGCCAAAGGCGTAGACGGCTTTCGCTACGATATGGCCGAGATGGTGCCGGTAGAGTTTTGGAGCTATTTAAACTCGCATATTAAGCACACCAATCCCAACGCCTTTTTACTGGCCGAAGTGTATCAGCCACATTTGTACCGCGACTATATCCGCTTAGGCAAAATGGACTACCTGTACGACAAGGTTGAATTTTACGACAGCTTAAAACTGGTGATGCAGGGTAAGGGCCCGACGTCGGCACTGGTTGAAACCCAGCAACGCATGGCCGATATTGAGCATCATATGCTGCACTTTTTAGAAAACCACGACGAGCAGCGCATTGCCGCGCCGGAATTTGCCGGCGATGCCAAAAAAGGTCTGCCGGCCATGGTAGTGTCAGCCACTATCAGTACCTCACCCACCATGCTGTATTTTGGCCAGCATGTTGGCGAGCCGGGCGCCGCTGATGCCGGCTTTGGTAAGGCCAGCCGCACCACGATTTTCGATTACTGGGGCGTGCCACAACATCAAAAATGGATGAATGGCGGTAGCTTTGATGGCGGCGCGCTGAGCGGTGACGACAAAGCCTTGCATGCTTATTACCAGCGGTTACTCAGCTTTACCGCCAGCGCACCGGCGTTGATGGGCGAATATACTGAATTACACAGCGCGAATCTGGCGGCTAACACTGCCTATGGCGAGCAGCAACTGGCGTTTGCCCGTTACAGTGCTGAGCAAAAGCTGCTCATTGTCAGCAGTTTTAATGCCGACGCCCCGCTGCAATTCGACTTGGTCGTACCGGCGGCATTAATTAGCCAATGGCAGCTGGCTGATGGTCAGTACCCGCTTAGCGATAAATTAAACGGCGGCGAAACCAGCCTGACCGTAACAAATGGCGTTGGCAGCGTTGCGCTGCAACTGGCGCCTTTGGCCTCAGTCATTCTGGAGCTGTAATATGCGTTTACTTGGTATTGTTTTTAGTTTTCTTTGCTCAGGCGCCGTCTTTGCTGCCCAGTATCAGGCGCACCAGCTCGACGGTAATACGCTGCATATTCAAAGCGATAAGGGTAAGCTCAGCCTGCAGTTTTATCAGCCGGAAGTGGTGGAAGCCTTTTATCAGAATAACGGCGTCAAACAACTGCCATCGTTTTCGATTAGCCAGCAACCAGCGGCGCTGGCGCTCAGTGTGGCAGAAGCAGCCGACAGCTTAACCCTGTCCAGCGCAGCACTAACGGTAAAAATTAATAAAGCCCCACTGCGGCTCAGTTATTACCGCGGCGATCAGCTGCTACTGGCCGAGGAACAGGGCTATTTTGCGGCCGAAAACCAGCACGGTTTTCGTTTTGCGCTGAGTAAAGATGAAAAACTGCTTGGCGGCGGCCAGCGCGTACTGGGTATGGACAGGCGCGGCCAGACATTCCCGCTGTATAACAAAGCCCATTACGGCTATAGCACAGAGTCGAGCCAGATGTACTTTAGCCTGCCGGCGGTTATGTCGAGCAATAAGTACCTGCTGCTGTTTGATAACAGCGCTAAAGGTGAAGCCGACTTAGGCGCCAGCAACGCCGATATCATGCAGTTTAGTGCCGAAGGCGGCCGCAGCAGCTATGTCGTTGTCGCCGGCGATACTTACCCGGCGCTTATCAACAACTACACCGCCTTAACCGGCCGTCAGCCGTTGCCGGCGCGCTGGACCTTAGGCAACTATGCCTCACGTTTTGGTTACCGAAACGAGGCCGAAGCCCGGGCTGTAGTGCAAAAATTCCGTCAGCTAAAGCTGCCTCTCGATGCGTTGGTACTGGATTTATACTGGTTTGGCCCGGATATCAAAGGCCATATGGGTAACCTGGCCTGGGATCCAAATGCCTTCCCGCAACCGGAAAAAATGCTGGCAGATCTCAGCGCTGATGGCGTAAATACCATTTTGGTTACCGAACCCTTTGTACTGACCACGTCAAAACGCTGGCAAGAGGCGGTCGATGCCGGGGCCATCGCCTTGGGGCCGGATGGAAAAGCCAAAACCTTTGATTTTTACTTTGGCAATACCGGTTTAATCGATGTCTTTAATCCTGCAGCGCAGCAATGGTTCTGGCAAATCTACCAGGGTTTAGCCGAACAGGGTGTGGCCGGGGTCTGGGGCGATTTAGGCGAGCCGGAAGTGCACCCGGACGATACCGTGCATGCCATAGGTATGGCGAACGAGGTGCACAATGCTTTTGGCCATCAATGGGCCGATATGGTGTACAACGGCATGCGCCGTAATTTCCCCAAGCAAAGACCCTTTATCATGATGCGTGCCGGTGCGCCCGGCAGCCAGCGTTTTGGCATGGTGCCCTGGACCGGTGATGTCGAGCGCAGCTGGGGCGGGCTAAAACCGCAGGTCGAGCTGGCACTGAGCATGGGGCTGTTTGGTTTTGGCTATATTCATTCCGATTTAGGCGGTTTTGCCGGCGGCGAACAGTTTGATAAAGAACTGTATATCCGCTGGCTGCAATATGGTGTATTTCAGCCGGTATACCGGCCGCATGCGCAGGAGCATATCGCGCCGGAAATGGTGTTTCATGACAGCCACACTATTGAAACCCTGCGGCCCTGGTTGAATTTGCGCTATCAGTTACTGCCGTACAACTATACGCTGGCCTATCAAAATAGCCTAACCGGTATGCCATTAATGCGGCCGTTATTTTTTTATAAAGACAGTTTTGCTGATGCAGCAAACACCACCCTGATGGACGAGAAAAACAGCTACTTCTGGGGTGATGCCTTCTTAGTGGCGCCGGTAACCGAGCCTGGCGTAACAAGCTGGCCGGTACAGCTGCCCGGTGGTGTCTGGTTTGATTATTTCAATGGTCAACGTTACGCAGGCAACGGTAAGGTTGAAGTACCTGTTACGCTGGATACCATACCTGTGCTGGTTAAAGCCGGTAGCTTTGTACCGATGGCAGAACTGGTGCAAAGCACGCAGCACTATTCCAGCCGCAAGTTGACGTTGCATTACTACGCCGACAGCAGTGTAGACTGCGCCAAAGGCGAAATGTATGAAGACGACGGCAAAACGCCGGATGCCATTGTCAACGGTCAGTTTGAACGGCTGAATTTTTACTATCTTAAGCAAGACAGCGAGCAGAAATTTGAACTGCGCCGCAGCGGCGAATATGCCGGCAAACCAGAAAGCCGCGAGTTAACGCTGGTGCTGCATAACCAAAGCGCCACGCCTTCACATATCAGTGTCGATGGCCGATACGTACAATTGGTTCCGCAGCAAGCGCGCTTTAACCGCATGCAAAATGTCGCCTGGTACGATAAAGCCAGCAGGCAATTAAAGGTAAAACTGGACTGGCAGGCGGATAAGCAGCAAATTTTGATCCGCTAGCCGCCGCTCCGGTACGGTAAGCTATTCGCTACCGTGTCGGGCAATTTCCCCCTCAATTATTTCCGGCCAATATCGGCAATGTACAATGTTAAATACAAAAGAAATCAGAAGCTTGCAATTAGAAAAAATAGCAGCTTTACTTGTTAACTGCGCCTGAGCGATACGCTAAACAGGCGCCGTTAAGTTAGCAGAGGCCTGATAATGCAAACCTTGTCCATTAAACACAAAATATTGGTGTTAGCTACCATTCCGGTCATTCTGCTGACGCTGGTGCTCACCTGGCAATCTATCCGCCAGGCCAATGCCATTGCGCAAATGAGCGTTAAGCAATTGGAAGCCTCACTGTTTGCCGAACGCCGATCGCAGTTGGATGCCTTTGTTGAGCTGGCCATCAGCGCCACGGCCAGCGCCAGTACTGACGATGCCCGAAAACAGATATTACGCCAGCTACGTTACGAGCAGGGTAACAATTACTTTTTTGTCTACAACACCGCAGGTGTGCAGATCGTCAGTGCTGATAATCCGGCGCGGGAGGGGCAAAACTTTTACCAGAGCACCACCCCGGATGGCCGCCATCTGGTGCAGGATTACATTAAAGCCGCGCAGCGCGGTGGCGGCTATGTTGAATACAGCTGGCCGCGGGTTGGCAGCACTGTCACCTCGCCCAAGCTGGCCAAAGCCGTTATGTTACCCGGCAGCGATTGGGTGCTGGCTACCGGCTTTTACGTTGATGACTTACAGCAACAATTAACCGCCTTAGAGCAGCAAAGCAATGACGAAGTAAAGAGCGGCATTATCCGCCTGGTACTTATTGCCGCACTGTTGCTGGCGTTGATTATCGCCATAGGCTACGCGCTGGCGCGCAGCATACTGGCACCTTTGGCACAGGCAGTACAAGCAATGAAAGACATCGCCCAGGGCGATGGCGATTTAACTCAGCGGCTGGATGATCAGGGGCATGAGCTGGGTGAATTAGCCCAGGCTTTTAACGCTTTTGCCGCCCAGGTGGCGACACTGGTAGACAATGTCCGCACCTCGGTAAAAAGCCTGAGTCAATCTGGCGAGCAGCTGTCCGGCCTGATGCAACAAGCCGAACAGGGTGTACAGCGTCAACACAGTGAAAGCGATCAGGTCGCTACCGCCATGCATGAAATGGCTACCACGGCGCAAGACGTGGCCAGCAGCGCCAGTAATGCAGCCCATGCCGCCAATGATGCCGACCGGCAGGTACGCCAGGCGGCGGTAACCTTACAAAGTGCCATCGAGGTGATCCACGGCCTGGAGCGACAGGTGCAAACCGGGGTCGATGTTATTGGCCGCGTGGGCAGCGAATCGCAAAGTATCGGTGGCGTAGTGGAAGTTATCCGCGGCATTGCCGAGCAAACCAACCTGCTGGCGTTAAATGCCGCTATTGAAGCCGCCCGCGCCGGCGAGCAAGGCCGTGGTTTTGCCGTGGTGGCAGATGAAGTGCGCACCCTGGCAGCCAGAACCGCGGCCAGCACGCAGGAAATTAACAATATGATTGGCCGGCTGCAACTCGGCGCACAGGAGGCGGTTGGTGCGATAAACCAGATTAAAGAAGGCAGTAGCCATACCGTTAGCGAAGCATCAAAAGTCGACAAGGCACTGCACGAGATCCAGAATGCCGTCAGCACCATTAACGATATGAACAACCAGATTGCCAGTGCTGCCGAAGAGCAAACCACGGTATCCGAAACCATTAACCAGAACGTGCATGCCATCGTAGAAATTGCCCAGCAAACCGCAGAGGGTACCAGCCAGGCAAGCAGTATCAGCGAGCAACTGGCGTCTTTGGCGACAGAGCTGGAGCAACTGATTTCCCGCTATAAAACCCGATAACGATATTGTGTATTTGCCTGTTGTTGCCTCTGGTAACAGCAGGCTTTTGCATTACAATGACTAGCTTAGCTACCTGATGGATGCCGCTTGTGTACACTGCTGATTTTAACCATAAACGTAAATTTATCGTCAAGCTGGGCAAGATGCTGCATAAGTACGGCACACCAGCATACCGGCTGGAGGCACATTTAACTGAGCTGACAACGCATCTGGGTTTAAAGGGCTCTTTTATTATTTCGCCCACATCAATGACCTTTGTACTGTGGACCGATGGTCACGAGCAGGAATATACCCATGCCTCACGGGTTAACCCCGGCGATTTGGATTTAGGCGCCCTGTCACGTACCGATGAACTGGCCGATCAGGTGTTGCAGGGCAAAGTCAGCGTCAATGAAGCCGATGCCCTGCTGGATGTCATCGACAACCGGCCCAGCTCGTACGGCAAACTGGCCACTGCCGTGGCGATGATGGCATCCGGCGGTGCCTTTGCCATGCTTATGGCCACCAGTTGGAATGATGTGTTGTGGTCGTCGTTATTGTCACTGCTGGTGTACCTGTTTATGTTGTGGGCAGCCCGCTCGCCACGTATCGCTAATATGCTGGAGCCCTTAGTCGCGCTGGCCGCCGGTATTGCCGCCTGCGCCATCAGCAGCTACATCGATCCGGGCATTAATATTCGTCTGGCTGTACTGTCGGCCATTATTTCCTTTATACCCGGTTTAGCACTCACCATCGGCTTTGCTGAACTGGCGGCGCGGCATCTGGTATCGGGCAATGCCCGTATTATGGATGCGCTGATGCTGCTGTTTAAGCTGTATTTCGGCGCCCTGCTCGGCATTGCTATCGGTTTTGCCTTATTTGGCGTGGTCGACTTTGTTAAACCGGCACCGATATCACACCACTTTGCCTGGCTGGCGGTAGGCATTTTGGTCAGCTCGCTGATTGTGCTGTTTAAAAGCCGCGGTAAATATACGCTGTGGTCGCTGGCGGCCGGCTTTATTGCCTATGGCGTCAGCATTAGTGGTGCAGCCTTGTTTGATGCCACCATGGGTGCCTTTTTAGGCGCTTTTGCGGTCGGTATCTACAGCAACCTGTTTACCCGTTTAGCGAATGCTCCGGCGGTTATCGTTGCTATGCACGGCCTGATAGTGCTGGTACCGGGCAGTAAAACCTATATCGGTTTAAATTCGCTGATTTCCGGCCAGGATTTTGTGGTGTCTGATCGGGTTGGCCAACAAACCTTTTTAATTTTAATGGCCCTGGTGGCCGGGCTTATTTTTGCCAATGTGGCACTGCCACCAAAGAAAAGCCTGTAAAAAATTTAAAAAAGTTAGCCTGGGCTGTCGAATTAGTAGGCGTAACGACGACTAACTATGCTTATTTAAAAACAGGAGCATAGTGATGACGAACAACAGCAAAGCTGAGCAACAAATTCGCGATATGGTTAGCCGCTATGTCAATGCAGTGCGGGCAAAAGATGTTAACCGCATCGCCGACTTATACACTGATGACATAGTGGCCTTCGACGCTATTTTAGCCTTGCAGTTTAAAGGCAAAGCCGCCTACATTGAGCATTGGCACACTTGCATGGGCTTTACCAGCGGCGATATGCACTTTGAGGTACACCAGCTTAACGTCAGCGCCAGCGAACACCTGGCCTTTAGCCACAGCGTTAACCTGTGTGGCTGCACCAATGAGCAGGGCGAAATGCAAAGCAGCTGGATGCGCTGCACCCAGTGCTGGCAATACACCGCTGACGGTTGGAAAATCGTGCACGAGCATTTTTCTGCGCCCTTTGATATCGCAAGCGGCCAGGCCATATTTAACCAGGCGCCTTAAGGAGCAAAACGATGAAATATTTATGTCTGGTGTACAGTGACGAAAATACCCTGCATAGCCTGCCCGACAGCCCGCATGACAGTGAGTGCAATGCCTATGCCGAAAAAATCCAGGGCAGTGGCCGCATGCTGGCGGCAGAGGCTTTACAACCGGTTAGCACCGCCACCACCATTCGGGTGCGTAGCGGCAAAGTCAGCATGACCGATGGCCCCTTTGCCGAAACCAAAGAGCAGCTGGCCGGCTTTTATCTGGTAGAAGCGCATGACTTAAATGAGGCAATACAAATAGCCAGCGGTATACCGGCCGCACGGGTTGGCTCGGTCGAAGTACGGCCGGTGCGCCAGCTTGATGTCTAAGCCAGGCATGTAGCCCTGAAGCCGGTTAATCCCACCCTGCACAGCCAGCTACAGGCCCGGCTTAGCCACTTATACCAGCAAGAGTCGCGCAAGGTGCTGGCGACGTTGATCCGGCTGCTGGGCGATTTTGACCTGGCCGAAGAAGCGCTGCATGAGGCGTTTCATGCCGCGCTTAAACAATGGCCCACCGATGGCATACCGGCCAACCCCACTGCCTGGCTGGTATCCGCCGGGCGCTATAAGGCCATTGATCAGCTGCGCAAAAATAGCCGTTTCAGCCAATTACCGGACGAGGTGTTGGCACAACTTGCCGCAGCAGACCAGCCCGACGCCGAACCCATCAGCGATGACCAGCTAAGGTTAATTTTTACCTGCTGTCACCCCAGCCTGGCCAACGATGCGCAGCTGGCGTTAACATTGCGCGAAGTCTGCGGCTTAACCACCGAGCAAATTGCCCGCGCTTTTTTAACCAGTCCCACTACTGTGGCACAGCGCATAGTGCGCGCCAAAGGCAAAATCCGTGACGCGCGCATTCCTTACGAAGTACCAGCTGTTGCCGAACTACCGCAGCGGCTCGATAACGTACTACAGGTCATTTATCTGCTGTTTAATGAAGGCTATTCGGCGTCGATGGGCGAGCAGTTACTGGATATCAGCTTAAGTGATGAAGCTATCCGGCTTGGCCGCTTAATGCTTGAACTGCTGCCCGACGCCGAAACGGCCGGCTTACTGGCGCTAATGTTATTACAGCATGCCCGCCGTGCTGCACGCATTTCAGCCCAAGGCGAACTGGTGTTGCTGCCGCAGCAGGATCGCAGTTTATGGCAACAAACAGAAATTCGTGAGGGCAGTGAGTTAGTGCAATGGGCCCTGCGCACCCGCCGCATTGGCCCTTACACTTTACAAGCCGCTATCGCGGCCATCCATAGCGAAGCAGCGACGGCCGAAGACACCGACTGGCAGGAAATTTGCGGCTTATACAACTTATTGCTGCAAGCCGACCCGTCGCCGGTTATTGCCCTGAATCGGGCGGTGGCCATTGCCATGCGCGATGGTGCCGCTGCCGGTCTGGCACTGATTAGCGAGCTGGAGCAACAAGGCGAGCTTCGCCAATATCATCTGCTATACGCCGCCAAGGCTGAGCTGCTACGCCAACTTGGCCATAACGCAACGGCGTTGCAGGCGTACCAACAGGCACTGCAGCTATGCCAACAGGCACCGGAGCAGCGCTTTTTACAACAGCAAATTGCGGCGCTGCAAAACTGACACTGCCGCACTAGTAAGCTTAGCAGCTGAATACGTATGCAATAGCCGGCAAAACCTTGCTGCAAACTGGTGCAATGCTCTAGGGTAAAAGCTTTGTCACTGTAGCGGAAATGCTAATGCGCCTGTTTATAAAACCCTGCCTGCTGGCAACCCTGCTTACGCCGTTTTCTCTGCTGGCGGCCAGCCTGAGTGTGTCATCACCCGATGGTAATATCGAACTGACACTGAATGACACCGCCCTGACTTATCAGGTGGCGTTTCATGGCCAACCGGTTATCGCCCCGTCCGCACTGGGCTTTCGTTTTTTGCAGCTACCGGCACTGGCTAACGGCTACAAAATTACGTCGCACAGCCGCAATAGTGTTAAGCAAAGCTGGCAGCAGCCGTGGGGTGAGCGCACAACCGTGCTCGATCAGCATAACGAACTGGCAGTAACGCTTAAGCACCCTGAGCGCAAAGCGGCTTTTACGCTGCGCTTTAAACTGTTTAACGACGGCCTGGGCTTTCGCTACGAAGTACCAAATCAAGGCGTGGCGAAGCTGGATATTATCGACGAGCTGACCGAGTTTCGTATCAGCGACAGCAAACAAAGCACCGCCTGGTGGATCCCCGGCCGCGGCTGGAACCGCTATGAAATGCTGTACCGCACCACAGCGCTAAACGAGGTCGACCGCGCTCATACGCCGTTTACCTTTAAACTGCCCAGCGGCGTGCATTTAAGTATTCATGAAGCGGCACTGGTTAATTTTGCCGCCATGGTGCTGGATCAGCAGCGCGACGGCGTATTAAAAAGCGACTTAACGCCCTGGTCGGACGGCATTCGGGTGAAAACCAACGGCAGCTTTACCACGCCATGGCGCACTATCCAAATCGCCTCTAATGCGGTGGGGCTGCTTAACTCGGATTTAATTTTAAACCTGAACGAGCCAAATAAGCTCGGTGAGGTGTCCTGGGTAAAACCGGGTAAATACGCCGGCATCTGGTGGGGTATGCATCTGGAAACGCAAAGCTGGGGCAGCGGGCCTAAACACGCCGCTACCACGGCAAACACTAAAGCCTATATCGACTTTGCCGCCAAAAACGGCTTTGACGGTGTGTTAGTCGAAGGCTGGAATACCGGCTGGGACGGCGAGTGGTTTTTAAACGGCGCGGTATTTAACTTTACCACGCCCTACGCTGATTTTGACCTGGCCGAGGTTACAGCTTACGGTGCAGCAAAAGGCGTGAAGCTGGTGGGCCATCATGAAACCTCCGGCCATATCAGCAACTACGAAGCGCAAATGGCCGCTGCCTATGATTTATACGCCAAACACGGTGTTGGCCAGATTAAAACCGGCTATGTCGCCGACGGCGGCCAGGCCACCCGTATTGATGAAAACGGCATTGAACGCAAAGAGTGGCACGACGGCCAGTTGCTGGTTAACCACTATCTGCATTCGGTAAAAGAAGCAGCAAAACGGCAAATCAGCATTAACACCCATGAGCCCATTAAAGACACCGGCCTGCGCCGCACCTACCCGAACTGGATCAGCCGCGAAGGCGCCCGTGGCCAGGAATACAACGCCTGGGGCTCGCCACCAAACCCGCCGGAGCATACTGCCATGTTGCCGTTCACCCGTATGCTATCCGGCCCGATGGACTTTACCCCCGGCATTTTTAATCTGGCTTACAAGGGCCTGGATGCCGAAAACCGCGTACAAACCACACTGGCCAAGCAGTTAGCGTTATATGTAGTGCTGTACAGCCCAATCCAGATGGTGGCCGACTTGCCCGAACATTACGACGCCCACCCCAACGCCTTTCAGTTTATTAAAGACGTACCCACCGACTGGGCACAAAGCCAGGCACTGCAAGGCGAAGTCGGCGATTTTGTCGTGTTTGCCCGGCAGGATAAACACAGCGAAGACTGGTACTTAGGCGCACTGACTGATGAGCAAGCCCGTACCCTGACAGTAAAGCTGGACTTCTTACCGGCCGGTAAACGTTATACGGCGCAAATTTACCGCGATGGCAAAGACGCCGACTGGCGTACTAAACCGTACGAGATGATCATCGAGCAGCAAAGCGTAACAGCCAGTGACAGCCTAACTCTGCCACTGGCCAGCAGCGGCGGCGCAGCCATCCGCTTTAAAGCGCTGTAAGCTCAGCGCACTATGTCAGCCACAGCGGCAAACGCCGCTGTGTTTTCTCAAAGCCTCGTCATTGTGTCGCCGCAATACCACGCATAAACACGGTATAACCTACTGGAAAGCGGCGCTATTTTTGCTGATAAGTTAATCGCAAGCTTAAACCCCGCTTTCATTCCGGCATTTCAGACTACGTCTGCAATATGTAGTTGATTTAGGGTTAGATGTTGGCTAGTTTAGTAGGATGTAAGCCTAAGATAGGAAAAATACTCTTGATTAAAAGCTAGGCTTTTATCAAGCTGTTCAGTCAAAATAATGCCATCAGGTGACATATGGATTTTCTGAAACCGCAAAGCTATAACAAAACGCAGAAAGTAGGAGCTTTTTCAGTTATTGTTTCAATAATAACGATGCTATTTATCCACTTTCCATTCAAGGGATATTACATCTACGAGAGTGGAGATTGTCTACAATGGGGAATAAGGTACTGTGAAAAATATGAGCAGAGCATAAAATCTCCATTTGACTGGCAGTCTAGAGGGGCACTAATTGAATGGTTTGGGAACATCACCAACCTCATGGCGTTGATTTCATTTGTTTTGGTGATTGGCGTGTTTTTTGTGTATTTCTTCAAAGAAGAAAAAAATAAAGTTTAAAGTTCGATGCAGAATAATAAATTCTTGCGTGCACCTATGAACCTGTTGGAATCAACACCATAATCAGACATGAAAAAAGGGGGCGTAGCAACTTAACGGAGGTTAAGCTAAGCCACTGCTGCACATCAGCTAAACTAAAGTTACCAATTAAACGGTACCCCCCCGCATTTTTAAACTGGCCTACAAAGGCCTGGATGTAGAAAACCGCGGACAAACTACGCTGGCCAAGCAGTTAGCACTGTTTGTGGTGCTAAACAGCCCCATCCAGATGGCCGCCGACTTACCTGAAGACTACAACGCCCATCCGCAGGCTTTTGGTTTATTAAAAACGTGCCGACCGAACTGGCGCAAAGTATAGCGCTGCAAGACGCTATAAAAAAGAGTTGGTGGTGCACTTTCAATTCATGGCCTGGGGCTGCCTGATTGCTTTGTCTTAAATAAGCTCTATTTAGCGCCAGCACAGAAAATGCGCTGTACCGAGTTGGCAGAGCACATAAGTTTAAGCCATTCAGGCATTACCCTCTTGCCAAACCCACTGAAAAAAAATGATTTGGTAGAAAAAGAAGCCCGCGCACGTGACGCTAGAGTCAGCCTGGTGACACTATCTGCAACCGGCCAAAAGTGTACGATGAGGCGAAAATCGCCTTATCAGAAGCGTCGGCGGCGTTGTTTTCATCACTGAACTCAGTGCAACATGCAAATTTGCCGGGCTTAGTGAAAAAATTGTTAACGCAGTGAGTGTGGTTAATGCATCTCATACTGAAAAATAATTAATGCTGACTAAGCCGTATCCAAACACGTTAATTATAATGTAGTGGTTTTATTTGATTTAATGGAATGCATTAGCTATTTTTTAGAACGAAAATAAAATGATAACAATGTCAATTACGCTCTGTGTACGTGACTGTATGAATTACACTAACTTTACTCTTGCCTCCTTAGCTAAAATGGCGACATAGGCGAGGATTTATTAGCGAGAAGACGCCTTTTCAAATTAAAAATAATTTTACAGAACAAAAAATATCGTTTAGTTACTACATCTGGCAAAGGTTAACGTCTCTATGCTTCAGGAGCACTGCGATGGAAAAAGACAAGAACAAACTGATTATAATGCACTTAGCTAAAGAACCGGCGTTCCTGCTTGTATTCTCAATATGTTTAATGTTTGGCGCAGGAGCTTCTTATAATCTTTGGAATGGAAATCAATTAGAAGATAAGCTAATTGCCTTAGCCACATTTATAGTTGCAATCTTCGCAGCGCTATTCGCTATTCGATGTGTAACGACATCAAAGACGCCTAACACTCACACAAGAGAATTAGAAGTTAAATCAAATATCACAAATGATTTAAAATTCAACGAACTGGTAAATAACATAGCCAACAACATTAATGTAGCTCAGAGCAATTATAGGCACAAAGTATTTGAATCTGTAATGCTCGAGGACTTGCAAGAGTGGAGTTTGTTTTCAGACTCATGGGGAAAAGGCGAATATCGAGCACAAAAAGATTATAATCAGGTACTGTTAAAATTCTATAAAGAAGCCGAATCTTCGATATTCTCTACTTGCCTCCCTGAATACGTAAAAATATGGCGAACAGAGTTTGGCAAGCAAATTCTGAAAACTCACTTAGAAACCGACGTCTCGGTTACAAGAGTGTTCGTTTACGATCGCGCTTCTGACGTTACGCAAGAAGACTTCGAAGTTTTAAAGGAGCATGCAGCACAGGAGCCGAAAATAAGATCGTATATATACTTTGATGAAGAAGACAATGCGTTCAGCTTTCCAACAATATTAAGTAAAGATTTTACCTTAGTTGATGAAGGTAAAGCACTAGGAGTAACCGTATCATTTGGCATTGGTAAATTGGAAGCTCAGTGGAGATTTGGAGGGGCTGACAGTGAAAAATGGATGCCAATAATTATAAAGTGCAAAGAGCAACTTCTTGGAGTAAGTAAACCACTATCTGAATGGCTTCTAGAAAAAAACATTCATTAAAATAAATTACATTAACTTATCATGAATAAACACAAATTCAGCGCCGGAGAAACACACCATTTAATACACTAAAAAATACCACTCATATTATTTACAATAATATATTATTGTATTTTTCATTATGAAATACTGGTAATACGCTTAACATCACACATCCTCACTTTAGAACTCGCCTGATCAGCTAACTGGTCGTACTTGACAGTATTCCAATATATTGGAGGTGCTGTGAACGAACAACAACTGGATGCGGTATTTCGGAAAAAGGGGTCGAAGCTAATTAACCTCGGAAAAAGGGGTCGAAGCTAATTAACCTTGAGCAAGCTAAGCCATTGCTGCACATGAGCTTTGTTAAAGTTACCAATTAGCCGGTAAACACTGCCGCTATCACCGATAATTATAAAAACCGTGTTATCCGCCGCACCTTCATTTACCCGCATATAAGCTGCCACATCACCTTTGGTAAACTGCCTAAGCTGAGTTTCAGCATCAATACCAAACACCTGCAGCAATGCCTGCTGGTTAATTGAACTGTCACGCCAGGAAAACAAAGCATCTAATGCCTGGCGGCCATTTGCCAGCTCTAAGCGGGCCGGTAAACCAGAAAGTGCTTTATCGGCAGATTCATAACTTAGCGCATCAAAGCGTTTATCGCCATGCTCAAACACGATAGTGGGTGTTGAACCCGCCAGCACTGCAACCTTGTTGTAAGTAGCGCTGCTGGTGCAAATACTCAGCTCGACAAAAGTGATAACTACTGCATCATCACTGCAGCTAAATTCCGGCCAGGCGGTTACTGTTGGCTGCGCATGTAAACTGCAAGCAGACAGGGCCAACAGCGAAAGTAGTAGCCGATGCATCCAACCGAAGTTACTCAACCTCGACAAAGCCATCCGGCTTAAAGTCTTCTTTGTTGGCATCATACCGGGCTTTAAAATCCTCATCTGCTTTTTGATCAGATACCGGCCAGTTGATATCCAGATTTTTCAGGAAATCATCAAAGGCTATCCATCCAACAACATTAATGGAGGCGTCTAGCTGCCACTGCTCGCCATTCCATGCAGCAACGTCGTAAACCCCAAAGCCAGTTGGATAACGCTGTGCAGTAAAATACATACCCTGCTGTGTAGGCTGCTTGTCTTCAATCCAGTTAATGGCAAGTTTAGTTTTTTGCATTACATTTTGTTCCTGAAATCTTCGGCAGTGCGAATGAGCCAACGCATATAATTATCGTCCTGTGCAGCAGCATGCGCACCTGATGGGATAAAGTCTATCAGATAATAAGTATTGATACTGGTAGCACCCTCTGTATATACAAGCGCAGCATCACTGGTATTACCGGCACCAAACCTTACTACTTTCACCCGATCCAAAACATGGACATGCCGCAAACCGGCATTTTCTGCATAGGGCCTGGGCTCGTGATATGGTACATCTTTGCCAAAATAATTTACCCGCTCGCCCTCTTTATAGCGCTTAAAATCTTTTATTAGCAGGTCCAGATCTAGATTATGCTTTCGCTCACTATTCAGTACATCGCGTACAAAGACGCGCACTTTTTTCGACGTAATCACTGAGCAGGCTCCTATTTAACTTCAACAAAAACCGGCGCATCGCTGTCCGGAGTTTGCTTAACACGCTCGAAACTGTCTTTAACTCTTTTTTCAGAAACCGGATTCGGAATAAATTGCCGGACTGGGGCTGAATTTTGTTTTGCGGGTTTAGTGCTCATTAGGACTTTCCTGTCGTTTAAAGCGTCGAATAATATACTTATTTTAAACATTAAATAAACAAATAATTATCCAGCGTAGTGCTTTTGTTACCGGCAGCATCGGCAACGAGAATTCATTAGCACTGCGGAGTTATCGATTGCCGGAATAGATTTAATGAACTAGATTAACCTCTTAACGCATGTATAAGCACGCTGGCGACTGAGTAGCTATGGAAAATTTAGTACGAATATTTGAGGTTTTGGCGTGGCCAATCACGACCCTAATTATAGTAATTATGTTGCGTTCTCCTTTCCTTGAGCTGATATCGACACTGAAAAAGCTTAAATATAAAGACTTAGAGTTAGAATTTGAAAAGGAAGCGCAGAATATATTGGCCGCAGCAGAACGAGATTTGCCTGAACCAATAAAACCAGATCAGGCTGAAGTTAAAAACCCTGATATGCAGTATTCTTGTGCTCACTTACATTTAGATCCATCGGCAGAAATACTTGGAGCTTGGCGTGATTTAGAGCTAAAGCTGCGAGAACTATCAAGCGAACAGCGAGGCAACCGCAGCACGAGCCACGTCGTAAGAGAACTTGCTAAGTCAGGAAAAATATCCTCAGAAACAGCAGGCGTTATTTTAGAGTTGTCATATTTTAGAAACAAAATAGCTCATTCTGACGAAGAGCTGATATCTCACAATACGTCGTCCTCATTTATGGAATCAGTTGCTCGTGTCCTACCCCTGCTGGAAGACATTGATAGGCCTCACGGCCAAAATGTTATGCGCCACTCCAGCACATGACAATCTTAAGATGTCCTTGATAGATCCGCCCTGAAAACATATAACTCGCGCAAATAACGTACAGTGTACTCACTACAGCTCAACCTCAACGATGCAGCATAAAGGTGACGATAGCATGATGCATAAGGATCAAACATTGAGTAAAAATATCAAAGTTGTGTTCTCACCAAATGACGAGCCTTATCTTGGAAGAGAACTTCTGTTTCACTACGATCAGATGATTTCGTGCTGTTTAGAAATCAATGCTGAAATGGCACCACATTCTCATAAAATAGCTCTTTCCAGTTCTCAGAAAATGGCATGTCAGGTGATACCACAGAGCATTAGTTTGGTTTTATCAATTCGCGAACTCATTAGACAGGGGTACCTTTTTGGTGCTCACGTACTAAAACGAAGCTTGATTGAAAGAGTAACGATTTTGCTCTATCTACACCATTTTCCGGACAAACAGGTTCTTTGGGATGAAGGCTGGAAGCATAAGAATGCCCCTAGCCTCGCAAAAATGTTCGAACAAATAAATCAGAAAGAAAAGCATGATCTGAAAGTTAAAGGACATGAGCTAACTGCATCGCTCAACAGTTTAGTGCACGGGAAGCCTGAATCAGCTGCTTGGAACTCAGTCATTATGGGGGACGGTCAATTTGGCAGCGCACCTTCCAAAATGCTTAACAGCCCTAAGCTGTGTGATGATTTATGTGCAGATATTCTACCTTGGTTAACTATAATCCCAGCTTTGATGTGCGCATACTTTCCTGAAAGTAGGGGAAGTGAGTCGTTGCCAATTAATTCCTTACGCTAAGCTCGGTTACCCAAGGCTTTGCATCAGAGACTCAAATGAATTCAGCAACGTGGCAGTGCCCGAAGTGCCAGCGTGAGTTTAGTCGCAAAAATCAGCGCCATACTTGCGGCACTGGCAATAGTGCCGATGTGTTACGCGACAGGCCGCCAGCGGTTTCTAAAGCTATATTAACAGCCTGGCAAAGTACAAACTGCCTGGCAGTTTTCACTCGCTTGACGGCACCTTTTAACAGGTGCTATTAATGGCTACTGTTAACAGCAGGAGCTGAGCATGCAAACCAAATTCTCTGAAGATGTCGTGCCATTGTCGGATTTAAAAATAAACCCGGGCAAGGTAGTAACGCAAACTAACACCACCCACCGGCCGGTCTTATTAACCAGCCGGGGCCGCGGTGTTGCCGTGGTGCAGGCACTAGAAGATTACGAGAACACGGCTGAAGAGCTGCGCTTTGTAAAAGCTATTGCCACCGGCCTGGCGGATATTCGTGATGGCAATACGGTAACTGCAGAACAGGCTAAACAGCTGCTGGGAATTGATTGAGTGCGGTTAGAACTTGCGCAATCGGCATTGTCTGACTTGTTGGCCATAAAAGCCTGGTACATCGAGCAAGGCGTGCCGCATATTGGTCAGCGTTTTGTTACCGACATCATGGCCGCGGTACAGCGCCTGACAATTCAGCCTGATTCCGGCCGGATGGTGCCGGAGTTTAATCAAGCCAATATCCGTGAAATTATCCTGCCGCCGTTTCGCGTGGTATACCTGCGCGACACAGACTGTATCAGCCTTATCCGCGTCTGGCGCGGCGAGCGTCAGCTGCAACTGCCCTAGAAGGTAAGCCTGATGACCGAATATCGTATTTTCAGTATGCCTTTTGCTCAAGTCTATCCACTGTATGTAAAAAAGGCTGAACTAAAGTTATCAGTTAAACCGTAGACGTTACTGCTATTGCCGACGATCATAAAAATGGTAGTGTCCGCCGCACCTTTATTTACCCGCACATAAGCGACTATCTCGTCATTGCTAAACTGCATAAGCTGGGTTTCGGCATCAATGCCACACAGCTGGAGCAATTCCTACTGTTTGGTCATCAAGTTCGACCTGTCACGGCAGAATGACTTGTCTGAACTTGTCAAAACGCTGTTGTGATTTCCGGCTTTGCAAAGTTTCCGGCTGAAGAGTTCAGCACTTGTTGGCGCTGAGGATCTCAATACAGCGGGCTGTAACCGCTTTTCCATCTCCCCCCAGGTGGTAATACCCCCTAAAAATAACTGACGTCAAAAGTAGAATTTTCTCGTAACATAAACGCAGGAGATTCTGCATG
>NZ_JALAAR010000025.1:0-40141 GCF_036984005.1 Rheinheimera muenzenbergensis
TGGAGCGAGTAACGAGGTTCGAACTCGTGACCTCGACCTTGGCAAGGTCGCGCTCTACCAGCTGAGCTATACTCGCAATGTTCAGGGCCATGTGCCTTAACACGTGACGCATTCTACTGTTTTAATTGTGCCAGTCAATAATAAATTTTGCTTTTATGACTGACTGATTAAAATTTGACTGAGTTGCGCTAAATTGCAACAAAAACAGCGATTAAACGACCAGATCGCGCCAGGCCGCCTTCAGGTAACTGTACATAGACCACAGCGTTAACACTGTTGCCAGGTACAATAAAAACATGCCTGCCGGTGTAAACCAGCTTACCAGCCAGTGTTCAGGCTGCCAAATAAGGCCTATTAATGCCAACATCTGCGCTATGGTTTTATACTTACCCAGGTTAGACACCGCCACATTGGCCCGTTTACCCAGCTCGGCCATCCATTCACGCAAGGCGGATATCACTATTTCTCGACTGATCATAATAATGGCCGGTATCGTCACCCACAACGACGCACTGTCCGAAGCAATCAATACCAGTGCAACGGCTACCATCACTTTATCTGCCACCGGATCGAGAAAAGCCCCAAAGGGCGTTGACTGCTCCAGCTTACGAGCCAGATAACCATCCAGTGCATCAGTAATGGCCGCTAGCCAAAACACAAAGGCAGCCCAAAAGCGGGCGTTTTCCGCTCCGGAGTAAAAACATATAATAAATACCGGGATAAGAAACAACCGGAACAGGGTTAGCAGGTTGGGAATATTCCACATCTTATTGTTCTCAACAGCGACAATGCCGCTATGCTACTTGTTATGACAGGCATGGTAAATGTTTTCTGCCTGCGCCTTTGAAATACCTGGCACTGAAGCCAGTTCTGTTACTGAAGCTTGCATCACTCCCTGTAAGCCACCCAGGTAGTGTAACAAGGCCTGCCGGCGTTTTTCACCAATACCTTTTACCTGCTCTAACGGGCTTTTCACCAGGGCTTTACCGCGCTTATTCCGGTGGCCGGTAATAGCAAAACGGTGCGCTTCATCACGGATCTGTTGAATTAAATGCAGCGCCGGCGCGTCTTCCGCCAAGTTAATACTGCGGCCACTTTGCGCCAGGATCAGCGTTTCAAGACCGGGCTTGCGGCTGGTGCCCTTTGCCACGCCAACCAGCAATGGCACTTTTGCATGCGGCCAGTTGCTAAACTGGTCAATAGCAATATTAAGTTGGCCCTGGCCACCATCAATAAAAATAATATCCGGAATTCTGTCGGTATCCTGTAACTTGCCATAGCGTTTTTGCAGCGCAAACTGCATAGCGGCATAATCATCGCCGCCGGTAATGCCGGTCACGTTATACCGCCGGTATTCTGCTTTATTCGGCCCGCTACCATCAAATACCACGCAGGAGGCGATTGTCGCCTGCCCCATGGTATGGCTGATATCAAAACATTCCATCCGGCAGATACGGTCATCTAATTGTAACAGCTGCTGCAATTGTTGGTAACGCAGCGCCATTTTCTGCGCCAGCGACTGCTTATTGTCGCAGGCTTGCACAGCGTTTTTTTGTGCCAGACTTAAATACTGCGCTTTTTCTCCGCGCTGAGCATAGGTAATGCGTACTTTTCGGCCGGCAACCTCGCTGATAGCCGCAGCCAAGGTCTCCATTTCAGCCAGTGGCTGAGCAATCACAATTTCACGTGGCAACTGCTGAGCACCGTAACCGTCGAGATAAAATTGCAATAAAAACGCGCTGAGGATTTCGCTCTCGTCGGTATCTGCCGGCACTTTTGGAAAATAGGCTTTGCTACCCATCACTTTTTGCTGACGCACAAACAACACATGCACTGCCGCTACACCGTGAGAATAAGTAAAACCAATCACATCCATTTCATCGTGTTCACCACTGACACTTTGTTGCTCTTGCACTTTACGCAGCGCCAGTATTTTATCGCGGTACTGCGCAGCCAGTTCAAACTGCAGTTGTTCACTGGCCTTAGTCATGCTTTGCACCAGATCATCTATGACTTGTTGATTTTTGCCACGCAGGAACAACGCAGCCATGCGCACAAGCTGCTGATAATCGTCGTCAGAAATTTTGCCTACACAAGGCGCTGAGCACAGTTTTAGCTGGTATTGCAGACAAGGCCGGGTCCTGGCGCGATAAAAACCATCTTCACACTGTCGGATGGGAAAAATTTTTTGCAGTGTTTTTAAACTGTGCCAAACAGCACCGGCATTAGGATAAGGCCCAAAATACTGGCCAGCTTTATTACGGGGCCCACGATGCGAGCTAATCCTCGGGTGTTTATGTTCAGTCAGTAAAATATAAGGGTAAGACTTATCATCCCGCAGTAACACATTGTAGCGCGGCATAAATTGCTTGATCAGGTTATTTTCCAGGATCAGCGCTTCTGTCTCACTGTGGGTCAGTGTATATTCAACATTTGCAATCTGGCTGACTAGCGAGCGGGTTTTAATACTGTCGAGCTGGCTTCGAAAATAACTACTTAAGCGGGCGCGCAAATCTTTGGCTTTGCCAACATAAATGATCTGCTCCGCGCTGCTTAACATACGATACACGCCCGGCTGGCGCGGTACAGACTGTAAAAATGCTTTTGCGTCGAACATCAGGCTTTAGCAATATCGATCATGCCGTGGCGCAATGCCAAATGTGTCAACTCAACATCGCCGCTAATTGCCAGTTTTTCAAACATGCGATATCGATACGAATTAACCGTTTTCGCACTGACATTCAGCTGTTCTGCAATATCATTGACCTTTTGCCCCTGGGTAATCATCAGCATAATTTGCAGTTCACGATCAGATAAATCATCAAACGGATTCTGACTGTGGTTGTTAACTTTGCTCATCGCCATTTTCTGAGCAACTTCATCCGAA
This sequence comes from Rheinheimera muenzenbergensis, assembly GCF_036984005.1. NCBI lineage: Bacteria > Pseudomonadati > Pseudomonadota > Gammaproteobacteria > Chromatiales > Chromatiaceae > Rheinheimera > Rheinheimera muenzenbergensis. The sequence goes on from NZ_JALAAR010000025.1 coordinate 2,888, forward strand.
ATATGCCGGGCACCGGAATAGACTTTACGTATAGCGGCAACCATTTCTTTTGGCGGTGAATTTTTAGAAATAAACCCCGCTGCACCCAATTGCATTACTTTGGTGGGTACAGGCTCTTCACAAGATACCGATAACGCTAAAACTTTCGTATCAGGACAATAATGTAAAATGCGCTTAGTGGCTGTCATACCGCCCATGCCGGGCATATTCATGTCCATCAACACCACGTCAGGTTCATGCTGACGACAAAATTGTAATGCTTCTTCGCCAGAGCCAGCTTCGCCAATCACCTTGATTCCGCGCTCATCCATTAGTATGCGACTGATCCCAGTACGTACAAGCTCATGGTCATCAACTAACAGAACGTTAATCAATTTAGCCTCTCCGAGTTACTGGTTATTAGTATAATTATTGATGTCTAGCATAGCCGAGCCTGGCCGGTATTGCTAACTCAATTGCCTGGAAAATCACTGTTTTGAACAGTTGACGCTTAGTGTGCCAGAAAGGTTAATGATTTGAAATGAATATGGTTTAAAATGCGCTAAATCAGCAGGATAACAATATTTTTATCGGGGATATCTGTAATCGCAAGAAGTGGCGGAGGGAGAGAGATTCGAACTCTCGGTGGGCTATTAACCCACGCCGGTTTTCAAGACCGGTGCATTAAACCGCTCTGCCATCCCTCCGGCGACGCGTATATTAATCATTAACACCAACAAAAGAAAGGGTTAAATTCAAAAAAATGTCACTAAGTCTAAAATATCGATGCCAACACTGGCTGAGTCGGAACTTAGGCAGTATGATAGGGTCAGATGTGCTATTAAACCTTTGTATCAGGAGGACATTACTATGTCATACAGAGACACAACCACCCTCGGTACTGCCGGAAGCAGTGTTGAGATTAACAAAGTACTACGCAATACCTATTTTTTATTGGCCATGACGCTGACCCTTAGCGCCGTTACCGCAGCGGTGGCAATGGCAATGCAGATGTCACCTATGGTGTCATTGGGTTGTTTTGTCGCAGCTTTTATTATGTTGTTTGTAGTAAATAAAAAAGCTGACTCTGCCAGCGGCATTTTCTGGGTGTTTGCCTTTACCGGCTTAATGGGTGCATCTCTTGGCCCTATGCTAAATTACTATGCAGGCCTGGCGAATGGCCCCAGCATGATTATGCAAGCATTAGGCGGAACCGCGCTGATTTTCTTCAGTTTATCAGCCTACGCACTGACTACACGTAAAGACTTCTCTTTTATGGGTGGTTTTTTGATGGTTGGTTTAATTGTCGTGCTGGTCGCCGCGCTGGCGAATATCTTCCTGGCGATCCCGGCATTAAGCCTGGCTATTTCTGCTGCTATTATTCTGATAATGTCTGCACTGATCCTGTTTGATACCAGCCGTATTATCAACGGCGGCGAAACAAACTATATTCGTGCCACTGTGGGCTTGTACCTGAATATCTTTAATATTTTTGTCAACTTGTTACAGTTACTAGGCGTATTTGGTGGCGATGACTAAGCAGTAAGCTTTGCGAAGCTGACACAATCCGATAAAATGCCCCGCTAGCCGGGGCATTTTTTTTACCGGACACTTCAACTAATAGCAGTGGGCTAAACATGACAACCTTTGCATTGTTGCTAACTTCAGCCGGCTTTGCCAGCCAAAGCCCAGGCAGTGCGCTGCAATTTGCCCGCGCGTTGCTTCAGCTGGGCCACAGTATCGACCATATATTTTTATATCAGGATGCGGTACTGCTGGCGTCAAACCAGATTGATTTACCTGCTGATGAACCCGATATCAGTGCAGAGCTGGCAGAATTTTGCCAACGCCAGCAAATACCCTTGTTGTTTTGTGTTACAGCCGCAGAAAAACGGGGGCTGGTGTCTGAAACTGTGCCTGCCCGCAACGGCTATATCGGCGCGGGTCTGGCCGAATTTGCTATGCGTCAGAGTAACGTAGATAAACTGGTACAGTTTTAATGCAAAATATATTACTTATTCAGCGCCAGGCTCCTTTTAACAGCAGCCACGGTCGCGAAGCTTTGGATTTGTTATTAGCTATGGCGGCAGTAGAACATCAGGTCAGCGTGTTATTTAGCGCTGATGCAGTGTATCAGTTGCTGCCAACCCAGGAGCAAGCGACATTTAAGCTAAAAGCCTACCCACGTAGCTTTAAGCTGTTTGCTTTATATGATATTGAGCAGGTTTATGTTTGTCACGCATCGCTGTTGCAACGTAATATTCAGCCAAGCCAGCTCAGTATTGACGCTCAGTTAGTGGATGCCGCTCAGATACAACAGCTGATAAGCCGGCAACATCAGGTAATTTGCAGCTAATGAAATTGATAACTTTGATACACCCTAAGCTGTCAATGGACGAGTTTGCGCTTATTTGCCAGCCAGATGACGGTATTTTGCTACGACAAGACGCCGTGTGGCTGAGTATCCGCCAGGATCTTTGCTGGCCGGTACAACATGTCTACGCCTTACAAAGCGATGTTTTACTGCGTAAGCTAAAGGTGCCTCAGTCCGTTACAGTAATAGATGACGAAGCATGGGTAACATTAACGATTAACGCTGATCAGGTACTGTTATGGCAGAATTAAATTATCTGCAAGTTGATGGCAAACAGCTTGCGCTGGATAAGCACGGCTATCTGTCCGATCTGCAGCTTTGGGATCAACAAGTAGCTCTGGCGTTTGCTGCGCAGGAAAATATTGAGTTAAGCGACGCACACTGGGAAGTGGTGCATTTTGTACGGCAGTTTTATCTGGAATTTAACACCTCACCAGCCATTCGTGTGCTGGTAAAGGCAATGGCGCAGCAACTTGGGGCAGATAAAGGCAACAGTAAATATTTGTTCCTGTTGTTCCCGCAAGGGCCAGCCAAACAGGCCACCCGCATTGCCGGCTTACCCAAGCCCGCTAAGTGCCTGTAATAGGTCAGTTAACAGTGTCACGTAATATAGCAACGATAGATTCCAGTGTCACAATTACCACTATCGCGACTATGCCAATAATCACAGCCAGATAAATACCGCGCATCAGTTGAGTATTAGTCCGCCTGGCCGCTTTTTGCGTCTTCTTTGTCATCCGCTCATTCCGTGCTTTACACCATCCCGGAACGCCCGGGATGGTGCTGACTAACATCTCGTTTAACTACACTAATTGTTACTTAGTTAAGTAATGCCAAACCGCCCATGTAACTGCGCAACACTTCTGGCACAACTATACTGCCGTCGGCTTGTTGATAGTTTTCCAGTATGGCAACCAGGGTACGCCCTACTGCCAAACCAGAGCCATTAAGAGTATGCAGCAATTCTGGTTTTTTCATCTCCGGGCTACGGAACCTGGCCTGCATACGGCGCGCCTGGAAATCTCCCATATTGGAGCAGGATGAGATTTCACGGTAGGTGTTTTGCGCCGGTAGCCAAACTTCCAAATCATAGGTTTTAGTTGAACCAAAGCCCATATCGCCAGTACATAACAGCATAACGCGGTACGGCAAACCAAGTAACTGCAATACTTTTTCTGCATGCCCGGTAAGTTGCTCCAGAGCTTGCATGGAATCTTGCGGCTGTACCAGCTGCACCAGCTCGACTTTATCAAATTGATGTTGCCGGATTAAGCCCCGGGTATCGCGACCGTAAGAGCCAGCTTCGCTTCTGAAGCATGGCGTATGCGCGGTATAGCGCTGCGGCAATTCGCTGGCATCAAAAATACTGTCGCGTGCCAGATTGGTCACTGGTACTTCGGCCGTTGGGATAAGCGCCAGGCCCTGACCTTCTTCTGTCGCAGGCTGAGTATGAAATAAATCGCCGCCAAACTTGGGTAACTGGCCAGTACCGTACAGGCTGGTGTGATTAACCAGATAAGGCACATAGAGTTCAGTATAACCATGTTCGGTGGTATGCAGGTCAAGCATAAATTGCGTTAAGGCACGATGCATCCGGGCAATTTTGCCGCGCATCACCACAAAACGGGAACCGGTAACTTTAACAGCACTTTCAAAATCAAGACCGTTGTCTATCGCTTCGCCTAAGGCCACATGATCTTTAACGGTAAAATCAAACTGGCGCGGCGTACCGAAACGACGAACTTCAACGTTTTCAGTTTCATCTTTACCTGCCGGCACTGACTCATCCGGTAAATTCGGTACCGTCAGCGCTATTTGCTCAACTTCAGCCAGCACAATATCAAGTTGCTGTTTGGCGGCATCCAGTTGGGCACCTAAGCCGTCAACCTCTGCCAGCAGCGGCGCGATATCTTCACCACGGCCCTTGGCCTGACCAATGGCTTTAGATTTAGTATTACGCTGGTTTTGCAGCTCCTGAGTGTCAACCTGCAGTTTGCGCCGCAGCTCTTCCAATTCAGTTAGGCGTGCCACATCCAATACAAAGCCACGCTTTGCCAGGCGCGCCGCGGTTTCAGTTAATTCGTTACGTAAAAATTTTGCATCTAACATAGTAATTACTTCATTGAACCCAGTTTAAGCCCTAACCAGGCAAGCGTTAAACATAACAACACATTTAGTAGCACGTTGCAGAATGCTTTTAGCACTTCAGCTTGCTGTAATAACAACACCGTATCCAGCGAAAACGTGGAAAAGGTAGTAAAAGCGCCAATCAGGCCTATCGCCACCAGCGTACGCCAAGGCGTAGGAGCCAGGACACCGTTGCTGATCAGCGCATATAGCAAGCCTAAGATAAAAGAGCCGAGAATATTAACCAGCAAAGTGCCAAAAGGGAATGACTTGCCTAAAACATTCAGCGCCATTTCATTGCAGGCATAACGCAAGCATGCACCGATGGCGCCTCCTAATGCAATAGCCAGATAGGTTAACATTATTTATCTCGCTTTTGCCGGCTTTGTGCGTCTTGCGCACGTAAAAAACGCAATTTCTCTGCCAGTTGTATTTCCATACCACGTTCTACTGGCTGATAAAATTGCTGCCCGGCTAATTCTGCTGGTAAATAACGTTCACCGGCGGCGTAACCGCCAGGTTCATCGTGAGCATAGCGATACCCTTTACCAAAGCCCAGTTGCTGCATTAACTTAGTTGGCGCATTACGTAAATGCAGCGGCACCTCATAGGCCGGCTGCTCTGTAACTAATTGCTTCAGCTGATTAAAAGCACTGTATACCGCATTACTTTTTGGCGCCAATGCCAGGTACACCGCAGCTTGTGCTATTGCCCTTTCTCCCTCCGCTGGCCCTACCCGCTCAAAAGTATCCCAGGCATTTAATGCCAGCGTTAGCGCGCGCGGATCGGCATTGCCAATATCTTCACTGGCAATAGCCAACAGGCGTCTGGCAACATACAAGGGATCGCCACCACCGGCCAGAATGCGGCAGTACCAGTATAAAGCGGCATCGGGATCGGACCCGCGTACAGATTTATGAAAGGCTGAGATTAAATCAAAAAACATGTCGCCCTGATTATCAAAACCAGGCAATTGTTTCGGTACCAGGTGTTTCAACGTGGCAAAACTGATTTCTTTACCTGCAGTGCCGCTGTTGTTATTGTCATTGGCTTCGGTAAGCTCGGCGGCTTGCTCCAACAAATTTAGCAGTTTACGCGCATCCCCCGAGGCCAGTTGTAACAGCAACTGTTCGGCTTGCTCACTTAAGCTTACCTGCTCTTTACCCAGGCCACGATCTTTATCAGCCAGTGCATTGGCCAGCACCTGCTGTAAGTCAGCATCAGTTAATGGTTTAAGTACACAAACACGGGCCCGCGACAAAATAGCGTTGTTGAGCGCAAACGAAGGATTTTCGGTGGTGGCACCAATAAAAGTGATGGTGCCGTCTTCAATAAAAGGTAAAAACGCATCTTGCTGGCTTTTGTTGAATCGATGTACTTCGTCAACAAACAGCAAAGTACGCTGCTTGTATTGCTGCGCACGTTGCTGTGCGGTAGTGATAGCATCACGAATATCTTTAATACCCGAGGTTACCGCCGACAGTTTGATAATGGCGGCGTCAGCGTGGCTTGCTATCACTTCGGCCAGCGTGGTTTTGCCGGTGCCCGGTGGCCCCCACAAGATCAGTGAAAATACTCTGCCAGCCGTAATGGCTTTATGCAGTGCTGTACCCGTACCTATCAGATGTTGCTGCCCGGCATACTCACTGAGTGTACGCGGTCGCATTCGCGCCGCCAGTGGACGAAAATCTTCGGCAAAATCCAGCTTTAACGTATCCACTGCTTAGCGCTGCCGTTGATCGTCTATATCGGTGCCCGCAGGCGGCTCAAACTTAAACAACCCTTGCTCCAGTTCAATATTCAGCTGTACTGTTGTAAAGCTAAACTCACTGCGTTGGCCGTTTATATCTACCACCTGCATGCTGGCCAGCGCATCACCGGAAAAACTCAGTATCAGCTGTTTTACTGCGCTGTCAGCATCTTTAGCACTAATAACATACTGCTCGGCCTGGCGGCTGACCTGATATTGCGCCCACAGCGCCGGATCGGTCGATGTTAACAACACGAACGGAGTACGGTTAACCTCCGCCGCCGCATCATACAACGTAAGCTGCTCCAGCACTTCGTTGTAAAACCACAACGTTGTACCGTCACCAATAAACAGATTTGGCTCAGGCTCGGTCGTTTCAAAGCGGAATAATGCCGGCTGCTTTAGTATCAACTGGCCTTTGCCTTGCTGCAACACCTGGTGCTCTGCATCATAAACCTGCTGCTCAAAACTGGCCGAAAAGGTTTTTATTGTCGCCAATTTGCGTTGCAATATTTGCTCTGCCTGTTGTGCCTGTGCCAGTAGCGGCAGACACAGTAGTGCTGATAACAGCCATTTTACTGCCATTTAATATCCTTTTGCCGGCCCACCCGGCACTATAACTTCACGATTGCCATTGTGGCCCGGGCCACTAACAATGCCGCTTTGTTCCATTTGTTCTACTAAACGCGCCGCACGGTTATACCCTATCCGAAATTTGCGCTGCACCCCGGACACCGATGCCCGGCGCGATTCAATGACAAAAGCCACCGCCTGATCGTACAGCGGATCAGCCTCACCGTCGTCACCCTCCAGGGTTTCGCCTGGCAGTAAGTTTTCTTCGGTGGTTTCACCGCTTAATATTTCAGCGATATAATTTGGTTTACCACGTTTTTTCCAGTCGGCGACGACGGCATGCACTTCATGGTCATCAACAAAGGCACCGTGGACCCGGGTCGGCACACCAGAGCCAGGCGGTAAATAAAGCATATCGCCCTGTCCCAGCAAACTCTCTGCACCTTGTTGATCTAAGATAGTGCGCGAATCAATCTTCGAGGACACCTGAAATGCAATCCGGGTGGGAATATTGGCTTTAATCAACCCGGTAATGACATCTACTGAAGGCCGTTGTGTCGCCAGTATCAAATGGATACCGGCCGCACGGGCTTTTTGTGCAATACGGGCTATCAGCTCTTCGACTTTTTTACCGACGATCATCATCATATCGGCAAACTCGTCGATAACCACGACGATAGCTGGCAACTTCTCTAACAGCGGCGGTTCAGTACGCATATCGTCTGACGGTCGCCATAGCGGGTCTTTAATTGGCGCACCTTCGGCAATTGCCTCACTGATTTTGGCGTTGTAGCCCTTGAGATTACGCACGCCCAGTGCCGACATTAATTTGTAGCGACGCTCCATTTCACCAACACACCAGCGCAAGCCATTGGCGGCGTCTTTCATATCGGTGACCACTTCGGTCAGCAGGTGTGGAATACCTTCATAAATTGACAGCTCAAGCATTTTGGGGTCAATCATTAAAAAGCGCACGTCATCTGGTGTCGATTTATATAGCAAGCTACAAATCATAACGTTAACGCCAACAGACTTACCCGATCCAGTGGTACCCGCTACCAGCAAATGTGGCATTTTCGCTAAATCGGCCACCACAGATTTACCGGCAATGTCTTTACCCAGCACCATAGTGAGCGGAGATTTAGAATTGTCGAACACTTCATCGCCAATAACTTCTGACAGCCGCACTATTTCGCGATGCTTGTTGGGCAACTCTAAACCGATATACGACTTGCCCGGGATCACTTCGACCACCCGCACACTGATAGCCGATAAAGAACGGGCTAAATCTTTCGCCAGGCCGGTAATTTTGCTGACCTTAACACCGGGCGCTAAATCAAGTTCAAAACGGGTAACCACCGGTCCGGGATGTACCCCAACTACCTGGGCTTCGACATTAAAATCCAGCAGCTTTGCTTCTACCAAACGCGATACCCGCTCTAAATCCGCCGGATCTATGGGGTTAACGGCTTTATCCGGCCGGTCTAACAATGCCAGCGACGGTAATTCTTCCAGCAGATGTGACACTTCCAGGCCATCATCCTCATCATCTATCACGGCAGATAAAATTGCGTCCTGCTCGGGCTCGGGTGGCAATTCCAGTTGTTGCAAGGTCTGTGCCCAGCGCTCGTCGCTGTCAGGTTCATCTATGGCGCTAAATGATAGCTGCTCATCTGCCAGGGTATCCACAGCATAATAGGCTTTGGCCTGTGTATTTACGTCTAACGGTTTAATAGGTAATGGCTCGGTGCGGCTGCTGCTAATTAGCGGCTGCTGCACTTTTTGTGTTGCCTCTGCCGGCGTGGCACTCAGGGCTTTAACCGGTTCATCGTCAAGCTCCTGCTCTGCAGTAAAAGGATCATAATCATCTGCCTGGCGCTGCTTTAACCGGGCAGGAATACTGGCAATAAAATAGGCTGCAGTAAAACAGGCCGCGCCAAGCGCGTCAGCAACTGTTAACCAGGAAATACCGGTCATAAAGGTTAAGCCGGTAGCAAAACCAATCAGTAACACCAATATAGTGCCGACAAAATTAAAATACGGCAGCAGTGCGTTACTTACGACATCCCCTACTACACCGCCGGACGAAAAATAAAAAATGTCGTTAAAATTAATACTGCTAATGGCCGTAGCCGTCAGCAGTGTCAGGATTAACCCTATCAACCGCAGGCCCAGGATCAGATAGTCCAGCTGCAGCAGATCATGAAAACGTTTAAACAACAAAAACCCGCTAAAGGCGACTAAAAAAGGCAACAGGTAAGCTATCCAGCCAAAACTAAACAGCAATAAATCTGCCAGCCAGGCACCTATTGGCCCGGTATAATTACGAATGTCAGTCTGATAACCGGTTTGCGACCAGCTAGGGTCGGCCGGGTCGAACGACAGTAAAGCAAGTAGCAAAAACAAGCCAAAGCCAGAAAAAATAATCAGTCCGACTTCCAGCAAACGCTGGACACCGTTCAGTGGAAAATACTCTCTGTTTTGCAAATGGAGCCCCTAATTTTTATCATCGTTCTTTTGAGCGCGCGCTGCTGCTTAAGATACCAGACAGACTGTAAAAGTGCATCCGTGAAGCGGCGCTGAACCACGATTTAACTATTAATCGCGACAAAAGTAGTTTGCTTAACTTCCTCCATCACCACATAAGTGCGGCTTTCGCGCACACTGGGTAACCGCAATAGGGTTTCACCCAGCAGTTCACGATAAGCTGCCATATTGGCTACCCGGGTTTTTAGCAGGAAATCAAAACTACCGGATACCAGATGACACTCCTGAATTTCAGCCAGCTTTTGCACGGCTTTGCTAAACTCATCGAAGTCTTCCGGAGAGGTTTTACTTAGAGTAATTTCAACAAACACCAGCAAGGCGGCCCCTACTTTATGCGGGTCGACCTGGGCCGTGTAACCCAGAATAACCCCTTCGGCCTCTAATTTTCGCACCCGCTCTAAGCAAGGTGTCGGGCTGAGCCCGACCCGCCGGGCCAGTTCGACATTGGCCAAACGGCCATCACGCTGTAATTCTGTCAGAATTTTACGATCTATACGATCTAACTTCTTGATACTTTTACTTAAAGAGTACATAGCAGCTAAAAAATTCGCTTTTTTAATTTAAACAGAATTTTGCACTACTCATAAACCCAAAAACAAGCATTAATTCTACAAAGTTAGCAGTATACTGCGCATAAATTTTACCTTAGCCAACTATTACCTCAGAAAAAGGCCTAAAACTATGATTATTGGCGTACCAAAAGAAATTAAAAACCACGAATACCGTGTAGGTATGACACCAGCCAGCGTACGTGAGCTGGTAAACCACAAGCACAGCGTAATAGTTGAAACCAATGCCGGTATGGGAATTGGTTTCACTGACGACGATTACATTGCAGCAGGCGCAACCGTTGCAGCCAGTGCAGCAGACGTTTTCGCTAAAGCGGAAATGATTGTTAAAGTAAAAGAGCCACAAGCAGTTGAGCGCGCCATGCTGCGCGAAGGCCAAATCCTGTTTACTTACCTGCACCTGGCACCGGATTTACCACAAACCGAAGATTTAATTAAATCAAAAGCTATCTGTATTGCCTATGAAACCGTTACCGACAACCGCGGTGGCTTGCCACTGTTAGCGCCAATGTCTGAAGTAGCTGGCCGTATGTCAATTCAGGCCGGTGCCCGGGCATTGGAAAAATCCTGTGCCGGCCGTGGCATGCTATTAGGTGGTGTGCCTGGTGTAGCACCGGCTAAAGTGGTGGTTATCGGTGGCGGCATGGTCGGCACCAACGCAGCACAAATGGCGCTGGGCTTAGGTGCTGATGTTACAGTATTGGATCGTAGTGTTGATGTGCTGCGCCGCATTAATGCGCAGTTCAATGGTGCCGTTAAAGCCATTTACTCTACTGCCGATGCGCTGGAGCAGGAAGTACTGGCGGCTGATTTAGTGATTGGCGGCGTATTGGTACCCGGTGCAGCAGCACCTAAACTGGTCACTAAAGACCATATCAAGCGCATGAAGCCCGGCTCAGCCATTGTAGACGTTGCTATCGACCAGGGCGGCTGTGTGGAAACATCAAAACCTACCACTCATGCTGAACCAACCTATATCGTTGACGATGTCGTACACTACTGCGTTGCGAATATGCCCGGCGCTGTACCACGTACGTCTACCTTCGCGCTAAATAACGCTACTCTGCCGTTTATCATTCGCTTAGCTAATAAAGGCTATAAACAAGCCTTGCTTGACGACAAGCATTTAATGAATGGCCTTAACGTGATGAATGGCCAGGTAACCAATGAAAGCGTGGCCGAGGCCTTAGGTTTTGCCTACGTGGCACCTGAAGTTGCGTTAAATGCTTAATGCGCAATAAATAAACAATCTTACAAAGGTCGCATTTGCGGCCTTTTTTTATTGTATTAAGCTTTTTTATTGCCTGACAAAGGTTTATTTGCAATTTGCTATATACATTCCGCTCAGACCTGCTATAGTTCTTTCCGGCCTGTAAAGCAGACCTATGTAACAAAATGTTTATGAAAACTTCGCTACACAGCTTCATTGTAAGTCATGTCCTGAAGATTCACGCACGTTTGGCCGCATAAGTAAGGTAACAGTCAGGCTAAAAGCGCAATTAAGCGTCAATTAGTTCTATTAAAATTTTTAGGAGTCATTCATGGCTAAAGTAACTGGTGTAGTTAAGTGGTTCAACGCTGATAAAGGTTTCGGTTTCATTACTCAGGATAACGGCGGCGCTGACGCATTCGTTCACTTCCGTGCTATCCAAACTGAAGGTTACAAAACCTTAAACGAAGGCCAACGCGTTGCTTTCGAAATCGAACAAGGCCAAAAAGGCCCACAAGCTGCTAACGTTACAGTTCTGTAATTTAAGCACTTGCTAAAAAAGGACACCGCGGTGTCCTTTTTTATTGTCTGCGATTTGTCAGCTGTAAACCAGCTGCCCGGATACCGACAGCTGGTAACCCGCCTACTGCTCTTCTCTGACAAAAGCGATATCAGCAAACCCCATGCGGGCAAATTCTTGCTGCCGGTAATTTTTGACTGCTGCGCCGCGCTTAGCTGTCATAGCAACTTGTTGTTCCATCGCCAGAAAGCGGGTTAAATCTATGCCTTCAGCGGCAGCGACAGCCTCGTACATATCATGATACTTGTCGTAGCTGAAATTAATCACCTTACGTTGTTTGTTAAAGGTATAACTAATTTGTCTGGCCATTTGCCACTCCGGGGTTAACTGAGTTGCGCACGGGCTTACACAACATACAGGATAAGATTAACAGTACTGAGCCGATAGTTAAGCTCAGCAGATTTTCATCGCGGTTCCACAGTACTATGTTGACCACCAAACCGGCCGGGATCAGCATATTGTTCATCACTGCCAGCACGCCACTGCTAACCAGGGTGGCGCCTTTATTCCAGCAATAATAGCCGGCACCTGAGGCCACTAGCCCCAACCAAAGCAGTATTGCCCATTGCGTTGCACTGTGTGGATATTGCGTGCCGCCCAACACCCACCATGCCGGCAGTGCTACTATTACAGCACCCAGATAAAACCAGCCAAACAACTGATGTTGCGCGAGCTTTACCGGCTGCTGCTCAAGCAGGATTTTATAACCTACCTGCCCCATAGCAAAGCACAGGTTAGCCGCTTGCACCACGACAAACCCCAGCCAGTAATCCTGCGTCAGGCCTTTAAAACGCATAATTGCCGCAGCAACCACCGCCAGTAAAGCAGCCATTAGAAAGCGATTACTAAAGCGGCGCTGCAACACGTCGTACAGCAAGGTTATATAAACCGGGGTAAAAATGCTAAAGATCAGCACTTCCGGCACTGTCAGTAATAAGAATGACTGATAATAAAACAAATACATCAGCCCCAGTTGCACTGCGCCTAACGCGATTAACTTTACTGCCAGGGCCAAGGGTAGCCGTCGCATAAACGGCAAAAATACCAGCAAGGCTAACAGCACCCTTAACAACACTGCAAAATAAGCATCAACCTGGCCGGCCAGGTAAACACCAATCAAACTAAACGAAAACGCCCACAGCAGAGTTACCGCGATTAAATAACTCAACTGTTGCTGTCCACGACTTGCTGCTTTAGCAACGGCGCGGCATACAACCGGCTTAACAGGCTTTGCGCCCCAGCCGGCACAGCTTGTAACCGCTGCTGCCACTGCTCTGCAACGTTTTCGTCAATGGCGGCATGTTGATGTCCTGCTGCCAGATAATTGACCGGAAATAAACGATACTGCTGCCAAATCTGCTGATCAATTAGCGCAGCCAATTGCTCAGGCTCTGGCGGTATTTCAGTAAGCGGTGTGCCAAAAGCCACATGCACCCGGCCTTTAAATCCCACTATGCCTTTAATAATACTGTCGATATCTTCAAACTCGCGCTTTTGATAACTGCCCGCTGTTTGTTTTTGCCAAAGTTCGTTAATTTTATCGATATCGCAGGGATCATACTCATACGACAGACAGACCGGTACTATGTTTAAGCTGGCCATGTAGGTCGAGAAATCTTCACCACGCTTTTTACCTTCCATATAAAACATTTTCAAAATTGCCGGATCCGTTTCATCATTGCCATCTTTGGCCCGGCCTTCTTTTTGTGCAATCCATACCGATTGCAATTGCTGTAATGAATGCTTGATGTAAGACGATAATTGCGAAAAATTCTTCAGCATTTCACGCGGTCCTTTTGCGCCGCGTTTGACAATAAAGCTTTTATTTAACTTCATCAGCTCAGTCGCACAGGCTTTGCGCAGCAAATTATCGCCAATAGCAATACGCACGGTATCAAAGCCATGATGATGCAAGCACCAATTTACCAATGCCGGATCCATGGCAATATCACGATGATTAGACACAAACAAATATGCTGTACCAGGTGTAAGCTGTTGCAATCCCGACACTGTGACCTTATTGGTGGTACTGTCTATCATCCGGTCCATAAAAGCCGCGACTTGTTTTTGCACCGCCAATACGTTGGTAAGCTTGGCCCAGCGCCGCTTTAAGGCAAATTTAACCAGCGGGGACAGCAGCCAACCGAATGGTCCGGATAAATGCGGAAAACGGTAGTGCAGAATGGCCTGAATAAACTCATCATCGGCAATCAACCTGCTAATTGCCGGCACTACCTCGCTATCGTTGTAAGGCCGGATGTCGGCATAAATATCTTGGTCTGACACAAAAATCACTAAAGTTAGCTGTTAACTGAGCTCCATTTTACTGCGTTAGTGAAATTTCACCAGTGGGATTGCTAATTAAGCCCAGATTACCGCTATCGCCGCCAACACGATCAGCGCTAATCCCCAATGGTCGGCTTTTTGCAACTTCTCTTTAAATACCAAAGCCGAGATCAGCAACATAAACAGCACTTCTACCTGACCAAGGGTTTTTACCAGTGCCACCGATTCCAGGCTCATGGCGCTAAACCAGCCTATCGAGCCAATACAACTGCAAGTACTCACCATTAAGGTAAGTTTTGGCCGCTGCCAAAGTGCGGTTAATGTCGCTTTATCTTTCAGGCTTAACCACAACAGCAGAATAACGGTTTGCAGCAGAATAACCAGCAACAATACCCAGGCTGCGCCATGTGGAAACGGCAACCCCAGCACCAGGCTGGCCTGGCGCACCCACAAAGATGTCAGCGCAAAAGCCAAGCCGCTGCCCAATCCCAACAGCAGCACCGGTAGCGATAACTGGCGTAAGCTGGCACCGCTAAGTAAAAATACTGCAAAACCACCTAAACACACACCTGCCCAGCCCAGCGCGGTTAAGGACTCACTAAATAACACCACGCCAAGCACCGCAGCCAACACGGCCTCACTTTTTGCCAGCCCGGCACCTATAGCGTAGTTACGCAGCTTAAACAGCTTTACCATCAGTGCGGTAGCCAGAATTTGCGCCAGCGCTGCCGCCACAACAAAGCCAGCAACGCCGGTGCTGAACGACGGCAACGCCACCGGCTGCCACTGATACAAAGCCCACAAATACAGCGCCGCTAACGGCGATGCCCAAATAAACCGCGCCAACGTAACGCCGGCTACGGCAACATCTTTGCTTAATTGCTTTTGAAACGCATTGCGCCAGGCCTGCATAAAGGCCGCCAGCAACGTAAAAGGGATCCACAGCACAGCTATATACCAAAAGACGTAAAGACGGCTATGTTAGCAAGGGACTGAAAATTAAGATAGCAAGACGCCGCTATAATGCCTATTCAACTTGCTGATATACAAAGCTTGCTGGTTGGCGAAATTTGCAACAGTCAACCTTTGCAGCATTGCTTTCTGGCGGGGAATCATTATGATACGCCCTACGTCGGTACGTAGCGCAGCTTGGTAGCGCACTTCGCTGGGGGTGAAGGGGTCGGAGGTTCGAATCCTCTCGTACCGACCATTAAATTCCTCAAAACAAAGCCCCGCTTAAGCGGGGCTTTGTGTTTCTGGATGCACAACATTCAAATTCGGTTTAATTCATCAACTAATCGATCTATTTCCGTATCAATTCCTCTGATGTCAGTATCATACTGAATTGCTACTGCTGCCATCTCTTTTGACAAGCTTTCTTCCCATACAGCACCCGCCAGGTTATTGAGCGCTTGGTCCTTAGAGCTTTTTAGTTCAGCCAGTTTGATGTCACGCTGTTTAAGCTTGTTTTCTTTGTCTAACTTAAGCTTATTGACTAGTAAGCGCATATCGCGTTTCTTAACTGAATCACTTAACCTATCCATAGTAGCCGCGGCACTGTTTGCATTCGCTTCCAGTATTGGCTGTTGTGATGCCGTCACTAAATCTTCTGTGGCATAAGCGGTTACTTCAGCCTCAGCACTACAACGAACCTGACTGTATGTGATTACTCCGCCAACATCACATTTATACACCTCGGCTGACACGAGAAATGGCAGCAATAGCACAATCAATACCGGTTTCATCTTAACTCCTTTAACATTCATTCAAAGTAATCATAGATAATTAGGTACAAAATTGCATCAAAAAGCGCCCATTCAGGTTTATACAGCGCCTTATTGCTGTTTTGCTTATAATTTAAAACCACTGAGCGATTTTTTCATCTCGCTGGCCATCTGCCGTAATTGCTGACTGGCAACTGACAATTCTGTCGATTTTACCGTGGTACTTTCCACCGCATTGGCAATGTTCTCCATATTTTCGTTTATGGTGCCGGACACTACGGCCAGCTCTTCGGTGGCACTGGCCAGTTGATCATTAACGTCAGTAATACTGGATACCGCCGTATTAATACGTATTAACGCGGCATTGGCCTGTTGCGAACAGCTAATCGTTTGCTCTGTTTCAGTTTTACTTTGCGCCATAGATTGCACAGCGTTGGCAGAATCTTGCTGAATGCCTTCAATACGTTTATTGATATCCTGAGTAGATGCCTGAGAACGGCTGGCCAGAGTGCGTACCTCATCGGCAACGACAGCAAAACCACGGCCCATTTCACCGGCGCGTGCCGCTTCTATAGCCGCATTAAGTGCCAGCAAATTAGTTTGTTCTGCAATAGCACCGATAACATCGGTTACCGCACCGACTTCTTCGCCACGTTTAGATAGCTGGGCAATGACATCTGATACCTGGTCTAATTTTAGTTTCAGCGCGTCAATCGCAGTAATAGTTTATTGCACCGCAGTCACACCATTTTGTGCTTCTGTATCGGCGTCACGTGCAGCTTTCGCTGCGGTGGTGGCACTGCGTGCCATATCCTCACAGGTGGCCGTCATTTCGTTTACCGCTGTCGCTACCTGCGCCGTCTGGTCCATTACACTTTGCAAAATTTGCTGGGTTTGCTGGCTGGTTTCATCCAGTGCCTCAGATTGCCCGGCCAGTTGCTCTGCCATCGCCGTTTGCTGGCTGATAATACTGCGTAACTGATTAACCAGGCCACTTAGTGCAGCCAGTAAACTGGTATTATCTCCCGCTTTAAGCGCAAAGTTGATGGAGAAATCACCCGCTGCCACCCGCTCTACTAACGCCTTGGTGCTGGCAACTTCACCGCCTAAAGCCTGTAATAACCAGCGGCGGATAAATAACGACACGCCAACCGTCAGGGCAATAATTATTAGCACCACCAGCCCAACTTGCATAGCTACCGCAGCAAACGCCGCTTTAACATCATCGATATAAATACCGGAGCCCAGCACCCAGCCCCAGCTATCGTCTTTAGCAACATAAGATAATTTGGTGTAGCGTTGCTCCGACATACCGCCGCTTTTTAATGGTTTAGGCCATTGGTACTCAACAAAACCATTGCCATAGCGATTAATCACATCGACAAAGCTGACAAAAAGATTGGCATTATTTAAGGTTTGCTGCTCGCTGCCATCGCGGTTACGCATCAAGGTAGCATGGTGAAATCGCTGTTGATCCAGTATGGTTCCGTCTAAGGTTGGTGCCGTAGGGTGCATAATCATGACTGGGATCGGCCGAGTCATATCATTGATCCAAATATATTCTGTGCCGTCATAACGAATGGCTTTAATCGCCGCCATGGCTTGCTGCTGTGCCTCTGCCCTGGTTAAGTTGCCGTTTTGCTCCAGCGCTTGATAATGCCGCACTATGCTTAAGCCACTGTCGATTATCGCAACGACCCTGTCTTCACGTCCTTTAATCAGGCTATGGTTAAGCGCAGTCAGCGCCACCGTGGCCAGCACTAAAAAGCCAACCAGCGCCAGCAAGGGTATGCTAAGCAGCCTGCCGCCAACGGTATTCCAGAAAGCCATATACCCCCCCCTTTATATGCCGAAAAAACGACAATAAAACAGCCGTAACTTCATCAGGTTAGTCTGTTTGCTTTTAATTGTAATCTCAGCTTAGACGCCGGATTAACGCTTGTCACGTCTTGTAATTTCAACGCCATCGCGGTAGAACAGAGTCACAGTCTCAAGGAGGGCGTTATGTTATACCGGCTTATATTTGTCATGCTGCTTGTCGTATCTTGTTGTACTGCAACAGGTAAAACGACCGCGCCGCTAAATGGCGCTATAGCTTCACCAGATCAGTATGGTGCGGCTACCGCCGAGCAGATAATGCGCCAGGGAGGAAACGCTGTCGATGCCGCCATAGCAACGGCTTTTACGCTGGCGGTAACCTATCCTGAAGCTGGCAATATAGGCGGTGGCGGTTTTATGCTGATTTGGTTTGACGGTAAGCCTTACTTTTTAGATTACCGCGAAACGGCACCGGCAAAAGCCCACCGTGATATGTATCTGGATGAAGAAAAACAGGTCATTGAGAATTTAAGCCTGATTGGCGCCAAGGCCAGCGGTGTACCGGGCACCGTAATGGGCTTGTGGCAGGCGCATCAACGTTTTGGCACCCTGCCCTGGGCTGACTTGGTTAAACCGGCTGTGCACTACGCCTTAAACGGATTTATCGTTGCGGATAACCAATACCAATACCGCGCCGACCTGCTTAGCCAACTGGCGGGAAAAACCAACTTTGCCGACTACTTTGGCACTATGCAAGCCGGCGAGAATTTTCGCCAACCAGAGCTGGCCGCCACTTTACAACGCATTGCAGAGCATGGCCCAACCGATTTTTATCAGGGCGAAACCGCAAAGCTACTGGTAGCACAAATGCAACGCGATGGAGGCCTTATTAGCCTGGCGGATTTAGCCGGCTATAAAGCCGGCTGGCGCGAGCCTGTTGTGATGCCATGGCGCGATTATCAATTGATCACCGCGGCACCGCCCAGCTCAGGCGGCATTGCCCTGGGTCAGTTACTAGGCTTGAAGCAACGCCGTGCCGCTGACTTTACAGGTGTATCACTTAACAGCCCACAATATGTGCATTTAATCGCCGAAATCGAAAAGCGGGTTTACGCTGACCGTGCCAATTATCTCGGCGATCCCGACTTTGTTACCGTACCACAACAGCAATTACTTGCGCCTGCCTATTTAGACCAAAGAGCTGCTGACATAAACCCACAACAGATCTCCGCTACCGCTAGCGTAAAACCGGGGTTGGAAGGCTACCACACCACACATTTTTCAGTTCTGGATAAAGATGGCAATGCAGTGTCCAATACCTACACACTCAATCTCGACTTCGGCAGTGGTGTGGTGGTGCAAGGGGCAGGCTTTTTACTGAATAACGAAATGGACGATTTTTCTGCCAAGCCAGGTGTTCCCAACGCCTTTGGTGTTGTCGGTAACGAAGCCAATGCCATCGCAGCAGGCAAACGCATGTTATCGTCAATGACGCCGAGTTTGTTGGTCAAAGATAGTAAAGTAGAGTTGGCAATCGGTACGCCAGGCGGCTCAACTATTTTTACGTCAATTTTTCAGGTTATGGTCAACCTGTACGATTTTAAATTGTCGTTAGCTGAGGCTGTTGCTGCACCGCGCTTTCATCATCAATTGTTACCCAAAGATCAGATTAATATGGAACCTTATGCACCGCTGTCGCCGGAGGTACAAAAGAATCTGCAGCAAAAAGGCTATAAGCTGCATACCCAAAGCTGGAGCCTGGGCGATATTCAGGCCATTAAGGTATTAGACGGAAAGGTAGAAGCAGTGGCAGATCCACGCTCACGCGGCGTGGCTACTGTGTTTAGCTATTAGGTTGCTATGCTGATGCCTATTGCCGCGTTATTACTTTACTTAAGCCTGTTATCCAGCATAGCCTCAGCCGATGTGCTACCGACAACGCCAGACCAGATTGGCGTACCACCGGTAACACTGCGATTTTGCTACGAAGATAAGCAGCTGTTGCCCTATTATGCCGGCAATAGTGCAGCAGTGCCTGAACTTGCTGGTGCAACCATAGAACATTTAACACGTGCAGCGTACGAAGCAGGTATTTCCCTCGAGCTTGTCCGCATGCCCTGGTTACGCTGTTTGCAACAGCTGGAGGACAACAGCGTTGATGCGCTGGTTGCCGCTTATGACGAAAGCCGCGCTCATTTCACCCGATACCCGGTAACGGCTGAAGGTACACCAGATCCAACGCTGGCAATTAATCAGTTGGGGTTATGCCTGGCTTACCGCTACGACAATATGTTGCCGGACAAGATAACGTCTAACCTCAGTATTACAGTATCCAGGCCATTGGGTTACCGCCCTATCCCCTTTCCGGCCAATACGGTTTTAGTGCCTGCACACTCGCCTGAACAAGCGCTTGAGCTGGTGGTGTCAGGCCGTGTCGATGCCACCACAGTGTTGTGTGAGTTAAATGGCATTAAGGCCCAGGAGCAGCATTTAAATCAGCTACCGGTGTTAATAATGTACCCGCCATTATATCAAAGTGATGGTTACCTGATGTTGAGCCAGGCATTTTATGAACACTATCCACAATATGCAGCACAGCTGTGGCAGGCTTTGCCTCAGACGCTAGATAAAAGCCGCTACCTGCAATATCTTAACTATCCTTTTCCGCATTAACCCTGTACTAAAGCCTTATTGCCGCCTGTTGATTAATTTGTCAAGGTTGCTACAAATTAGATTTATCATCAGGAGTTGCCATGCGTAGCTATTTATTTGCCGGTCTGGCCTGTGCTGCCTTGTCTCAATCTGTCAGCGCCGACACCGATAGCCTGGCCAAACTTAAACTGCAGCCTAACATTACCCTCTCTGGGCTCTCAAGTGGCGCCTATATGGCCGGCCAATACCACTTAGCTTTTGCCGGCCAGGTTGACGGTGTTGCTATGCTCGCAGCCGGCCCGGTGTATTGTGCGCAAAACAGCCTTGGCCTGGCGCTGGAGCATTGCTTTAACAAGGCGACCAGTTCACCCGATATGGAGGCCATTAATAGCTACTTGAAAGACCAGCAAAACAAAGGCTATTTGGCTGCAGTAGGCAAGCTGCAACAGGATAAAGTGTGGATCTTTCACGGTAGCAAAGACAGCACTGTCTATCCTGGTCTGGCGGTAGCACTGCAACATCAATATCAGCAATGGCTGGCTGCAGAAAACATTGCCTTGATAAATGATAAAGCCTTTGGCCACACCTTTCCGACAGATCGCGCTGATTTGGGTAACTGCGACCTATCCGAATCACCTTACCTGGCCAGTTGTGATTATGATGCCGCCGGCAAATTGCTGACCTTTTTACTTGGCAAGTTAAACCACAAAAGCCAGCAGGCCTCAGGAAAACTGTACCCTCTGGATCAGCATCAGTTATCAAGCGCTGCGCAAACCACCCTTGCCAAAACCGGCTATATGTATGTGCCCACCAGCTGTGCCGAAGGTCAAAGCTGTCGCTTGCATGTCAGCTTTCATGGCTGTAAGCAAAACGCTGAGACTGTCGGCGATGCCTACACTACTGGCACGGGTTTAAATAATTACGCAGATAGCAATAATATAGTGGTGTTATATCCGCAAACAACCGCCAGCAGTATTAACCCGTTTAACCCCAACGCCTGTTGGGATTGGTGGGGCTACACCGGCGCGGACTATGCCACTGTCAAGGGTACACAGCTGCAAGCCGTTTACCAGTTAGTTAAGGCAGTGCAGTCGTTCTAAAACATTCTGGACCAGGTTAAAAATGCCGATAGCCCTGATAAATTTTCACCTCCACAGAGACTGTCAGCTGCATGGTATTGCGCTTAAACATGGTGAGATAACACTGTCGGGATCTTGCCAAAGCGTTGTTTCAAACAAAAAACAATACAGCTATTGCGGATAACAGGATCATTAAGGTGGCAATAAATACATTTTTTGCCAATGCCATACTGCCAAAAGCAAAAACCATTACACATTTAACGACGGTATTGCTCAGTACAGCCAGCGTAATTGCAATAGTCGCTAACCCATAGCTGGCCTGGCTTTGTTGGGCATAGTCCGTCATTGACAAGGTAATAGCGTCTACATCAGTTAAACCGGCCACTATCGCCAGAATATACAGCCCCTCTTCTGCTGCGTAGTGCTCAGTAATTTTTACCAGCAATAATATTGCCGCAAAGAGTGCACCAAACTTAATTGCTGCCAGCAAGCTAAAAGGATTGCTCAACCTAACACTGCTATGAGGCACCTCTGAAGACTGCTGTATACTGCGCCAATAGAACCAGGCTGCCGACACCGCACAGCATAGCGCCATTATTGCAAACGGCAGCCACAGCCCTGCCAATAAAGGCCGATAGACAATACCTACGGTAACCAAAACCCGGATAAACATTACCAACCAGGCCAGCAAAACCCCGCTGGCTTGTGATTGCGCAGCCTGAGCATCAGGCATAAATTTGCTGCTACGGGCGAAGCTTAAGGTTGCCGCCGTCGAAGACGCCAGTCCGCCACTAATACCTGTTATAACAGTGCCATGTGCCGTACCAAGCCAGCGCACAGCAACATAGCCCAGCAGAGACATTGACGAGATCAAGATCACCAATAGCCAGAGCTTATATGGGTTTAACGCCTGCCACGGATCTACCGGCTGATTTGGCAGTAACGGCAACACAATAAAACTGGCAATCAACAGTTTTAAACCGGCGTAGAGATCATCGGTATCAATTTTACTGACTAATCCATGCAGCGGTTGCTTAAAGGTCAGGATGGCAGAGGTTAAAATACCCAGCATTACCGCCAGCTCTGCATAGCCATACATCACGGCACCACCGAGCAAACACACTGTTACCGCGCTAATTTCACTGGTTAAGCCGAGCGAGCTTGGGCTATTTCGGTTTTCCAGCACATAAGCGGTCATTACTGCTAGGCTGACAACCAAAATAGTAACAACAAACAACCAGGGTGACTGCAATTGTAACGATAACCAGCCCGCGACCGCGCCGGCCTGCGCAAACAAAATGTAGGTACGCAAACCACCAAAGCTGTTCGGATGTTCATCGCGGCGATGTTTTTCCCGTTCAATGCCTACCAGCGCCCCCAACAGCAGAGCAATTATAAAGTTTTGCACCATAGCAAAATCAAATTCAGACATTTATACAAAACTCAGTAAGTTAGCGTTGTTTTAATTCAGCATAGCGTAATTTGTTAGCCGATGGCACTTAGCACAGCAGTTAATAGTTAAATTGAGTAGCAGCCTGCTTCGCGCTACACTCGCTGCCTTTATCCAGTGTGCGAGTAAATTTATGGCATTAAAAGCCACCGTCTTTAAAGTACAGTTACAGATTGCCGACATGGATCGGCATTATTATCAAAGCCACAGCCTGACGCTGGCGCAGCACCCATCAGAAAACAATGAACGCATGATGGTACGCTTGTTGGCATTTGCGATGAATGCCAGCGACAGCCTGGCGTTTACCAAAGGCTTAAGTGCCGAAGACGATGAGCCGGAACTGTGGGACAAAACGCTGAGCGGCGAGATAAACCTGTGGGTGGAATTTGGCCAGAGCGATGAAAAATGGTTACGCAAAGCCGCCGGCCGGGCAAAACAGGTACAATTGTTTTGCTACGGTGGCCGCAGCGTGCCTGTTTGGTGGAAGAATAATCAACAAGCGCTACAACGCTATCAAAACCTGAGTGTGCTGGACATTGACGAGGCAGCTGTCGCACAGATGGCGAAACTGGTTAGCCGGACCATGAACCTGCAATGCAATATCAGCGAAGGCCAGATTTGGCTGTCCGACGCTGAGCAAAGTGTATTGGTAGAGCCGGTGTTGCTAAAAGCCGCGCAATAACTGCATCAGCCCAGGCGTGGATCAGATTCCGTAATCATCGGCTGCTGCTTATTTTGCTGACAAAACGCCAGTAGCGCCGGGTAATCGTCCAGTTCCAGCAGTTCACGAAACAAGGTCCAGTCCAGCAGGCTATACAGCGCCATAGCGACATAATTCCACTGAGCAAATTCGCCATTGGCCGCTTGCTGTTCTAAAACAAACAAGGATGTCGCCACCCGCTCGCGCTGCAAATTAAAAAACAGCTTATCGTCATTGGTATCAAAGCCACTGCGGCTGAGTTGCAACAACATCACCAAAGAATCATTTACCGCGTTAATCACTGTCAGCTGGTTTTCCTGATACCAGCTTAGCGGCGCTAACGCGAGTTTGGCTGCCAGATAACGGTAAATTACGCCCGAGTCAAAGATAACCTGCCCTTCATCATCTAACATAGGAATACGCAGTGTTGGATTAAGCGCCGCCAGCGTTTCACGATCCGCGCCGGCAAAGATATTCAGGTTAATAAAGTCATGCGCTGTTGTCGCCAATAACAAACGTATACGTCGTACATAGGGCGACGTTTGTGAGCCATACAGTTTCATCGTTACTCCTTTACAGGCGCAGCATTGCCGCGCAATGTGCTAAGGTTAAAGCCACTTACCAGCATAGTACCGGCAATTACCACCGCAGCACCAACCAAGGTGTGCAAACCGATAGTTTCGTGCAAAAACAGGTGCCCCCATACTACGCCAAACACCGGAATTAAAAATGTCACTGTGAGTGTTGGCGTTGCACCTAGATCCTGCACCAGACGAAAATACAACATATAGGCCACACCGGTACAAACAACCCCCAGCGCCAACACAGCATACAGGCTCTGGCTGGCAGGCTCGGCTACAGGTAACGGTATAAACCACAACATCGGCAGCAGCCACAGCGTCGCTCCCCACATATTGCCATGTGCATTTGAAAACGCCGCTACCGGTTTTGCCAGGCGGGTATACCAGGTAGCAATACCATAACAACAAGCCGCGCCCGCAGCTGCCGCTATGGCTGGTAAGGCATTGCGGTCAACCGCCGTATCAAAGCCAACCAGTATAACGACACCACTTATTCCCAACAGTAAGCCACAGCTGATTTTTAATGACATACGCTGGCGAAAAAACATCCAGCCAATCAAAGCTCCCCATAACGGAGCCGTGGCATTTAACACCGCCAGCAATGACGCAGTGAGGGTTTGTGCCGCATAAGCAAACAGCAGAAACGGCAATGCCGTGTTAAAAAAACTCAGCAACATAAAATGGCCAACATGGCCTCGTACTGGCAAGCGGCGTTTAAAGGCAACGGCAACCAGCGCCAGAAACAAAGCTGCCAGTAACACCCGGCCGAACATCAGCCAGGCCGGGCCAAGCTCCGGCACGGCAATCCGCATAAATAAAAATGAGGCTCCCCAAATAGCGGCTAACGAAAATAACCGCACTATACTGGCTGAGTTCAACTGCTTTTTCCTGTTTTACTTCAAACGTTAAGCTACAACTTTTACCAAAGCTTTAGCGATAAAACCAATAGCAAACCACAGCGGCAGCCAGCAGCCCAAGCAATAGCGCCAAGCCCCAGGGCCGCTTTTGCTCGGCGTAAGGATCACTGCTGCTGCGCGTTGCTCCTTTGGGTAATTGCGCCAGCCCGGTTAATGCCGCACCAAAGGGTACATTAATGCGGGCTCTGGTATTGATGGCCCAACCATTGGCATCCAATAGCGGCCCCAGGTTACGCCGGCGCAGTGTCATATAGGCCATTAGCATAGACGGGCAGGAAATAAGCAACATTACGCCAAGTAATACCAAGGGAATTTGCCATAACTGTAATGAGAAAAGCCCGGCCACTATAGCCGCCAAAGCCGTGCCCAACGCGCCCATAGCCAGGCCAATTGCGGCAAATATACCCGCGAATTTGGCAATATCAAAGCCGGTGGTTGCCGCCGGCGCTGCCGCGACAGTGCTGGTGGTTTTCGCTTCAATATCTTTATCACGGCTGGCAGCAAATTTTTGTATTTGTGTTTCAATAAATGCCGCGACCCGTTTATATGGCGACCAAAATGCCTGACGTATGCTTACAGGCTGGGCAACGACCTTGGTTACACTGGCTTTCCAGTCCCGGCCCTGACGATCGTAAAACATGCCATTGCGCCCGGCGACCATCAGCTCGTCGACATCCCCACCGGTTAAGGCGGCAACAATATTAATCGGCGCTTCGCCTTTGCGCACACAGGTACAGTACACCAGATAGCAACCACTAAACGGTGCCATAGTGGCATGCCGGGCCAGATCATTAACATAGAGCACCAACTCACAACTGCGTTGATCCAGATATAAAGTACCGGCCTGAAACACGGCTTTAGTCTTGCTCTGATAAAAATCGCTTAACGAAACAAAATTGCGTAATAACGTCAGCAGATCCCGTTGCAAATACAGCAGCTTCTCTACGGCATCTACATTATCGGCAAAGGTTTTTTCGTCAGCATCTTGAGAAATAAGCGCAGTTAACTCCGTAACCTCAGCGCCCTGCAATATGGCGGTCAAACGCTCAATACCAAGCGAATGCAAGCTTGATTCGGGTTTGGCAGCCTGCCAGGCCCGCCACGCCGCCAGTTTGCCGGACACTGTTGTCCATTGTGCCAACGTTAAGCTGTTGTCAGCACTGCCCAGCAGAGGGTTAATTACCAAAGCAAACAGTTGTGCTATTTTGCCGGCCCAGGCAGGGTTTAGGCCCGGCCCCAACGGCAACGCCCGGCCAGCTTCGACTTCCGCCAGCGGCAAAGCGGTAAGTTCGTTGTCAACATTGGCGATAGTACGGTTGGCTAATACTGCATAGACCGACGCATCAGGATTTAATGCCGCTGCAGATCGCGGATCGAATGCCGCCAACTGGCAACGAACAAAATAGTCATCGACTTTGGCCTGCACACTGTCAAATATCGCCACGGCTGCGGCGGTATTGTCACCCAGTGGGTGTAAATCTTCTGACTCTGCCGATCCGGCCGCATGCCAGTCGACAATCGCCTGCGCCTGCGTGGTAAAACTGGCCAGCATCGATGCGTCTGCACCAACGCCACCGCTGCGATCGGCAACACCACCCAAAGTGGCAACAATATCAGCGATAAGCTGTTTTACGCCAGGGCTAGCCGTAAGCTCTGGCATAACCACACCATCACCATTAAAGTGCTGTGGCGAAAACAATCGGGCTTTATCCAGAATATCACTAACCTGCAAGGCATCGGACTCGGTTTTACCGGCATATTGCAGCACCCGCTGCGCCGCTGTTTTTAGCGCCACACCTTCAGCATCACTGTCATTAATTGCACTTAGCGGCACACCTGGCGATTTAAACAGCAAATCCGCATCTTTCAGGCGCTGGCAACACCAACGCACAGCAGATTGGATTTCAGGCACCCGTACCTGGCCATCTCCATCGGTGTCTAACATCGCCAGGGTACGGCTATCAAATTCCAGCCCGGAGGTGGGGCAATTCAATACCGTCCAGAGTTTGGGATCAAGTTCATCTAAATGTTGTAAGTCAGCCGCGGTTTCCAGTGCTACCTGATCAAAACCGCCGCTGCGGAAAAAACGCCACTTATGTTGTGTATTGTTCGACGCCATAGCCTTCACTCCCTGAGACACAAAAGACAACTGAGCATAATGCAGCGTAATAATATTTACCACGCAGACTAACAACAAAATGCAGAATAATTCAGCACGCTTGTTGCCAAGCTATGCAGCTTTATTGCATAATCATCTCGCTTCATTTTTGCTTTATAGCTTTTGGCCCACGCTTTGCGTGGGCTTTTTAATTTCAGCCGCTATAAACCTACTCAGCCTTTATCGTCATGGCCAATGCGGCTGGCAACAGCACCGGTTTGCTGCTGGTATTTCGCGTCCAGACGTTTGTTGTAAGGCCGCTCGGCCGGGCCTGTCATTAACTCAAAATTCAATGCACCTATTTTCATCTTGGGCCTAAGTGCTAATGGCAGCTTACCGCTGTTATAAAACTCGAGCACGATATTGCCAGACCAGCCCGGATCAATGCGATGTGCAGTAACATGCACCATCAGCCCCAACCGCGCCAGGGAGGAGCGGCCATCTAACCAGCCGACAATATCATCCGGCAAGGTAACCGATTCCATCGTCATGGCCAGCGCCAGTTCGCCTGGATGCAATATAAACTTATCACCATCAACGATATAAATTTCTTCACTCATTACGCTGTTTAACGCTTTATCGACTTCAGCGCGAGGGCCGCTTAAGTCAATATAGGGCGCAGCATGAGCCTGAAATACCCGAAATTTATTACCCAAACGAATATCCACGCTGACGCCGCTGATCATGTCGGCATCCGGCAGCGGTGCTATAGTAATTTTACCTTCGGCTAAGTAGCGTTCTATATCGCGGTCACACAGTCTCATTCTAATCGTCCGTTATTATTATTTCAGGTTGGCCAACCGCTTGCGCAGCTGAATGCCAATGCAATGCCAGCATTAATTGCCGACCGATTGTACGGTAATTTTCTGCCACTGGCTGCTGTTTTAATACAATGGGAAGCCCGGCGTCGGCTTGTTCGCGGATCTGTTTTTGCAGCGGCAGCTGACCCAAAACCGGCACCTGATAGCGCCCGGCGAGTAAGACACCGCCTTCAGTACCAAAAATATCGTCGCGCGTACCGCAGTGGCTGCACTGATAAAAACTCATATTTTCAATCAGACCCAATAGTGGAATATTGACCTGACGAAACATACTGATGGCCTTTTCGGCGTCCGACAATGCAACATCCTGTGGCGTGGTTACCAGTACGGCACCGGTTACCGGCAGTTTTTGCGCCATAGTCAGCTGAATATCTCCGGTACCCGGTGGCATATCAACAATTAAATAATCCAGCTCTGGCCACAGGGTTTCGTTCAGCAGTTGCAGCAACGCCTGGCTGGCCATAGGCCCTCGCCACACTGAAGCTTGCTGTGGATCGACCAGAAAACCGATAGATTGCAAATACACCCCATGGGCAAATTTGGGCTGCATCAGTTTGTTATCCGGCGAGCTGATTTTCTCACCGCTGAGCCCCAGCATGGTAGGGATTGACGGGCCATAAATGTCCGCGTCCAATAAGCCTACCTTCGCCCCTTCGAGCGCCAGCGCCGCAGCCAAGTTTACCGCCGTAGTCGATTTACCCACGCCGCCTTTACCGGAGGCAACAAGAATTATGTGCTTGATATCTTTAAATACCGGCGCAGATGTTAGCTGGTGTTCCAGGGTTAACTGATAATTAAAACCTGCTTCGGCCAGTGCCTGCTGCAATGGCTGCGCGATGGATAGCAGCGGCAGTTTCAACCTGATAGTCAGCCTGTTCTTTTGTTGGCTAACGCTGTCAAGCAGCAGGGCCAAGGGTGCGCCACTCTCGGGCAGTTGCCAATGTTGCAGCAGTTGCTGCACAGCATCCGGCCGTTGCTCGGTTTTGCCAGATTTAAACCAGTTAAACATCAGTAAATTCCAAATTCAGCCGTTAACACGTTTTTTTAGCGGATCCGTGCCGTGGCGGGTGCGGATCGATGGCGGCTAGTGTATCATTTAGTGAAATTTTTTCAGTTATTTATGCAAAAGAGCACCGCTTAATGTCGACACGCAAAATACTTGTTACCAGCGCTTTACCCTATGCAAACGGCCCTATTCATTTAGGCCACTTGCTGGAATACATTCAGACCGATATCTGGGCCCGCTTTCAAAAAGCACGCGGCCATGAATGCTACTACGTTTGCGCCGATGATGCGCACGGCACTCCTATCATGCTCAAAGCGCAGGAACAAGGCATTACGCCCGAGCAAATGATTGCCAAAACCAATATTGAACACCAGGCTGACTTTGCCGGTTTCGGCATTGGCTTTGACAATTACTATTCCACTCACAGCGATGAAAACCGCCAGTTTGCCAGTCAGATTTATAACAAGCTCAATGATGGCGGCTATATTAAGCGTAAAACCATCAGCCAGTTATTTGACCCGGAAAAACAGATGTTTCTGCCCGACCGTTTTGTTAAAGGTGATTGCCCCAAATGCGGCGCCCTGGATCAAAACGGTGACAGCTGTGATGTTTGTGGTGCTACCTACAGCCCAACCGAAGTAAAAAATGCCCGTTCGGTAGTATCAGGCGCTACCCCGGTATTAAAAGACTCCGAGCATTATTTCTTTGACTTGCCGGCCTTTAGCCAGATGTTACAAGACTGGACCCGCAGCGGCAGCTTGCAGGAAGAAATGGCCAATAAGCTGCAAGAGTGGTTTAAAGACGGCCTGCAAATGTGGGATATCAGCCGTGATGCGCCCTACTTCGGCTTTGAGATCCCTAATGCGCCGGGTAAGTTTTTCTACGTTTGGTTAGATGCCCCTATCGGCTATCTGGCCAGCTTTAAAAACCTGTGCGATAAAACCGGCATCGATTTTGACAGCTTCTGGAAGCTCGATTCTGACGCCGAGGTGTATCACTTTATCGGCAAAGACATTATTTATTTTCACAGCCTGTTCTGGCCAGCTATGCTGCACGGGGCCGGCATGCGTAAGCCAAACGCCATATTCGCCCACGGCTTTGTTACGGTAAACGGCGCCAAGATGTCCAAGTCACGCGGCACCTTTATCAAAGCCCGTACTTATCTGGATCATTTAAACCCGGAATACCTGCGTTATTACTTTGCTTCTAAGCTAAGCAGCAGCATTATTGACCTGGACTTAAACCTGGATGATTTCAGCCAGAAGGTAAATGCCGACTTAGTGGGTAAAGTGGTAAATATCGCCAGCCGCTGCGCCGGCTTTATAACCAAGCGCTATGACGGTAAGTTATCAGCAACGGTTGCCGAACCTGCGCTGCTGGCCGAATTTACCGCCGCAGGCGAAACCATTGCCGATGGCTTTGAAAAACGCGAGTTTGCCCGTGCTATCCGCGACATTATGGCGCTGGCCGACAAAGCCAACCAGTACATTGATGCCAAAGCGCCGTGGGTACTGGTAAAAGATGATGCCAAACAGCAGGAAGCACATGATGTCTGCTCGATGGGCATCAACCTGTTCCGGGTATTAATGCATTATTTAAAACCGGTGTTGCCATTAATGGCCGCCGAAACCGAAGCGTTTTTAAACAGCGAGCTAAACTGGCAAAATTACCAGCAGCCGTTAACTAACCACGCAATTAACCCGTTTAAAGCATTAATGCAGCGGGTAGATCCGCTAAAAGTAACGGCTATGCTGGATGCTTCTAAAGAAAACCTGCAACCTCAAACGGCGCAGCCGGTTAAAGCTGCAGCTAAAGCGGAAAAAGCAGTAAGCACAGAGCGCGAGCCAATCAGCGAAACTATCAGCATTGATGATTTTGCCAAAATTGATTTGCGCGTCGCCAAAATTATTAAAGCCAGCGCTGTTGAAGGTGCCGATAAACTGGTACAGCTGCAGCTGGATATTGGCGGCGGCGAAGTACGCCAGGTATTTGCCGGTATTAAATCGGCCTACAGCCCTGAGCAACTCGAAGGCCGTTTAACGGTAATGGTAGCTAACCTGGCACCACGCAAAATGCGCTTTGGTTTATCTGAAGGCATGGTATTAGCAGCAGGCCCAGGCGGCAGCGATTTGTTTATTTTATCTCCGGATGACGGCGCTCAGCCGGGTATGCGGGTGAAGTAAGTTGTCAGGCAGCATTAGCTGCCTGTATTTTACAAAGGCAACGGATGACCAGTAAAAGCCCGTACCGCAGTTTTAGTGCTTTATTTCTTACCACCTTACTGATGCTGGTGGCTCAGGGGTCGTTATCGACCTACCTGGGCCTGTCGCTGGCACAACAGCAAGTCGATTCTATCTGGATTGGCGCTTTAATGTCCTGTTACTACTTTGGTCTGGTACTGGGTTCCAAACTGGGCCATAAAGTGATTGCCCGGGTGGGCCATATTCGTGCCTTTGTTGCAAGCGCGGCTATTGTCAGCGCCTGCGCCATGACACATGTATTAACGTCACAACTGGAAGTGTGGCTGGTGATGCGGGTTATCGTCGGTATGGGCATGATGTGCCAATACATGGTGCTGGAAAGCTGGCTGAATGAACAAACCGAAAGTTCACAGCGTGGCACCGTGTTTGCTTTTTATATGATCACCTCTTATCTGGGCATGATTGGCGGCCAGTTAATGCTTAGCCAATTCCCTGAGCTTGGCACAGCACCGCTATTAATCATCAGTATGTGTTACTCGCTGTGCATAGTACCGATAGCGCTGACCAAACGTATTCACCCGGCACCACTGCAGCCGGCACCGTTACAAATTATGGCGTTTTGGAAGCTGGTGCCGCAATCGCTTACCGCCATCAGCGTGGCCGGTATGATGGCAGGCTCATTTTACGGTTTGGCACCGGCCTATGCTGCAGCAAAAGGCATGAGCACCGAACAGGTTACCTTGTTTATGTCAGTCACCATCCTGGCAGGTCTGTTAGCACAGTGGCCTATGGGTAAAATTTCTGACCGCATTCCGCGCAGCCGTATCTTACGCTTCAACGCAGCAGTGCTGACCATTCTTACCCTGTTAATTGCTCTGCTGCCGCTAAGCGGCGCTCTGCTGTTAGCGGCCACCTTCTGTTATGGCGTACTGGCGTTTACGCTGTACCCAATTGCCTCTGCGTTCGCTAACCAAAACGTCGAACAAAATGACCGGGTGGCGTTATCGGCAACTGTGTTGCTAACCTTTGGGTTGGGGGCTTGTTTTGGCCCCTTGCTGGCGTCGGCGCTTATGCAGCTGGTCGGCCCGGCTATGCTGTATGCCTTTATCAGTTGCTGTGCTTTTACGCTGTTTTTACGCCTGCTGCGGGTGAACTACAACCAGAAGCAAGTAAAACGCATGATGGACGAGCAGCAAAATGCCCAGTTTAAAATGGGCTCAGGCGATCTGGTATCCTCCCCCCTGGCTGCCGCACTTGACCCCCGCGTCGATGAAGAAACGGTGTTAACCCAGATGCGCGATGAAGAATTTCAGGCAGCCAGACAACAGGTGCCAGCCGGCTATGATGAAGATATCGACTGGGAAAAATCCGACGATAGTTTTGACGATGCGCCAACGCCTGAGCCGGATGACATTAGCGCAGCAACACCAGCTGATAGCGTAAACAGCGAAGACAAAACTGAAGGCGATGCCAACAAAACCGGCTAGGCCGGTTTAGTTGTTGTGCATCACTACTTTATTCCACAGATTCTGATTTTTTATAAAAGAAAAATACTCATCCGGATGCCAGCATTTGGGCAGAAGCGACATATTTTTGCGTTCTTCAAAATTCGACACCAGCTTGCTTAAGATCTCCAGCAGACGCTCTTCACTGATCCGCTCCAGCTTTTTACGGGCCGGCGGGTAATACAGATTATTTGCCACACTAACCACACAGCCCTGCGCAGATACGTTGTAGGTTAAGTTACGGGTAACCATACGGCAGACAGGTTGACGTATGTCAGCTGGATACAGCCCGGTAACAATAGCGTATTCGTAACGGTCGAGATCTTGCCGGTCTGAGTCTTTCGGTATGTAAGTCACGCCGTACCCTTGCGGGAACACGCCGGTTATGCTGAGTAACGCCTTAACGGCAACTTCGCTGTACACCCCTTTTTCTACGCCTTTTTCCAGCACCAGCGCGACCTTAGGTAAGGCTTCGTAGCTGTAGTTACTTTTTGTAGACAACACCACTGAGGTATAGATTTGTGGAATTTTTAACAGGTTACCTATACCGTGTTCCGGCTTAACCGCATTTTTCAGTAAAAACTGCACAAAATTAAGCCTTTCAGCTTCCCGCTTTATATGTAAATCGCGCTCTTCTCTTGAATTACCAGTGTATTTTTCTACCCCGAGGCCCTGGGTAATATATTTTAGCCCTTCACGAAAACTGACCTGCAGTAGTTGAATACGCTCGTCATTTTCTAAGACGCGAAACTCATCGGCTTTGCCATCAGCGCCTTTAAGGATCAATTGCGCTTCAGGATGGCAGCTGCCAATATCCTGCAGTAATGCGGCCATTAACAACGGGATCTGTACATCGTCGCGAAATGCATCGTACTCTTCTGCGTCAGCTTTTTTGGCCTTTGCGACACTCATTTTTTGCTGTACATAGGCATTATGCAGCTCACCTTCGCTCAGCAGTTTATCAAGCAACCGCAAAGATAAAACGGCCTTGTACAGATGTTTGCTTTTTTGATTCGATGGCGCGACGTTTTTACCTTCAGTTGGTGATAATAACTGGATAGTGCCGAGTAACTTGGCACTTAGCAGATTGGTTTCCTCGACCGACTCTCCCTGGCACAGCTGCAGAATATCCTGACACAGGCGCTTTAATGACGTAATGCGGGCATTGGCTTCTTCATCCCTTGCCTGCATAAAGCTTTGTTGCTCTGTCTGGGCCTGTTTAAGGCTACGCTCTACCAACGCCATATCGCGCTGGCTAGCCTGTTGTTGTCGGTTTTCAAACAACACAACCTGCTGCGCTAACTCCGTTTTCAGCTCTTGCTGCGCCTCGGTTTGCTGAAAATATAATACCGCCTGTTCATACACTGAATCGGCTACAACAGTAGTGTCGCAAATACGATTAATCAGCGACGATACGGCTTTGCTATATGTTGACTTGCCAATACTTCCTAGTGTCATGCTGGGCAGATATCCTGAAAACCGGTTCGACTAAAACGGATGCTTAGTCATTTCAACCAAGTTGATTTGTTTTATACGTAAATCAGAATGTTAGCACAAGCTTACCAATGGTGGTATTACCGGCCATTAACTGATGCGCCTGCTCGGCCTGCTGCCAGTTGAATTGCTGTTGTAATATCGGCCGTATACGCTTTTGCGCCAATGACGCACCGAACGCCGCAACGAATGCCTGCGTCAGATTTGTTTTATAGCGATTGCTGCGATTACGCAACGTAGAGCATATTAACTGCCCCCGCCGCTTAAATAAGGCGGCTAAATCCAGCTGCGGGACTTCACGTCCTCCCATCATGGCATACAGCAAAATTTTGCCATCCTGGGCTAAAAGTGGTATTTCCCGGCTGATATAGTCGCCGGCAACCGGATCAAGAATAAGATTAACCCCTTCAGGCCACTGCTGTGCCAGCTGCTGTTCAAACGCGCAATGGTAATAATTTAGCGCCAAATCTGCCCCCAGCGCGGTGCAAACCTGCAGTTTTTCATCAGAGCTGGCGGTCACTGCAACTTTTGCCCCAAGGGCTTTTGCCAGTTGGATTGCTGCGGTACCTACACCACTGGCACCGGCATGAATAAGCACTTGTTGACCACTTTGCAGCTCACCCAGGCTACACAACAACTGATAGGCGGTTAAAAACACCTCGGCGGTAGCGGCCGCTTCTGCCATGCTGTAACCATGAGGCACAGCCATAGCATGGCCGGCATGCATCAAGGCATATTCGGCATAGCCGCCGCCGGGAACCAGGCCAAATACAGCTTTTCCTAACCAGCTTTTATGTTGCGGTCCGGCCGCCACTACTATGCCCGCCACTTCCAAGCCAAGAATATCACTGTCGCCCTGTGGCGGCGGATACAAACCGCGCCGCTGCATTAAATCAGCCCGGTTAATACCGGCAGCAGCGACTTTAATTAACAGTTGTTCGGCATTTGGCTGTGGTACAGTGCGCTGCTCGGTATGCAATTGGCTGTCTTTGCCGGCATGCTTAACCACTATCGCTTGCATCATCGTCGGAATGGTTGCCACTGCGTGCTCCTGTTAAAAATAGTAATACGGCCTTAACAGCACAAAGGCTGAAATTCTGCTTTAGCTTTGTGCGGTGCTTCTCTACAATGCGGCCTTTAGTCTAGCACAGTGTGAAAACGCCCATGAATCAGCCTTCATCTACTTTATCTGCTTTACCACGCCTTACCCTGCAGGAAACACGCGAGAAGTCATTAAAACGACTACATCCGTGGATTTTTTCCAAAGCGGTAAAGCACGTTAGTGGCAACCCGGCCGACGGCCAAACCGTGGAAGTTGTCAGCAGCAAAGGTGAATGGCTGGGTTATGCCGCCTACTCTGCCCAATCGCAAATTCGCGCCAGAGTATGGAGCTTTGATCCGCAACAACAGATTGATGCGACATTTTTCCAACAACGTATTGCCCGCGCCTGGCAGTTACGCACTGAGCTGTTTGATACGCAGCAGACAAATGGCCTGCGTGTGGTAGCTGCTGAGTCTGATGGTTTGCCCGGTGTTACCATTGATAAATACGACACTGTGCTGGTGTGTCAGCTGTTGTCTGCCGGTGCCGATGCCTGGCGTAGTGAAATTGTTCAGGCGCTGTTGGCGCTGTTTCCACAGCACAGTATTTATGAGCGCTCTGATGTGGATGTGCGCAAAAAAGAAGGCTTAAAACCGGTTACCGGCTGGCTGCATTTACCCCGTGCCGATGGTGAAGTAATAATTAAAGAACATGGCATGTCATTACTGGTCGATGTAATGCAAGGCCATAAAACGGGATTTTATCTGGATCAACGTGCCAGCCGTGCTGCGGCCAAACGTTATGCCAAAAATAAAACCGTGCTGAACTGCTTTAGCTATACCGGCACCTTTGGCGTGGCAGCGTTACAGGGTGGGGCTGTATCCGTAACTAACGCCGACTTGTCAGAACTTGCGCTGAATACCGCGTTAAAAAATGCCGAGCTTAATCAGTTAGATCTGTCGAAAATTGATAATGTGAAATTTGATGTGTTTAAACTGCTGCGCCAATACCGCGAGCAAGGTAAGCAATTTGATATGGTTATCCTGGACCCACCAAAATTTGCCGATAGCAAAGCCCAGCTAATGGGCGCTTGCCGCGGGTATAAAGACATTAATATGGTGGCGATGCAAATTGTAAAGCCAGGCGGCCTGCTACTGACTTTCTCCTGCTCGGGCCTGATGGAAGACAGTCTGTTTCAGAAAATTGTCGCCGATGCAGCCATTGATGCCAAACGCGATTGCCTGTTTGTGGAAAAACTGAGCCAGGACAGCGATCACCCTATAGCTAGCTTTTATCCGGAAGGCAGTTACCTGAAAGGTTTGGTGTGCAAAATATACTAAGCATTTGTATTTGGCATTTGTATTTGGCCTCTGCCCCGTCTTGCGGTATGCTAAAACAATTTATTAACATACGGAGAGCAACATGAAAGTTTTCGCTTTGGCGCTGGCCCTTACCAGTTCATTGGCATCGGCGGCTAACTGGCAATTGGATAACAGTGGCTCCAGCCTGCATTTTGTGTCAGTTAAAAATGATGTGGTTGCAGAAACGCACCAGTTCAATCAGTTAACGGGTCAATGGGATGGCAACAGTGTCAGTATCCAGATCCCGGTTAGCAGCCTGGAAACTCAAATCCCCATCCGTAATGAACGCATCTGGCAATATGTGCTACAAGCTGAAACCTTTGCCGCTATTAGTGTATCTGCAACGCTGGCTGAGGCAGACACTGCAAAACTGGCTACCGGTCAGTCCATGGTAGTCACGCTGCCACTAAAGGTGACGATTGCTGCAGAAACAACTGAGGTGATTGCTGCGGTGCGTATTACCAAGCTAAGTGACAACTCTCTGGCCGCAGCCAGTGTGGCGCCAATAATGCTAAACACCAACAGCTTTAAACTGACCGCTGGCGTGGCTAAGCTGCAGCAGTTAGCTGGCTTAAAGCGTATCGATCCCCTGCTGCCGGTCAGCTTTAATGTACAGTTTACTAAAGCGTAAACTGTGTACGCCACGACAAGCATAAAAAAAGCAGCCACGGCTTAATGCCGATCAGATAAGAATTTTTCAGATCAGTTGACCGATCCAGAGGCTGGTATATAAAGGCCTACAGAATAACT
>NZ_JALAAR010000026.1:0-35117 GCF_036984005.1 Rheinheimera muenzenbergensis
AATACAGTATGGCTCTGGCTGCAAAGCTAACCCACGAAGCAGGAGGTCAGCACCTCGTGGGGAGTCATTATGTCTATATTTAACAAGGAATTTATATGGTATTCCCAACATTGGAAACTGAACGGCTGTTACTTACAGAGCTTTGCGTTGATGATGAAGCTGATCTGTTCAGGTTGTTTTCCCATCCATCGGTAGTTGAATACTACGATTTAGATGTGTTTCATGAACATAGCCAAGCGGCCAATTTAATTAGTCTGTTTAAGGCAAGATATGAACAACAGCAGGGCATCAGATGGGCCATCCGGTTAAGCTCATCTGGTAAATTGATAGGCACCTGCGGCTTTAACTCGTGGAGCAGTAAAATGCGTAACGCGGTTATTGGTTATGACCTGCTTCCCGGGTTTTGGCGGCAAGGTTATTGCTCTGAAGCTGTGCGCGCCATTATTGCTGCTGGATTTACCGGATCTATGCCTTGTGGGGAATTGCATCGGATTCAGGCAGATACAGTTCCGGGTAATAGCGCTTCGGAATCATTGCTGTTAAAGCTTGGCTTTAAAGAGGAAGGAATCAGGCGCCAATGCGGGTATTGGAAGAATAGGTTTCATGATCTGAAATGTTTCGGTTTGCTGCGCTCAGAGTTCAGTGCAACCTAACAATACGGTCATGCGCCCCTGCAAAAATCAGATCAACCTAATAGCGACGTAGCCTTTAGATATGGATGTTAAATGATTAAATTCAGAGTGCTGGTTTTACTTTATGTGCTGTCTCTTTGTACTGCATGTTCGCAACCGTCAACTATCGATCACCGTGCTGCAATAGATGCGCAAATGCAAGCAAATGCGCACAAGCACGGCATTCCCGGTCAGGCCGTGCTTGTGCTGCACAACAACGATATTTTGTATCGCAGTGCCTTGGGTACCACAGCGCTTAGCGACGGTGTACCGGTAACGCCGAAGACGGTCTTTCCTGTTTACTCTATCACTAAGCTATTTACTATCACGCTTGCAATGCAGTTACAGCAAGAAGGCAAAGTTGATTTTTCCGCTCCCGCTTCACGTTATATCGACAATCTGCCGCTGTCCTGGCGCAGTATACGTATTGAGCAGTTTCTAAATCATGCTTCGGGCATTCCGGAGTATTTTGACAGCAATGATTTCTCGCGGCCGTTTCCAGCCAGCCTGGATGCTGTATTTGCAACGTTAGACAAAGTGTCGCTTGTATTTGCACCGGGTGAGCGCACAAGTTACACCAATACCAACAACCTGGTAATTGCGGCCGTACTGGAGGCCATAACAGACACGCCGTACCGCGAGCTGCTGCGCCAGCGCATCATTGAACCGCTTAACCTTCACGACACCTGGCTCAATCTTGCTGATGTACCTGAGACGCGGCTGGTTAAAAGCTATCGGGCAGCCGCCAGCCAGATTCAGCCTGATCTGGCCATCTCCTGGCCGGATTACAGCATCGCACATGGAGGGGCTTACATGACGCTGGATGATTTAGGCACTTTTATGTCTGCCATAGCGCATGGGCGTGTTGTGTCACAAGCCGAACTTCTCCGGCTATGGCAGCCCTATAAACTTGCCAGCGGTGCTACTGGTTTTTTTGCAAATGGTTGGGACTACGGTGAGTGGGGGCGTTGGCACGAAGTGGGTCATGATGGTGGCACCAAAGTTCGGGTGCGCATCCTGTTCGATGATAATTTAGATGATCACTATATTGTCGTCTATTTGACCAATGGTAATAAGGACGGAGTCTGGTCGCACACGCTGGTCCGTTCGGTCCAGAGCATTATAGTGCCGAATTAGCTGTCGCACAGAAATGCCGGCTAAATGGGGCCCTTAATAAACCCAATTACAGGTTGGCGGCGTGCCCAGCAAAATTTGTTGTGAAAACACTCTACAATAAGACAAAGTGTCTAAACAGGAGTCGGTATGATTAAGCCCGAAATCCCCGATAATGAAGCAGAGAGACTGCATGCTTTAAGAACACTGCAAATCCTTGATACGTCACATGAAGAACGGTTTGATCGTGTCACACGAATGGCAAAACGTATGTTTGGGGTGGAAATTTCACTGGTTAGCCTGATTGATGCCAACAGGCAGTGGTTCAAATCTAAACAAGGTTTAGACGCCGCTGAAACATCGCGCGAGATATCATTTTGTGGCCATGCCATTAATCAGGATGGTTTATTCATTATTCCCAATGCGATTGAGGACGTGCGGTTTCACGATAATCCTTTGGTGACGGGTGCGCCTAATATCCGTTTTTATGCAGGTTATCCTTTAAAGCTCAGGCAAGGTGTAAATATAGGAACATTATGTTTAATTGACTCGAAACCCAAGCATCTTAGTGAAGAGGATGAGCAACTTTTAAAAGACCTGGGCGCTATGATTGAGCAGGAAATCAAGTCAATTCAAATGGCTACACTCGATGAATTAACATTGATTTCGAATCGAAGAGGATTTCTGACATTGGCTGAGCACTGCGAAAAGGTCTGCCGCCGCAAAGAAACTCCAATGTCAGTGATTTTATTTGACCTGAATAAATTCAAACCGATCAATGATAATTTCGGTCACCACGAGGGCGATTTTGTATTAAAGCAGTTTGCCAGGGTTATGCGCAGTGTGTTTCGAGAGAGTGATGTCATTGGCCGGCTTGGTGGCGATGAATTTGTTGTCATGTTAACAGATACCAGTGATGAGCAAATCACGGCCATTCTGGAGCGCTTCACAATGGCAGTAAGCGAATTAAATAAAGCTATTAATAAACCTTACCTTATAGAGTACAGTGCCGGTGTAGCATGTTTTTCTCATGATACTGATAAGTCGTTAGAAGAGATGATGGCGGAGGCTGATGCCGCTATGTATAAAAAGAAGAAAGACAAGCTACGTTAGAGTATGCAAGTAACGTCAGGGGGGCTCGCTTTGGCAGCAGGGCGTCAGTTTCAGGGAATAAAATGAATTCAAACTATAAACCTATTTTTGCCATCGCAATAAGTGTCATTACGGTCTGTGTGTCGCTTTTTGTCGCTTTTCAAATCTCAGGCTCCATTTTTGGCAAGTCAAGAATCATCTATCTGGCCGACTATGGTGGATTAACTATCGACAGTTTAAAAAATCTTGAATTTTGGCGGCTGATAACATCACAACTTGTGCACGTGCATCAAAAGCACATGCTTTATAATGTGTTAAGCATTGCACTTTTGTGCAGTTTAATAGAGCGCAAAACGGGCTTTTGGCAGGTGTGCTTTATTTGGTTGTTTGCTGGTGCTACAGGTACGTTTTTCACCACACTGTTTGGTAGTGCACCTTGGAACACTGGCACAGGAGCTTCCCAGGCAGCTCTCGGATTTGCAGGCTTTGGCTTGGTGCTGTGTTTGGTTAAGTTTAAAAGAGACTATTTACTGTTGAGTGCAGTCATGTTCGCTATTATACCGGCAATGTATTTAGATTTTAAAACCAGCGGCTATCCAAAGCCGGGGCATGCGGTAAGCTTTGCAATTGGCGCAGTGATGGCAGTAGTCTTTCTGTTCGGCCAGGCTAAAAAGGGGCAGCGTTTTGCAAGAATTGAATAGTAGCAGTGCTATTGATTCGGTATCGGCAGAGATTAGCGCCCTTTTTTATCCCGGTCTGGGCACACTGCAACTTAGACTGGATAAGCCAGCCGGGCTGATTTAGCATAGCTGGCAGTTTCAGTTAGCGTTGGGCGGATGCCACTGTGAAAATGTTATTGTCGATATTGCTGCTTGGCTTGCCGTTGTTGCTGGCAGCGCAAACGCCGCACCAGCACGATTACACCGGTAGCCACGGCATGGTGCTGTTTGCTGCCAACGATAGCCTGTTGGTATCACATTTACCGCTGTACCGGCCGTCACACGACTACCAGTTAGTGTATGAAGTGACGCTACCCGCCGATATTCAGCCACTAGTACTGGCAAAGCTGCAACAGCACAGGTTGCTGACGTTGTTACCGGCCGATTTTGATTTGCGCCAGATGATTAACGCCAGCGCATTTAACGTCAAAGCTGATATTTATCACGACCATTTTGAACGTGGTGGCGAGCGCTGGTTAAGCGGTATTGCCGTGACATTTAGCCGTCAGCTATATCAGCGCCGGCTGCCAGCTGTAAATAAGCCAGCCGACAACGGCAGCTATGATGCATTTAGCCACCATGGCCAGATGTTTTTACTGCATCAGATTGGCACGCCGCCAGGGTATGACCATATTCTTAAGGTGTCTGCATTACCGCAGAATTTGCAGTTTAACCACAGCACGCCAGAGCAGATACTTGGCTTGATACAACAACAAGGCATAGAGGTACAGCAATTGTATCTGGAAACGCAGGATTTTCAGCCCTGAGCCTTGCACAATACCAAGCTTAGACCGTCAGAGCTGCTGCAGCGCAGTGGCTTTTGGAGCCCGCCGTTATTTATTGCAACAACTATTGCCTTTTGCAGTAACATAAATTGCAGCAACGTAAAAATACTTGATTTACATTCCGTTAGCGAAATAGACTGGGGCTAAACTTGCAACTTGTTGGTGTGCTGCGCTGCATAAGCTGTTCGCGCAAAAATTGGTTTGCAATCTGCTGACCAGTCGCGTTACAGCATTAAGGATGAACAATGAAGAACATAGTGTATGGATTTCTGCTGCTTATAGTGGCTAGCCACTGGAGCACCCTGGCGGCAGCGGGCCTCCCGGCATTACAGCAACGGGTGATTGATAGCGCCGTGCTTGGCGAAAAGCGTCAGCTGGTGATTTATCTGCCAGCGGATTATCAAAACAGTCAGGATGGTTATCCGGTGTTATACCTGACCGATGGCCAATCTCAGGCCCCGCACACCGCCGGCACGGTAGATTATTTAGCAAAATTCGAGCAGATGCCGCCTATGATTGTGGTCGGTATTGTTAACCCGCCGCAAACGCGGGAACGAGATCTGACGCTTACTCCGTCAGACAAGCAAAACCCTAATCAATTAGAAAATGCAGACAAATTTTTAGCCTTTGTTGAACAAGAAGTTCTGCCTTTCGTGCAGCAAGAGTACCGTACTCTGGACTTTCAAATACTGTCCGGCACATCCCATGGTGGTCAGTTTGCTATCAATGCAGCGGTGAAACGGCCAGGCTTGTTTCAGGGCATTATCGCTATCAGTCCGTCGTTATATTGGGATAACAATCAATTGTTTGGCTTAACTGAGCAGGCGTTAAAAAGCCAGCGCCTGCAAGGACACCTGTATGTGTCGATAGCCAATGAAGAGCCGATTATGACAGAGCCGTATCAGCGATTTGTTGAATTGTTAGCCCGATATCCATCGGACAACCTGGTCGTTGCGTCCCAGACTTTCAGCAATGAAACGCACAATACGACAGTGTTGCAAGGGCAATACGCCGGGTTAAAACATCTGTTTTCTGACTGGGCTATTTTGGAAGGGCAACCTAAAACATTGGCCGATTTACTGGAAAAATTTGCCAGTCGCTCGAAGTTTCTTAAAACCAACATCATGCTCCCGGAAGACAAAGCCAATGGTTACGGCCAGTGGCTGCAATTCTTAAACCGGCAAGATGATGCACTGGCATTACTGAAGTGGAATCGTGAACATTATCCGCAATCGTTGAATGCCCATAAGGCCTTAATCAATGCTTACCTGCATTTTAAAATGGTTGATGACGCCAAAGCAGCGCTTAAGGATGCATTAAACTCGCTAAAAGAGCTTAGCCCTGAACAAAAAGCACAGCTTGAATCTGCATTTACTTAGCATATGTTCAGTGTTAAAGCGCAAACAAACGTCAGCACAATGCGCCTGCGGCATTACCACGCGCAACACGTTGCTTGCCTGTGCAGCAGCGTGATATGCCAGATGTAGCTTTAGGATGCAGATAATGCCAGATAAAAGCCTAAACGACCGGATAACGGCTTATAAACAGGCTTTTGCTAGTGGAGAGATCCAGGCAACTTACCAAAGCCTGGTTGGTATTGTGCAAGGCCTTAGAACTGAGTTCAGCAAAAAATACAAAGGCGAGTTTTCGGTAGCAAGCGTAATGCACGGCTACATCGATTTCACCTATTTTTATCTGCAAAATGCCTACCTGAAAAGCCACCAGCTTAAACTGGCTATAGTGTTTAACCACCAGCATGCACGCTTCGAACTGTGGTTGCTCGGGCAAACGAAAGAGGTACAAATTCGTTATTGGGAAAAGCTAAAAGGCATCCCCTGGGTCAATCCGACCGTCATGCCTGAATATTCAGTTTTTGACGTGACACTGCTGGCTAAGCCAGATTTCGATGATATTGCCGGGCTGTCGGCCGCTGTTCACACTGCGTTTGGCGCATTATCAGCGCAAATCTTCAGCACGCTGCAGGCGTACGGGTAGTGGCACTTAGCCAGGCCGCACCTGTTGGCGGCGTTATGTTTTAAGGGGAATAACATGGATGTAATCTATGACCTGAAAAAAGAAAGTTCTGCTTGGGCTTCTGAAATAAACAATGAGCTTCAATCACTATTTCCGGATTTTTTCGCTGAGCAACCACATATTGGCAGCTCTGAATGGTGGGCTTCGCTGTCACCCGATGTTTCAAAAGGTAAAATTACTCACGTTGGCCCAATCTTAGAAGACGGTCAGCTATATGATGTCGTCGCAATCGAGCCGCTGGACGAAAATCTAAATGCTGTTTATCCAAGCACCATGGGGCAACCAGAGTATTCGGTGGCCAGAGAGGATTTTTGGCTTTCTGCTAGCGTTTTTGAAGGTAAACTAGTGCAAATCGAGTCAGTCACTTTGCTACCAACCGGTGAGCT
The DNA here is from genome assembly GCF_036984005.1 of Rheinheimera muenzenbergensis. NCBI lineage: Bacteria > Pseudomonadati > Pseudomonadota > Gammaproteobacteria > Chromatiales > Chromatiaceae > Rheinheimera > Rheinheimera muenzenbergensis. The sequence continues at coordinate 6,801 of NZ_JALAAR010000026.1, forward strand.
GGATGAGCATTCAATTTACATCGAGACAAAGGTATCGGTGTGGTAATACATCGCAAAGCTATTCAAGCGCTGCGCAGACTTTGCTCTGCTGTAGTCAGTGATAGCATCATTGTTATGAAATATTTAATTATCCTTCTTGCCCTGTTTGCTGCATATGCTCATGCGAAAGAAAGCGTATGTTTTGGTAGTACATCTAATGGCAGGCTTGAAGGAGGTGTTCAGCTGCCCAGCAAAGGCAATAACTATGAAGGGCACAGCGCTATTACACGGCTTGCAGGCAGAACTTATGTTCATTCTGAAGTGTATAAAATATTTGTAAATGCTTACTCGAGCTTAGAACGCTTAGAGCCGGCCAAAGTATATAAATACGCCGAAACAGGTTTTGAACAGGGCGGCAGTTTTAAGCCGCATAAAACCCATCAGAATGGCTTGTCTGTCGATTTTATGACTCCCGTAATAAACAAGGATGGCGAGTCAGTGCATTTGCCAACTAACCCACTAAATAAGTTTGGCTACAACATAGAGTTTGATGCGCAAGGCAAATTCAACGAATTTGAAATTGATTATACCGCTCTGGCGGCACACCTTGTTGCGTTGCATAAAGCGTCAAAACAACTAGGCTACGATCTTTGGCGTGTAATTTTTGATCCTGAGCTTCAGCCGCAGTTATTTAACACAAAATACGGTGAGTATCTGAAGTCAAATGTACGCTTTTCAACAAAGCGTTCCTGGGTGCGTCACGATGAACACTACCATGTAGATTTCGACGTGCCGTGCAAGTAAATGCAAACAGAGGGATATGCCGGGCAAATTTTCGCCGCCGTCTTTTTAGCATGCTGCACCAGGCGCTTAACTAGCAGAAAATTGTCCGCTTTTGTGATGGATGTTATACATTTTGGAGAGTTTTGTATGAGCAATAGCGTACCAGCCCAGAACCTAATTTTGGCCGTTGTTTGGTTTATGCTTGGGCTTGGTTTAGTTTCAGCTGCAATTGCAGCACTGATGTGGCGCGGCACTTTTATTGCTCCGGCGCTACTTATGATGTCGGTAATACTGTTTATGTTAAGCGCCCAGCGGACACAACGTTTTGCGATAGAGCACAGCAAATTTAGCAAGCGTATGCAATTTTTCGCCTTTGCTACGACTATTCTCAGCAGTCTTTCAATTGTGTTTAATTCTGCACTGCAGTGATACGCACGACAACCCGGTTTATTGAACGCTTAAGGACAACAGATGAAATTTACAAGGCCCGGTACCTCCTCACTTTTTATAGCACTCATGTTGGCTAATTGTGCAAATGCCAGTGCGACCTTTCCCAAGTTAACCGGGCCATGGTTTGGCCAGACGCCGCCGGGTTTAACGGCCGAGCTTTTTGCCCCAGATACTATATCTGTGAACGGACGTTATGAATTTGGCGTATCGTTTTCACCTGACCTTACCGAGGTATATTTCACAGCATTAGAAGAACAGGAAGGCGTAGATACCAGCCCACACATAATGTATTCCAGGCTAGAGAATGCGCATTGGACTCAACCGCAAAAAGCAGATTTCACGAATGGAAAGATGAGTTATGAGCTGGTGCCTCATGTTAGCTTAAATGAAAACCGCATTTACTTTACTGCCCGCAGCGCTGATTCGGCGGCATCCGGAATTTGGTATGTAACTCGTACCGACAGTGGTTGGAGCGAAGCCAAGAGATTGGAATCGGTGCTTAACACTGGTCGGTTATCCGACTTCAATCAAGGTTTAAATGGCGACCTGATTTTCACCAATATGTCAGAGCGGAAAATGTACACTGCAGACAATGCTAATGGCGAATTTACTAACCTCAGAGCCATTGATATTGAATTTGGATTTCATGGTTTCATATCTCCTGCCAATGATTATTTATTGGTCAATGCCAGACATAGCGAAGATGAAAGTAGAAAAGACAATGATCTGTATGTTTATTTCAAACAAGATGACGGTGCCTGGTCTGCCCCTATAAATTTAGGCGAGGGAGTCAATACTTCTTTTTCAGAAACAGTTCCAAGGGTTACACCCGATGGTAAGTTCCTGTTTTTTGGCCGATACAACGAGCCAGGCGGCATTTCAAACATTTATTGGGTAAGTACAGATGTTATTACCCAGCTAAAGGAAACTTACTTTGCAGAAAAACAGGCCAATCCGCTCTGAGGCGAAACAGGATCTGCTTACTGGTTGTATCGCCATTGGTAATGCTACATCGTTGTCAGGCGCTGGCGGATGTAGACTTCTTAATGGCGGCTAGTCAGGCAGGCTTATGTTGAATAAATCAGTACTGAAATGTTTATAGATTACAACCCGGTACAAGGGCAAGTTGCTGATAACCATGCATATACGACGTGGCAAGCGTTAGCGCCATTAAATCGCTGGGTGCAAGCATACTGGCAACTCAAGGTGCCCAAAGGTCAGTTTTGCTATCATAGCGTGCCGGATAACTGTGTTGATTGGATAATCAACCAGAATTGCTTCAACGATAATTTTCTTATTCCGCCATTTCTGTCATCTACCTTGTTTCATATCCAGGGGCCGGCGAGCTTTTTTGGTATTCGTTTTAGAATTCTCGGCCATCAAGGCTTGATCTCTGCGCCATTGGGCGAATGGCACATGGCCGGTAGCGTAAGGGCAGAAGACTTACTAGCCAAAGAGGTTGTTAGTGCAGTATTTGCTGCCCTTGAAAATACACCAGGCTTTAATACACCAAGCTTTAATACACCAGACGTTGATGCGCATTTGCACCTTCTGTCAGAGGTGTTGTTGTCTGCTATCAGCGATGCCGATGTTGACCCTCGTCTGGCGCACTACATCCGCTATTGTTACAAAAATGTCGGCTCCTATCTGGATCTGTCGGATAACCAGTGTGCAGAATTTGGCGTGTCTGCACGCCAGCTCAGAAGGTTAACCAGCCAGCATCTTGGGCTATTGCCAAAAGACTTTGCTAAGGTTTTGAAATTTCAGCACATGCTTAAAGCTATGCATACCGCGCAGTATAGCCGGGCATACCTGGATCATTATTACGACCAACCACATTTTGTGCGTGAATTTAAGCGTTTGTCTGGCGTAACGCCTTCGCAGTTTCAAAAGATGTCCGTTTTATACAATCATTTCTCTTCGGTGTGACAAATAATGCCCTGGCTAATTAACAATTAGGCAGAGGGTAAAATGATTGAAATTGAAGCGATGTTCCCGGTGATGGTCACGACGGATTTAGCCGCCGTGAAAGCTTTCTATGAAACGGTATTTGGTTTTAATGCGGTATTTTTTCAGCCTGATTTTTACTTGCATTTGGTCTCTCCAGGTTCAGGTGTCCAGCTTGGGTTCCTGATGCCAGAGCATGCCAGCCAACCTGAATTCCTTCGCTCGCGCATGGCTGCCGACGGATACGTGATCTCACTGGAAGTTAACAATGCTGCTCAGGCCTATGCGCAAGCGCAAAACATGAATTTGACGATTGCGATGCAGCTAAAAGAAGAAACCTGGGGGCAAATACATTTTATGCTGCAAGACCCGGCAGGCTTTCGAATTGATGTGGTGCAGCATTTAGCCGCTGCCACTAAGTAGTGCAGGCAACATCTAACGGGCCAGCAGCGGCAGTGACTCCGCTTTACTGCGACTGTTGCGGCGTGTCCCGCACCGGTACCCGGACATTACAGACTTCAATATAGCCGGCCGGGTGTTGGTACCACTCGCCGCCGCGGTTGCGCTGTGCTTCTACTACACCTTTAAAGGTGGCGGTATCGGTGCGCAGCACCTGCAGTGGCGTGCGATGCGTCGCCGGTAAGTCGGCAGCCAGACTAATGTCTTTAATAACGGTGTACTGGTCGGCAGAAGCATAAAAGCCCATAGCGCCCTGGCCTCTGGGCAGGGTTGATAACAACTCCATGCCCTGGCGCACTGTACCAACCAGAGTAATATTGCGATCCAGGTGCCGTGGTGCATGGCCGGTTACCACATACATCGAGGTGCCGGAGCCGCTATCTGTTTCGTTGCCGCGGGCGATACCGACAGCGCCGTAGCAATGAGTTAACCAGCCGCTGTTGCTGGCGGGGTCCATTGCCATGGCAAAGCCATTAACATGGCCGGTTTGTGGCGCGTAGCCGTCGTGATCGCTTAACGGCGTAAAAGCGAAATTCGCCGGCAGCTTAACGCTAAACTCGGCCGCTATGCTGCGTTTGGCCTGTGTTAGCGTTTTGGGTGTCGCGCCATCAGGCTCATTCCATTGCACGACATAGTTATCCTGCATCCGTACTATAGGTATGTTCTGATAAAAACCTTCACGCACCAGCGCTTTAATATTGCTGATATGCTTAGGTGCAAACCCGCTGGCTAATTCGATAATTACCCGGCCGCCGGGCAGCTCCAGGTACAAGGTGTTGTCGGCATCAAGCTCTCGCCAATCGGTAGCGCTGCTTTGTGCCAGCCAGTCGGCTACGGTCCCTTTGGCGGCCGTTGTGTCGCTGGCTATTACACTGCCAGCGGCTGTAGCCAACATAGCGCTGGCCAGTAATGAAAGGCGCTGCTGTTTTTTCAGCATCGGTTTGTTCCGGTTAGTATTTTTTAAATAAACTACCAGACAACTGTGCCTGCCGCTAGTAGGCTGCAGCTGAGCCTAAAACTGCTTGTTAGGCCAGGCCGGGTTGAATAAAGTGTTGCTATACCAACTTCGAACAAAGAAAATTTTTTATGATGCCTGCCTCAGTTATTACCTGGTTATGTTGTTGCAGCTTAGTCTTAAGCGGACAAGTTTATGCACAGCAACACAAGTTGTTAGCGCATGATGGTAAAGCTGGCGACCAGTTTGGTTTCAGTGTTGCGATAGATGGCACAACAGCATTGGTTGGTGCCCACCAAACCGATGTGAATACTTTGCCGGACGCCGGGGCCGCCTACGTTTTTTCGCTTGGCGCAACCGGCTGGCAACAGCAAGCAACATTGTTTGCCAGCCCCGCTAATGCAGGTGACACCTTTGGTGGCAATGTGGCGTTAAAAAACCACCATGCCATGTTAGGTGCGATAAAAAGAGACGATAAAGGCGAAGATGCCGGCGCGGTCTTTGCGTTTAGCCGTAGCGCAGGTTCCTGGTCACAGCAACAAATATTAACCGCCAGCGACGGCAAGGCGGGCGATGCCTTTGGCCAAAGTATTGCGTTGACAGAGCGTTTTATGGTGATAGGCGCGCCGCACAGTGACGCACCTCTGCAAGACTCGGGCTCTGCTTACGTCTACGTACTGGACCGCGATAAATGGCGCTTTCACAGCAAGCTTACCGCCAATGACGGCGCAGAAGGCGACCTGTTTGGCATCAGTGTTGCCATAGATGGCACTACCATTTTAGTTGGCGCTGACTTGAATGACGAACGGGCTGAAAAAGCCGGTGCTGTGTATGTTTATGAATTTGATGGAACCCAGTGGCAGCAGCAAGCAAAACTGATGGCAGAAGACGGTGCAACTGCAGATATTTTTGGCGTCAGAGTGGCCTTAGCGGGCGATACTGCACTGATCTCCGCCAGAAGAGCGGATGTCGGGAGCGCAGGGAAAGACGCCGGTGCGGCCTATATATTTTCGCGCAGCAAAGGCCAGTGGACGCAAAGCCAAAAGCTAGTTGCACCTGATGGTAAAGCGGATGACAGGTTTGCCCGTGGTGTAGCGCTAAATAACGACACGGCCTTAATCAGCGCTATGCAGCATGACGCCAGTGGCAATAACGCCGGTGCACTGTACGTGTTCAAAAAACAGCAGGGACAATGGCGCTATAGCAGCAAGATCGTCGCCAGCGATGCGGTAGCAGAAGACCGGTTTGGTTGGAATCTTGCTTTGTCAAATAACACAGCGCTGGTTGCGGTGCCGCATCGAAGCGACAAGGGGGCTGCATCAGGCGCGGCCTATGTTGTGCAAATAACCGAGTAAAATTGCGGCAAATTGCTAACAGTAATCGTCTAAACTTAAGCCACTTTCAGGCTACGGCAGGTTAATTTATGGCAAGGCACATTATCGTTTCTGCTGCACTGTTATTGCTGGCATCAGTGTTATCTGCAGCCAACGCAAGCCAAACGCTTACTCTGGCGCCGGGGCAAGCCTCACCAAAAGCCAGCATCGGGCAGCTAAGCTGGCTGGCCGGGCATTGGCGCGGTGAGGCGCTGGGTGGCATTGTCGAGGAACACTGGGCGCCGCCATCAGCCGGTAGCATGGTCGGCTCTTTTAAGCTTATCGTGAAGGATAAGGTTAAATTTTATGAAATTGAGATCATCCGCGAAGTAGCAGACAGTTTAGTGCTGCAACTCAAGCACTTTCACCACGATTTAAAAGGCTGGGAAGAAAAACAGCAAACGGTCGACTTTGCCCTGGTAAAAATCGACGCCAATGCGGCCTACTTTGACGGCTTTACCATCCGTAAAATTTCCGACAATGAGATCCACATGTTTGTGGTGTTGGGGCGTGAACCAGAATTAAAAGAAGTTATTTTTAAGTACCAGCGAGTGCTGCCAGGATAATACGGCTGTTTGGACTAGTCCCAGCGTTTGCAGGCAGATTAATGCCAGATAATGTTATCAGCCGCTATTGATGACACTATCTTCACCTGGTTGGCTGCAACGGACAGTGACATATCGTCAATTAAGTCCTTAAATCCTGTGTGTGCCGCCAGGCTGTCGACGCCCACCCAGGCATTTTTTTGCGATTTTTTCGCGGCGTACAGGCAGATATCGGCGACATCAATAATCTGGTGCCAGCTAAGTACCGGGCTTTCACCGCGGCTGTCGGGAAAGCAGGCAAAGCCGATAGAGCAAGTCATATTGATGCTGGTATCGTCGTTGACGACAAAGTTATGTTGCTCAACGGTGCGGCGCAGCCGTTCAGCGTACACGGCGGCATTGTCACGGTTCATATGACGCATTACCACCAGAAACTCTTCACCGCCCCAGCGGATGGTGTAGTCGCTGGCGCGAAACACGTGTTTCATCAGTTCGCTAAACTGGATCAGCACTAAATCGCCTGCGGTATGGCCATAGTTGTCGTTGACCTGTTTAAAGTTATCCAGATCCAGCAGTAAAAACACAAAGTCCTGTTCTTTCAGATTCGCAGGAGTTGTCGCCAGATCTTCCGGCAACTTTTGCATTAAAAAACGCCGGTTGTGCAGCTGGGTTAACTGGTCGGTCAGGCTTTGCGTTTCCAACACCGCATAAGCGCGCTCTAGTTCCAGGTTTTTTGCCGCCAGCTCGCGGGTACGGTCTTTTACCTGCTGGCTCAGTTTTTTATTCAGCCGGGTTTGCAAACGGCGGCGGTAAAACATAAACAGCACACACAACAGCAGGGCGAGTAACGCCGCGCCGACATTGCGCTGAAAGTCAGCCTGATTGGCCACCTGATCACGCAGTGCCAGTTCTTGTTCATGCCGGATGGCCTGTACTTGTTGCTCGCTGGCTAAGGCTTCAATTTTGCGATCTTTTTGCAGTGATTCGTTTTTGGCACTTAAGGCCGCAAGCTTTTTGTCACTTTCTTCATTAAACACGGCATTATGCAATTCGCTGTAGCGGCGGTGGGCACTTAATGCCATCGCATAATCACCGGACTGTTGGTAAATATCGGCTTGCAGCTTATACAGATTGGCCAGGGTAGATTTATTCTCCAGCGCTGAGGCAATGTTTATCGCCTGCCCGATGTAATCAAGAGCCGTGCTTAAGTTGCCCTGGCCGAAATAAGCTTTTGCCAGGTTTTGCCGCGGCTTTACTGCAGTGGTTTTATCACCACTGCTATCGGCCAGCGCCAGTGCCTCAGTTGACAGTTCAATCACCCTGGCAAAATCAGCTTTGGCCAGATAATACTCGGCAGAGCTGTTCAGGCCCTGGGCAATTAAGTTTTTGTCATTTAGCCGCTTAGCAATCGCCAAACCGCGCGACAGGTTGGTCAGGGCAGCATCGTTTTCAGCCAGATCCTGTTGTATGGCGGCAATATTTAATAGTGCCAGTGCTTCACTGTGTACATCGTTTAATTCGACAGCTAAATCGAGCGACTCAAGGTAAATATCCAGCGCTTGTTTGATTTTACCGATGCGGTTGTAGGTCACGCCGATATTGTTCAGCAGCGCCTGCTGTGCGCCTTTATTACCGCGGGCTTTTTGTATCTCAAGCGCAGTCAGCATCACCTCAAGTGATTCTTCAAAGCGGGATTGATTGGCGTACACAATGCCGAGAATATTCAGCACCTTGCCGGTCAGCAATTGATTATTGGCTTGCTCAGCTTTGGGCTGAATGCGTTTAAGCAATTCAATCGCTTCGGCGTATTTGCCCATGTAGTAATAGATAATGGCAATCTCGTAATCGATTTGCATGGCGGCATCGGGCATATGGTGTTGCTGTGCCAATGCCGTGGCGCGGTGAAAATACTGCAAAGCGCCTTCGTAATCTGAGTGGATGCGGGTTATGACCCCCAGAATCTTCAGTGCCTGAATGTGCTGGTTATGCTCGGCCAGTTTTTCAGCGCCGGCAGCAAGCTTTTGCGCATTTTGCTGTGCAGCAGCTAACTGGCCCTGGCCTACCTGCAGGGTGGCTACAATTCGCAGTGCGTCAAGATAGCTGACGCTATCAGGGGCGGTTTCGTCCAGCCGGGCAATCAGCAGCATGGCCTGCTTTAAGGCGTAAGACGGATCTTGCTTTATATTGTCATCTACTAATTGTCGCAATATGGCAATTTGCCGCTCTGGCAGGGCTGTTTCAAACTCGGTTTCCAGTGCCTGTCGCGCTTGCAGCCTGGCATCGGCAAAAGCCGTGAATGAAACGCATAACAATAATAGGGTGAAAAGGCGCATGAACCACTCCGTTGTTTTCGCGCTATCAGGCCGAGAAGACTGCACAACAAGTCTATGCTAAGTGTTTATTCCGTTACTGCAAAGAGAACAAATTTATTCAATAGCATTTCGTTCTATATTTAGTGCCGGTTCAGTATCACTAAGCATAATAGCTGTTTAACCTGGTGGCGAATGGCAAAGCTGAATAAGCACTAACAGGCAGTTAGGGAGCGAATGACGGTAAAAACGCTTGTTTTTACCCAGCCCGCGTAAACGCGGCCCGCGCCGGCTCACACCTTATCCGGAGCAACCTGTGTTGCCCGGTGTCTACTGGGTCATCAACCTTTTTAACGTTAAGGTATGAATGTCTTTCTCGGTAGCAAAAGTGCTGTAAAGCAGCTGTTGCTGGTTGATATCGGATATTTCGGTGGAAGGCAGAGTCATAGTGGTTATTTTCTCTGCCTGCCCAGTCGTATAGGTATATAACCACACTTCAGCTTCAGCTGTTGCGGGCGAGGCTAACATTAAATACAGGCCGTTAGTTTTGGCGAAATGCCGGGCTATATACTGTGTGTCAGCAGTGGCAAACAACACGGTGCCGCTGGCAGTTTGCAGCTGAGTTTCCGTTATCACATAACGGGTATCGTTGTGGATCACTTGCGCCAGCTCACTGGCAATGACTGCTTGCTGCTCTGGCCGGTCTAATGAAAAACGGTACCAGCGATTAATGGGCTTCGCGCTTTGTCTGATCAGCAGTTCATCATTGTTATCCAGCCACTGTGTCGGCAGGCCGATAATCTGATCAAAATGTTCTGTCTGCGCTGTGCTCAGATCTACGATAACCAAGCGCTGGTTTCTGGCAAAGGCGAGTTTGGTATTGTCGGCTGACCACAGCGGTTGTGACAACGCCAGATGTTGCTGCGCATTGTCATACACCAGCTGCTCTTTACCGGTGGCGATATTAAGTACGAAGATTTGACTATGACCATATTTGTTCGAGACATAAGCCAGTTGCCTGTTGTCGTGTGAAAAACTTCCCCGCCAACTGTGTGCTGTACCGCTGGTAAGCGCAATGGGTGCCTGAGTGTTCAATGGCTGAAGGTAGATGTTTCCGCTGGCGGTGGCATGGGTATAACTGAGTGCCTTACCGTTTGCTGCCAAAGTGGGATAGTGCAAAAAGGCGTAGTTCTCAAAAGGCAGCTTGTGCAGTTTTTGCTGTGCATCAAGGGTAAACAGCGACTTGCCATCACTGAGTAAATAGCCGGCAAAAGACGGTTGGTAATCGATAAAGTACCAGTTCGCATCCAGCGTGGCGATGTCGCTGATTTCACCGCTGCTGACAATGAGCTGTTTTAGCTGTGAGCGTTGCTGGTCATCAAAGCCCAACAGCGTAATGGCCGATGGCGCTGGTGATGGTGCGATACGGTAGGGTGAGAACTGCTGGCTTGCCGATAACAGCAGATCTATCTGGCCACTGTTCAGGTTAGCCCGGTAAAGTTTTTGCGTATTGTGTTCGTTGGCTAAATAAAATACCCAAATGCCATCGCTGTAAAACGGACTGTTTATCCTGCCATTAGGTATGCCCAGATGGTCCTGATAAGCCAGCAGCTGGTAATCTGCCGACAGGGTTAAACTAAAAAACTGCAAATTATCGTCAGTGCGTGCTGCCAGTAACAAGCGTTGCTGTGAGTCTGCTGGTGCTGACGGCAGCCAGCTGAAAAAATCTATCCGGAAGTCAGTTTTATACAGTAGCCGTTGCTGCAGCCGGTCGGTTGATGTCAGCCACAATTCACTGGCGCCCGATGTTTTATCGGGGTGCGACAGGTACACAACAGCGCTATTGTCCGGCGTAAAACGGCTGAAAGTCTCTTGTTCGGCAGTTGCAGTAAGCGGTTGCAGTGATGTTACCTGCCAGGTCGGCGCTGGCGTCGAATTCAACAGCAACAAGGCGGCGCAAAATGCCAGCAGCAGTATTAACAGATAGCCGATACGCGTACCGGGAAAACGCATGCGCGGCCTGGACGACAGCGTGCTATGTAAAGTGGCCTCGCTGTAAAAAGTAGACCGACCGGTAGCAGTGGCTGCCGCTGTGGATTGTAAGACGTGAGTATTGTCAGCTGTTTCAGCAGCAGGCCCCGGCGCTAACGGGCTTAGCCTGGCATGTAAGGCATAGCCGCGTTTGGGATAGGTTTTAAATATTGTCTTGCTGTCGTCCGCAAATACCTTGCGTAGCTGGTTTACTGCACGGCGCACTGATACCGGGCTGTAAACCGACCTTGGCCACACCAGACTGAATAATTGCTCAGCACTTAGCACCTCGCCGGCACTGTTTACTAAGTGCAGTAACACCTGCATCACTTTGGGTTCAAGGCTTTGTACAGCCTGTGCCGTTTTCACCTCGCCACTGGCAGGATAAACCTCAAATTCATTTAACGAAAAGCCGTTTGACCAACTGTTTTTGGCGGAACCGGCCGTTACCGGTGATAAAGCGCTAAATTCCAATATATTGATATCCCTGATTATTATTGACCTTAACACTTTCCGAACAAAAAAAGCAGGCTTTGTTTATCGTCAAAGCAAGCTACTTGCAAAACACTGGCGGCGGTTATTTCACTGCGCCGGCTGTAACCGCTGCCGCTGTTGATATCGCCACCTAAATTGTCGTCTGAAGCCATTGCCAATCAACTTAGCCGGGGTGCCTGTTTATTATGATACGTTCACTGTTAAAATTTATACACCTGTTTGATATTTTTAAACTTTTTGTGGTCTTAGCACTGGGCTTTGCCGCTGAGGCTACCTACGCCACTACTGTTGACGGCACGGATGATAGCGCCCAGAGCAAAGCGGCGCAGTATCAAGCCGGCATGGACGCTGCAATCACTATGCTGTTAAGTAATGAGCCGCAAGCGGTAAGCCATTTTGTTGACAGCCAATTGCATAGCGACGTATTGCACAGCTTTGGCGGCGAGGGGCGCGAGCGTTATATCGGTTATCTCAGTGCGGAAAAACGATTTCATGGCACCTTTACTTTGCTGTCATTTCAGCCATTGACGCCACAGCAAGGCTACTATGAAGCCAAACTACGCTCGAACAATACTGAACTTGAATACACGCTAAGGCTGGGGTTTAGCGCCGAAGCACCGTTCAAAGTTAGTACCATTAGCCTTAATTACCGCACTGTTGTTACAGATAAAGCCTTAGCTAAACTAAGTCAGCAGCAAGTGGTCAGTGAGTTCGCCGGCTATATTGACCGGTTGGCCGGGCGCGGGCTGTTTTCCGGTACTGTGTTGTTGGCAGATCAACAGGGCGTATTGTTGCAAACGGCAAAGGGCATGGCCGACTTGCGCTATCAGGTGAAAAACTATACTGACACCAAATTCAATTTAGCTTCCATGAATAAAATGTTTACTGCAGTCAGCGTATTACAGTTGGTAGCAGAGAAAAAACTGGCACTGGATGACAAATTAACCAAGTACCTTGACCGCGAACTGTTCGCCGCCGGCGACTTTGACAACATCACCATAGCGCAACTACTGACACATACTGCCGGACTGGGTTGGCCAAATTACCCGGATATGTCGCAGAACAAATTAAGAAACGTAAATGATCACCGTCCTTTGCTGAAGCATTTACCGCTCAGCTCGCCACCAGGCAGCCGGTTTAGCTATAGCAATGAAGGCATGTTGCTACTGGGTATGGTAATAGAGGCTGTATCGGGTAAGAGTTATGACGACTATGTACAACAACACATTTACGCTAAAGCCGGCATGACGAACAGCGGCAACTTTGATATTGATGGCGTTACGCCCAATTTGGCGATGGGCTACTTTTATTCGCAGCAACTGCAAAGCATGCAAACCAACTGGTTTATTGCCGGTATTAAAGGCGGTCCGGCCGGTGGCGGTTACTCCACGATTAACGATTTATATCAGTTTGCCACAGCGCTTACCCAATACCAGTTAATTCCCAAAGACTTAACTGAGGCCGCCTATAGTGCCAAACCGGAATTGAACTCGGCCAACTACGGTTATGGGTTTTCTGTGCGGGCAAATCAAAATGGCCGCATCGTCGGCCACAGTGGTGACTTTATCGGTGTCAGTTCAGCCATGCGGATTTATTTGGATAAGGGTTATGTTCTGGTGGTGCTGTCTAATCGGGATTTTGCCAGTGAACCGGTCGTGGCGATGGCAGACAGCCTGCTGAGCCGTTTGTAACCGTTAAACCGCAAACTTGCCGAAACCGGCTTTGTTACTACACTTTTTATTTTAAATAAAAAAGATGCTGAATAATGATAAAAATGTTAACTGTATTGCTGCTGGTGGTTTGCTGCCAGCTTGCGGCTGCCGGCAAACCCGAGCTGTTACTGGCGCAAGTGTATAACGACACTATTGATGTTAAGCAGTATTGGATCAGCGAAAAGCTCGATGGTGTACGGGCTTACTGGGATGGTAAGCAGCTGATTTCACGCGGCGGCAAGGTTATTGCGGCGCCGGCCTGGTTTGTTGCCGGCTTTCCTCCGCGCCCGTTAGATGGCGAGCTGTGGTTGGGCCGCAACCAGTTTGCTGCTACGCTAAGTGTTGTTAGTAAGCAGCAGCCGGTGGACAGTGAATGGCAGCAAATTCGTTATTATCTGTTTGAATTGCCGGATGCAACGGGCAGTTTTACTGAACGCATTAGCGCGTTGCAGCACCTTATTGCCCGGCAAGACAGCCGCTATTTAATGCTGGTGCCGCAGTTTCGTCTTTCGGATAACGCAGCGCTGCTGGCCAAACTTAGTGAATTAGAGCAAGCCGGCGCTGAAGGCTTAATGCTGCATCATCAGGATGCGTTATATACAACCGGCAGAAGCGCCGATTTGCTCAAGCTAAAAACGTATCAGGACAGCGAGGCCGAGGTTATCGGCTACCGGCCGGGCAAAGGCAAATATCAGGGCATGGTGGGGGCACTGCTGGTCAAAACGCAGGACGGTAAAACCTTTGCCATTGGCAGCGGTTTAACCGATGCCTTGCGCCAAACCCCGCCGCCGCTTGGTGCCGTGGTAACTTACCGCTATAACGGTTTAACTGCACATGGATTACCGCGATTTGCCCGCTTTTTACGCTTACGGGAAGCGTTTTAACCAGACAGTTGCCGGGCTATGTTTACGCTAGCGACAAACGCAAGCGTTAAGGCCAGGAGCAAGGCATCAGTGCGCGGTGACGTCAGACATGACTTAAACAAGGAGCCGGCAAATATGAACAACTATAAACAGGTCATCGCGGCAGTCGTGCTGCTAATAAGCTTAAGTGCTAGTGCCAGCGGCACAGCAGATAGCGTAGCGCCGGCAGCTTACCGGCATGCCAGCGAGGATATTGGCACAGTGCGGCAGGTTTATGACGGCAAACTGTACCCGGATATCCAGGTAAATACCTTTCGTAATATCGACCGCTTATTCCCCAGCCGCACCGTAGCGCGTGGCCCAGTTATCAGTCAGTTGCCGCTTAGCCCGCAACCTTTAAAAGATTTTGCGTATAGCGTCGATGGCCAAACCTATGATTTATACGACGTGCTGTCGATGAACCGCGTCAGCGGCCTGCTGATTATAAAAAACGGCGCAATAGTGTTTGAACAGTACCTGCTTGGCAATGGCCCGGACACACGCTGGATGTCGATGTCAGTGGTGAAATCTATTACGGCAACCCTAATTGGTGCTGCGATACAGGATGGCTTAATCAACAGTATTGATGACCCTATTGTTAACTATCTGCCGCGCTTTAACGGCACCGCTTACGAGGGTGTAACGGTTAAACACCTGCTGCAAATGAGCTCCGGCGTTGCCTGGAATGAAACCTATACCGATCCGGCCTCCGACCGGCGCCGCATGCTGGAAGCCCAGTTAAGCCAGCAACCCGGTGCCATCTTAGACTTAATGGCGTCGTTACCACGCGCCGCAAAGCCTGGCACTCTATGGAACTACAGTACCGGCGAAACTCAGCTGGCAGGCGCCTTGGTGCGTGCCGCTACCGGTAAGCCTGTGGCGCAGTATTTGTCGGAAAAAATCTGGTCGAAGCTTGGCATGCAAGCCGATGCCAGCTGGTGGCTGCAATCACCGGATGGCCTGGAGATTGGTGGTAGCGGTTTGTCGGCAACTTTGCGCGATTACGCCCGGCTGGGCTTATTCTGGCTCAATGACGGCGTGATCCGCACCGGCGGTAAAACGCAGCGGGTTCTGCCACCGGGCTGGATGCAGGCCGCCAGTAGCCGTCAGCTGATCGGCGGTAAAACTGTCGACTACGGCTATATGCTGTGGCCGATGCACGGCAACAGCTACGCCGCCGAAGGCATTTTTGGCCAATATCTGTTTGTCGACCCGGACAAGCAGTTGGTGGTGGCGATGTGGAGCGCCCAGTCTAAACCACTGCATCGCGCCGGATTAAATGAATACGCCTTTTTACAAGCGCTGTCTGCGCATTTTCAGTAGGCGCGACGATAACGTCGCGCTATAACGGCCTGACCGGATAAACTGCTGCAGTTCAGTGCATTAAAATGTCCATGCCGGCCAGCCTAACGTCGCCGCAGCGCCTTGTATTAATTGGTGCGACAATTGTCGCAGTTAATGCTTGACGCTGCGCGACACTTGTCGCACTATCGGCGTTAAATATTGACCGCTGGTTACCGATTAATGCATCAGCTTACTGCGCCTGAACTGGAAATTCTTAAATTACTTTGGGAAAAACAACCGCTGACATCGCGCGAGCTGCACGATGAACTGGCGCCGTTGTTAGGCTGGGGCTACTCGTCTACCCGTAAAACACTGGAGCGCATGAGCGCTAAAGGCATAGTCGCCTGCGATAGCCTGGGCAATCAGAATTGTTACCGCGCGGTATTGGAAAAAATGCCGACACTGGCGGCCTACGCCCAGGATTTCGCCCGCCGGGTATTTGAAATTAACGGCCCCTTGCCGGTGGCGATGTTCGCTAACAGTAAGCTACTTAAACAGGATGAAATTGCTGATTTAGAACAGCTATTGCAGCAGCTTGCTGCGGCGCAGCCGGACAGGGATGTTTGACATGGCGCAGACAATAGTGCTGACACTGTTGCAATGCAGTGTCTGGAGTGCGCTGCTTTGGTGGTTGCTGCAACAGTTGCAGCGCAAGATCCCGGCGTTAACGCTTTGGCCCATGTTGTATTGGCTGATATTAGTGCTGGGTTTTCTGCCGTTGCTGCCAACGCCGGAATTTGCCACCGCCTGGCCGCTACCGTCCGTGCTGTTGCAGGATGCAGTGTTGTCGGTACACACACTGACCGCGCAACCGCAACATCCTGCTGTGACACCGGCGCTATTGAGCTGGCAGCTGCTCTGGCCGCTGACGCTGACAATCTTGCTACTGGTGAGCTTTTGGCAGTTACTAAAAGTTGCGCAGCAATGGCATCGTTTACAACGGTTGATCCAGCTGGCGCAGCCGCTACCACTGTCCGCCTTGTTGCACAAAAATCAGCGAGCAGGGCTGCCGGCAGGTTTTACAATACGGCAAACGCCACTGACGGTATCTCCCTTTATTGCCGGTGGCCGGCGTATGGTGCTGGTGGTACCGGCTTATATCTGGCAATTACCGCCAGAGCAGCGCGGATTATTAGTTAGTCATGAGCTGGTGCATTTAAAGCGGCGTGATCCGCAGCAATTGTTGTTGCTGCGGATCGTGGTAGCCTGCTGCTGGTTTATGCCATCACTACGTTATCTGGAGCGGGCGTTTAGCCACAGCACAGAACTGGCGGTTGACCGGGCTGTACTACAACAGCAACCCGGGCAGGCAGTGCTATATGGCCAGACGTTACTGCATAGTTTAAAGCTGAGCCAAAGTGCCCGCACGCCGGCCATGGCTGCCGGTTTTATTCAGGCAAACACCGATAAAGCCTTATACCCGCAGCGTTTAGCGGCGCTGTTTCAACAGGCTCCTGCTTTGTCTGCTACGGCTAAATCCGGTCTTGGCTTGCTGTTCGCAGGCTTAATGCTGCTGTCGCAGTTCAGTTGGGGGGCGCTTAGCGGGCCTGTAGCCGTAGCGCAGTGGCGGTTACCGGTTGTTAACGCCGGCGTCAGCTCATTTTTTGCCGAACGTCACCCGATCCGGCAACAGCGGCCGCATCAGGGCGTCGATTTTGCTGCCGCAAAAGGCGTGGTGGTTGTGGCTGGCGGTCAGGGCCGGGTATTAATTGCGGACGATAGCAGCCTGAACAGTCGCTACGGCAAAGTGGTATTAATTGAGCACGGTGCTGGCTATCAAACCTTGTATGCCCATCTTGATGCGTTTCATGTTAAACCTGGCCAGCTAGTGCGCGGCGGAGAGCCAATAGGCACTGTCGGCGACACCGGCCGGGTTACCGGGCCACACCTGCATTTTGAGATCTTACTTAACGGTGAGCAGCAAAACCCTGCGTTATACCTGCCGCTTGAATAGCGCTGAGCCGGGCCAACAAGCCCGGTTGCAACAGCCGCAATTACAACAATTTAGTTATGGAGTGCCGTGAAATGCACCAGGTTATTCGACAAGGCTTTGCAGCCCTTCCGCTTAAACACCGGCAAATGATGCTGCTAACAGCGTTGCTGGCGGGCATGCTGGCACTGTGGCCAGGCACGCCTAAGCCGTCACACTCTGTGCAGTTGCGCGACAGTCAGCTTTTGCAACATACCGTATTTTGGCGAAACGCCACGGCGTTACCGCTACCCCGGCTGGCCATACCATCGCCGTTGCTGCCCGCAGAGGACGACACCGTCAGCCGGGCAGAACCCGCCAGTTACACGGTGGCACCAGGCGACAGTTTAAGCAGCATTTTCGCCCGCCATGGCTTTAGCCAGCAGCAAATGCGCCAGATCATGGCCGCGGATCAATCCTTGCTGGCGCTGGATATTTTGCGCCCGGGCTACCAGCTGACCTTTGTGCTCGACACTGAGCAGCAATTACAGCAAATGCAGTTGTATATTCATGCTGGTAACCGGGTGATTTATCAGCGCGATGAAAATGGCGAGTTCAGCTATCAGGAATTATTAGACGAAGGTGAGTGGCAAAGTTCGACGCTGGACGGCAGCATTAACGGCAGTTTTTATCAATCGGCCCGCCAGGCCGGGCTGACCGAGGCGGATATTCTGACGGTGCAGCAGCTGTTCCGCCAGCGCATTAATTTTTCCCGCGACATCCGCGCAGGAGACCGTTTTGAAGTGGTTCGCAGTGACAACTTTGTTGGCGCTGAGGCTACCGGTCAAAGCCGGATTGACGGTGTGCGTTTATTTAACCGCCGCCAGCAGCACAGTGCGTTTTTACATGATAACGGCCAGTATTATGCTGCCAACGGTGACAGCCTGGAGCGCAGTTTTATGCGTATACCGCTGGCACAACAATATCGTATTACCGATGCGTTTAACCCGCGCCGTTTGCACCCGGTAACCGGCAAAGTACGGCCACACAACGGTACCGATTTTGCCACGCCAATTGGCACACCGGTGCTGGCTGCGGCAGAGGGCACCGTGCTGCGGGTAGAAAAACATCCCTTTGCCGGCCGCTATATCGAAATTCAGCATCAGGGCCAGTATAAAAGCCGCTACTTACACTTAAACAAAGCGCTGGTGCGGCCAGGGCAGCGCGTTAGCAAAGGCCAGCGCATTGCGTTATCCGGCGCCAGTGGCCGGGTAACCGGCGCTCATCTGCACTATGAACTGCATATCAATAACCGGCCGGTAAACCCGATGACGGCGGCGATCCCGCTGGCAGAACCCATACCACCGCAAAGCCGCCGGGCCTTTTTGCAGCGGGTTAATTTTATGCTGGCACAGATGGAGCAGCAAACTCAGCCAGTATTGCAAGCGCCCTAACGCAGCCAATTGCAGCCTGACTTGCTGTTAATCCTTTATTAGCCACCGCCTTATGGCTAAGGGGGTAAACCGGCAGGTACTATGATGCTGGCGTAGCGCTTGTTGTTAAGTGCTGGCTTTGCCATAATGCGCACGTTTTAACCCTTTCGGAAGTGAGGACGACCTCACCGCTCCATTTCATCCGGGGACGGCCCCTTAACTGAAATGGAGTGTGTTATGTCCTGGTTTTTATTGTTTATTGCCGGCGTGTTAGAAGCGGGCTGGTTAATTGGCATCGAAAAGTCGGCTGCTTTTAGCAAAATTCCCTACGTATTGTTCGCGGTGGCCTGTATGACAGCCAGCCTGATATTATTTGGTTTATCACTTAAAGCTATACCGGCGCCTACCGCCTATCTGGTATGGCTGGCAGTAGGTGTGCTGTCTATTACGCTGATTAATCATTACTTTTTTAACCAGCTTATCACGCTAAAGCAGCTTGGCTGCTTTGCCTTGATTATTGCCGGGGTAGTGGGGCTAAAGCTAAGCCATTAGCTCAGGCCTGCCAGCGATGTTCGGCTGGCACGATGTTATGGTGCCAGCAGCTGAGCTTGCTCTTTGTTTTTAAACAGCAGGGCTTTAATTTTCGAAAAAGGCGTTAACACCAGTGCATTGCCGGCCAATACCAGCGCGAAGCCGGCAAAGGTGTAGCCGGTCCAGACAAAATCTTCAAACAAGGTGCTTAGCACTACCGCCACCAGTGGAAACAACACTATGGTGTAGCTGGCTTTTTCCGGCCCCATGCCTTTTAGCAGGGCAAAGTAGGTAGCAAAAGCGATAACCGAGCCAAATACCGCTAAGTAAAGCAGCGAAATGATAAAAGCCGGTGAGCTGCTAAAGGTAAACGTTTTACCACTGATCGCCACTAACAGTGTCAGGCCAATGGCGGCGTATAGCATGCCCCAGGCATTAACCTGCGTGATTGGCAAACCAGCACGGGAGTTACGCACGCTGGCCATATTACCCAGCGAGGCACTCAGTGCGCTGCTTAGCACCAGTACCAGGCCAATTAAACTGGCGTTGGTAAAATTAAGGCCGTCGATATCGGGATAAAACAGTACAACGATGCCGGCAATGCCCATTAGAGCACCAAAATAAATGCGTTTAGCCACCGGCTTACCAAAAAACAGCCGGGTATTAACAATGTTCATCAGCAACATAGTGGTAAAGGCAATGGCCGTCATGGCGGAGGTTAAATATTGCTGCGCCTGATAAATTAAAATGTAATTCAGGGCAAAATTAAACAGCGCCAGCAAAGCAATAAAGCCATGATCTTTAACGCTAAAGCGCATTGGTAACCGGCGCCACAGGCAATACAGCCACATTAGCAGGGCCGACAGGGCAAAGCGGTACGCCAGCGATACTTCTACGGCTACTTCGCCCAGCTGAAACTCAATGGCGAACCAGGTAGAACCCCAGATTAAAACAGTAACCAGATACAGCAGAATATTTTGCATAGCGCGCCCGGACGGACAGTGTCAGAAGATGGCGATCATACCGGAGCCGCGCCGGCTGATACAATGCAGCGGCGATATTTTTTACAGTGTCTGACGAAACCGTGCGACATCGGCTTTTGGTGGCGCGCCAAACAGCCTGCTGTATTCGCGGCTGAATTGTGACGGGCTTTCGTAACCCACTTTGTAGCTGGCGGTAGCGGCTTCAACACCCTCGTACAACATAATGCGGCGGGCTTCGTTTAGCCGCAGCTGTTTCTGAAACTGCAATGGCGACATTGAGGTCACCGCTTTAAAACTCTGAAACAGCGACGATTCGCTCATATGTGCTACGTCGGCCAGATCTTTAATCCGCAGCGGCTGATTATAACGCTGGCGCAAGGTGTCTATAACCTTGCCAATACGGCTGGCCTGGCTGTCGAGCAGGGTAAACTCACGTAAATGGCCACCGACCCGGCTTAGCAACAGCCGGTATAACAGTTCACGTTTAAGCAGCGGAAACATCACGTCTATATCCTGCGGTTGTTGTAACAGCTGCAAAATTCGTTGAAATACCGACAGTAACACCAGATCTGCATCGGCAATGCTGATGCCGCGCGCGGGTACCGGTTGGCGCGGTATTTTATCACCTAAATCAATTACTAATTCGGTCAGTTCGCGCAGATCCAAATTCAGGCTCAGGCCAATATAGGGCTCGTTACTGCTGGCATGCACTATTTTACCGCTAACGGGCAACATCACCGGCACTAACAGAAACTGTAGCGTGCTGTAGTGCAATAATTCTTCACCCAGCAGCAGTTGTTTACTGCCTTGCAACAGCAGGCACAGCGTCGGTTCATAAATGGTTGGGGTGGCCGAGGTGGGGGCGTCACTGCGAAACAGCCGCAAGCCAGGTACGCAACTTTCGTGAACGCCAGTGCTGGTTAAGGTAGCAAGCAGCGGTTGCAGCATCTGTTGGCGTAGTGCTTCGCGTGAGTCTTGTTGAGGAGCGGCGTGCCGCTCCTGATGCTGAACCGTGCTGTGTGTCATGCTGGCCTCTTTGCAGTAGACCCGTAGTATAGGTCGCGCTGCCGAAGCCTGACTAGTTGTAACGCCGGCTTTTGCAGGATCAGGCAATAACTGTGTAGTTTAAGGCAGTGCCTCCCGCGTTCAGGCGCGCGGGAAGGCCTGTAATGTCATTTCGGCGACCTGGCGCAGCTGTTCGCAACTGGCACCATTATTGGCCTGAATGGCCATACCCTGCAGCACCGTACCTAAATAGCGTGCTAAGGTTTCGGCATCGGCAGTGGCAGGCAGATCGCCTTCGGCTTTCGCCCGTTCAAAGCGATTGCGCATCTTTTGCTCACCTTCTAAGCGGCGGTTTATCAGCGCTTCTTTTACGGTGGCGGCGGCTTCACTGCAGGACAGCGCGCCCTGGATCACAACACAACCCTGCGGATGGTTGCTGTCGGCCATGTTCATTGCGGCGCCAAATAGCATGTGTTCGGCCACTTCATAGGCCGTGGGCTTTTCCAGCGCGGGCAAAAAGAACGAGCAGGGCCGGCTTTCATATAACTCTATGGCTTTTAAAAATAACTGCTCTTTGTTACCAAAGGCGGCATATAAACTGGGTTTATTAATGCCCATGGCATCGGTTAGATCAGACAAAGAGGTGCCGTCATAACCCTTACGCCAGAATACCTCCAGCGCTTTACCCAGAGCGGTATCCATATCAAAGGCACGTGGCCTGCCGACAGTTGGCGCGCAACTTACTACTGGCATGGTTCAACTCCTGCATTAAAACTTGCTGATATAGTAAACAGCAAAAGACCCCTTGTCTAGTAAGGGTTATTTACCGTCAAGTACATAAATCTGACCGCTGACGCTGGCTAATCCGGCTAACCGATTGCTCTGGTTCAGTAAATTACCGCCTGGCCACAGTAACGGAGTTTCAGGCAAGAATGCAGCGGGATCCGGCATTAAGCCCGCTCGCGTAGCGCCGTACAATGCCGCCATTGCCCGACCGCAGCCACTGTGACGCTAAGGCAGCTATAACACGGCAAAATTACGGTATAGGTCTTAGAACAAAGTCATCTTAGTTAGAATTTAATTAATTTACCGACCGGTACATAAATCGGTTGACAGTTTTCTGCTGATCTATATATTTACCGAGCGGTACAGAATTGGCAAGAGATTATTGCAGCGCTTGAGCTGCCAGGTACAAAAATGTGGAGCAGAACGTCATGAACAGAACTAACACGGTAAAAACTTTTATGTTGGCCAGCATCGCAGCCCTGGTGCTGACGGCTTGCGGCAACCCGCAAGCGTCAGATCAAGCGCAAACGCCCGCTGCACCTGCAGTAAGTGTGGCGCAGGTTGTTCATGAACGGGTGACAGAATGGGATGAATTTACCGGCCGCTTGCAAGCGCCGCAAACCGTTAATCTGGTGCCGCGGGTGTCTGGCTATGTTGAGCAGGTGCACTTTAGCGAAGGGGCCTTGGTGAAAAAAGGCGACTTATTGGTACAAATAGATCCCAGGCCTTTTGCTGCTGACGTTGCCAGGTTAAAAGCCGAATTGCAAAGTGCGCAAAGTGCAGCTGTGCAAGCCGACAACGAATACAACCGGGCAGAAAAACTCAGCAGTGCCCGCGCAATTTCAGCTGAACTGCTGGACAGCCGCTTAGCCCGCAAACAGCAAACCGCCGCTACCGTTGCGGCGGTGCAGGCCGCACTGCAGCGCGCCGAACTGGATTTAAGCTATACCCGCATCAGTGCGCCGATAAGCGGCCGGGTGTCGTATGCCCAGGTTACCGCCGGTAATTTTGTTACTGCCGGCCAGAGCCAGCTAACCAGCCTGGTATCGACCGACAAAATGTACGCCTACTTCGATGTTGACGAGCAAAGCTACCTGAAATACGCCCGCCTGAGCGAGGCTGGTAAGCGTGCCGACACCCGCGACGCAGCCGCCAACCCGGTCTATATGGCATTGGCTGACGACAGTGGTTACCCCTATGTTGGCAGTGTCGACTTTGTTGATAACCGCATTGATGCGCAAACCGGCACTATCCGTATTCGCGCCAGTTTTTCCAACGATGACAATAGCCTGTTACCGGGCTTATTTGCCCGCATCAGGTTAGTTGGCAGCGACTCGTATCAGGGGATTTTAATTGACGAAAAAGCCATCGGCACCGACTTAAACAACAAGTTTGTGCTGCTGGTAAATGCCAGTAACCAGCTGGAATATCGCGCTATAACCCTGGGTGAAAAGGTCAACGGCTTACGTATTGTGACCGACGGCCTGAACGCCAGCGACAAAATAGTGGTGAATGGCCTGCAGCGGGTGCGTCCCAATATGCAGATTGAACCCAAACTGGTAGAGATGGCCAGCAATGAACAGCTGGTGCAGCTGCGCAATGCGCAACAATTGCTGGATAACAGCAGCAGCGCGCTGACAGCTGAAGCTGACAGTAGCCAGCAGACAAGCGCCGGCAACGCGGCCGGCCGCGGTTAAGGAGTAACAGATGTTTTCGCAATTTTTTATTAAGCGGCCAATCTTTGCTGCAGTGATTTCGCTGCTGTTTTTTATCACCGGTGCTATAGCGGTGTGGCAGTTGCCGATCACGGAATACCCAGAGGTGGTGCCACCGACAGTGGTAGTAACCGCTAACTATCCTGGTGCTAACCCTAAGGTGATCGCCGAAACGGTGGCGTCGCCGCTGGAGCAGGAAATTAACGGCGTCGAAGACATGTTGTATATGTCTTCGCAGGCCACCTCTGATGGCCGTATGACCTTAACGGTAACTTTTGCTATCGGTACTGACGTCGACTTAGCGCAAACTCAGGTACAAAGCCGGGTTGAGCGCGCCAAACCGCGGCTGCCGCAGGAAGTACAGCGCTTAGGTGTGGTGACCGAGAAATCGTCACCGGATTTAACCATGGTGGTGCACTTAACCTCGCCGGACGAGCGCTATGACATGCTGTATTTGTCTAACTATGCTGCGCTGAATGTGAAAGACGAACTGGCGCGTATTGAAGGCGTAGGCTCAGTGCAGCTGTTTGGTGCCGGCGATTACAGCATGCGCATCTGGCTGGACCCGAACAAAGTGTCAGCATTGGGCTTGTCGCCGGCACAAATTACTGCGGCCATTCGTGAGCAAAACCAGCAGGCGGCGGCCGGTAGCCTGGGTGCACAGCCAAGTGGTGAGGCTGATTTTCAGCTGCTTATTAACGTAAAAGGCCGCCTGGCAGCGGTGGAAGAGTTTGAAGATATTATTATCAAAGTGGGGGCTAACGGCGAAATCAGCCGGTTAAAAGATGTGGCCCGGGTTGAACTGGGTGCTTCTACCTATGCGCTACGCTCCTTGCTGGATAATAAAGAAGCGGTCGCTATTCCTATTTTTCAGGCGTCCGGCTCTAATGCTATCCAAATTTCTGACGATGTACGTGCCAAAATGGCTGAGCTGGCTAAAGGTTTTCCTGATGGCCTGACTTACGACATCGTGTACGACCCAACAGTATTTGTGCGCGGCTCTATCGAAGCGGTAGTAAAAACCCTGCTCGAAGCGGTGTTGCTGGTGGTATTGGTGGTGGTGCTGTTTTTACAAACCTGGCGCGCCTCTATTATTCCGCTGGTGGCTGTGCCGGTATCCTTAGTGGGCACCTTTGCCTTTATGCAGCTGCTGGGCTTTTCATTAAACGCCTTGTCGTTATTCGGTCTGGTACTGGCCATTGGTATCGTAGTGGATGACGCCATAGTCGTAGTAGAAAACGTTGAGCGTAATATCAGCGAAGGTTTGTCGCCCATTGCCGCCACCCAAAAAGCAATGAAAGAAGTTACCGGGCCTATTGTTGCCACTACGCTGGTATTGGCGGCGGTATTTATTCCTACTGCCTTTATGTCGGGCTTAACCGGGCAGTTTTATAAGCAGTTTGCCTTAACCATTACTATTTCTACCTTTATCTCGGCGATTAACTCGTTAACCTTAAGCCCGGCGCTGTCGGCCTTACTGTTAAAAGGCCATGGCGAGAAAAAAGACGCGCTTACCCGTGCTATGGACAAGCTGTTTGGCGGCTGGCTGTTTGGCCCCTTTAACCGCTTTTTTGCCCGCTTATCGCGTGGTTACGGTTATCTGGTACAAAAGGTTATCCGCTTTGGCGCTATAGTCGGTGTTATGTATATCGCGCTGGTCGGCTTAACCGGCCTGCAGTTTGCTACCACCCCAACCGGTTATGTACCGGGGCAGGATAAACAGTATCTGGTGGCGTTTGCCCAGCTGCCTGATGCGGCGTCGCTGGAGCGTACCGAAGCTGTCATTAAAGAGATGTCACGTATTGCGCTGGAACAACCCGGTGTGGCTAACTCTGTTGCTTTCCCAGGTTTAAGCATTAACGGTTTTACCAATAGCCCGAACAGCGGCATTGTATTTACGCCTCTGACCGATTTTAGCGAACGTACTGATCCGTCAATGTCGGCCGGCGCTATCGCTGCGGCGCTAAACCAAAAGTTCGCCGGTATTGAAGATGCCTTTATCGCGATATTCCCCCCGCCACCAGTGCAGGGGCTGGGCACTATCGGTGGTTTCCGGCTGCAAATTCAGGACCGCGCTAACCACGGTTACGACGAGCTGTATAACGTCACCATGCAGGTGATGATGAAAGCCTGGCAAACGCCTGAGCTGGCCGGCATTTTCTCCAGCTATCAGGTGAATGTGCCACAGCTGGATCTGGATATCGACCGCACCAAAGCCAAACAGCAGGGCGTGGCTATGGATGAAGTATTCCAGACACTGCAGGCTTATATGGGCTCGGTGTATGTCAACGACTTTAACCAGTTTGGCCGCACTTATCAGGTCAATATGCAGGCCGATCAGCAGTTCCGCCAGACACCAGAGCAAATTGGCCAGTTAAAGGTGCGTAATAACCAGGGTGAAATGATCCCGCTGGGTTCCTTTATCAATGTCAGCAATACCGCAGGGCCGGATCGGGTAATGCACTACAACGGCTTTACCACCGCCGAAATTAACGGTGGCCCGGCACCGGGTTACAGCACCGGTGAAGCGCAGGCGGCGATTGAAAAAATCCTCGCTGAAACGCTGCCCAACGGCATGACCTACGAGTGGACCGAGCTGACTTACCAGCAAATTCTGGCCGGTAACGCTGGCATGTTTATCTACCCGCTGGTGATCTTGCTGGTGTTTATGGTGCTGGCGGCGCAGTACGAAAGCCTGAGCTTACCGCTGGCAATAGTATTGATTATTCCGATGACGCTGTTATCGGCGCTAAGCGGCGTACTGCTGTACGGTGGCGACAATAATATCTTCACCCAGATAGGCTTAATCGTGCTGGTGGGCCTGGCAACGAAGAATGCCATCTTAATTGTCGAGTTTGCCAAAGAGCTGCAAGATCACGGCATGACCGCAATGGAAGCGATACTGGAAGCCGGCCGCTTACGCTTAAGGCCCATCCTGATGACGTCTATCGCCTTTATTATGGGTGTGGTGCCAATGGTGTTTTCTTCCGGTGCCGGTGCTGAAATGCGCCAGGCGATGGGGGTGGCAGTTTTTGCCGGCATGATTGGCGTAACGGTATTCGGTTTAATTTTAACGCCGCTGTTTTACTACATGCTGGCCAAACGTGGCGAAGGCAAAGCCAGGCAAGCAGCAATAGCGCCTGCTGTTGCAACAACCATGAATTCTGCGGAGGCCACTCATGCGTAATACAATGAAACTGTCGGCTATCGCCATACTGGTGGCAGCATTAAGCGCCTGTGCCGTCGGGCCGGATTATCAGGCGCCGGTTAAGGTGGCAGATATCAGTATCGACGCGCCATACCAGCAGGCCGAACTGGCGCAAAGCTGGTGGCAGGCTTTTGACGATGCGGCGCTAAACCGGCTGATTACACGGGCACTGCAGGAAAACCGCAGCCTGGTGCAGGCCCGCGCCAATGTCGAGCGGGCTTATGCGGTGTTTCGTGATGCCAATAACGATCTGTTACCCAAAGGCACGTTAAATACCGGCTATCAGGCCGGTGAAAACGGCACAGTGTCAGCAGCCGATGACGGTGTCATCAGCCGCGGTTACAGCACCGGTGCCAGTTTAAGCTGGGATCTGGATCTGTTTGGTAAAATCCGCCGTGCCACCGAGGCAGCCCAGGCGCAGGCCGAGCAGGCCGATATACTGTGGCACGACGCCCAGGTGCAGCTTATCAGCCAGGTTGCCACCAGCTATGGTGAGTACCGGGGCGCGCAGCTGCGCCTGGTGGTGGCAGAGCAAAACCTGCAAAACCTTACCCAAAGCCGCGCTATAGTGCTGGCACGGTTAGAAGCCGGCATGGCTTCAGAGCTGGAGCTGGCGCAAATAGAGGCGCAGTTGCATCAGGTACAAGCAATGGTGCCGGCGTACCGGGTGGCGCTGCTAACCGCTGATGCCACCTTGTCGGCCTTACTGGCGCAGCATCCCGGCCAGTTAAAGCTCGGCGCCGTGCCGCATTTGCCCGAGCTAAAGCAGCCGGTGGCGATGGTTGAGGGGGCAAATTACCTGCGTTACCGCGCCGATGTTGCAAGTTCAGAACGCGCACTGGCCGCCAGTACAGCGCAAATTGGCGTAGCAACGGCTGATCTATACCCCAACCTGTCGGTGCGCGGCTTTTTAGGCTTTATCTCCGGCCCGGGCCTGGCGCTTAACGGCGATACCCAAAGCTGGTCGGTGGCACCAACGCTAAGCTGGCAAGCCGCCGATCTGGGCTCGGTAAAAGCCCGTATCCGCCAGGCACAGGCCAGCAGCCAAATAGCGCTGGCGCAGTTTGAGCAGCAGGTGTTTAACGCCATTAACGAAATGCAGTTATCGCTGCAAAGCTACAACCTCAGCCGCGAGCAGCAGCTAAGCACCGAACTGCAATGGCAGGCCAGTAACAAGGCCGTGCAAATTGCCCGCGATCGCTATAACGCCGGTACAGGTGAGTTTTTAGACTTGCTCGACGCCGAGCGCGAGCTACTGCGCGCCCGCGATCAGCTAGCCCAACTGCAACAGCAAAGCTTTAGCCGTTTGGTCGGTATTTACCGCAGCTTTGGTGGTGGGATACAGTTGATTTAACATTGGGTTGCAATGAAAAAAGCCGGGCTTGCCCTAATGCCGATCAGATAAGAATTTTTCAGATCAGTTGACCGATCCAGAGGCTGGTATATAAAGGCCTACAGAATAA
>NZ_JALAAR010000027.1:0-29921 GCF_036984005.1 Rheinheimera muenzenbergensis
AATACAGTATGGCTCTGGCTGCAAAGCTAACCCACGAAGCAGGAGGTCAGCACCTCGTGGGGAGTCATTATGTCTATGTAACTCAAGGAAGATCAGCGTGAAATTTGTGATGATTTACGGCCCATCGGGCATTGGAAAAGAAAGTGTGGCACGCGAACTGGCAAAGAAAAATGGTTGGCATTTATTCCCACAGCATCTGGCTTTCGATATAGCCTGCGCCGTCGTCGGTTTCGGGAATAATGGTTTTGAGAAATACCAGCGAAAAATTTGTCTGGACGCATTCGAGGCACTGATTGAAAAGAACGCCTCCGGGATTGTTTTTACATTTTGTTATGTATACCCAGCCAGCAATTACTTTATAGATGGTTTGTTTGAATTACTTAGAAAATACGAAGTAGAGGCCGATTTTGTTCGGCTATCCTGCGATTTTGATGAGCATGCTCGCAGAGTGACCAGTGAAAGTCGGAAAAATACAAACAAAATCCAGTCCCAAGAATATCTAGAAAATTATCTAAGCAGGTTTAATTTTTCAGTGGATATTGCCGGAGTTGAAACTTTCCACCTCAACAGTACTGAATTAAGCATACAAGAGTCGGCGATTGAAATTGAAAAGCACATCGTTACATAACAAACAAATTTTATCGCCAGCAAACAGCGCTGGCTGCGACGCCAATGCTGCGACATTGTTAATGCAAGGTATATCCGTTATGGTAACTCTCTGTGTCAGATGCAAAATTAACAAATTTTCACAAATAAATTTAAACAGAGGGCAAATGGATGCTAGATGGCTTAAAAAACTGGTGGAACACGATACCTAAAAACCAAAAGGCGGGGCTTATTGTGCTGGCCGCCTTTGTGCTGGGCGTGATGATTTTTAATTTTGGCACCACTATTGGCGCCGCTATTTCACGGGCGTTGTAATGGCTGCCTGATCAAAACGGTTAAACGCCGCTGCCAGATCTGCGATTAAATCGTCCACATCTTCCAGGCCAATATGCAGCCGGATTAGCGGCCCGCTGTGCGGCCACTGAGTGGCACTACGCAGGTTTTGCAGCTTCATAGTGGCGGTGATCAGGCTTTCATAGCCGCCCCAGGAAAAGCCCATTTTAAAATGCGTCATGCCCTCAATAAAGGCTTCTATCTGGCGTTGGCTGCCTTGCTTTAAAACAAAGGAAAACAAGCCATTGCTGCCGCTAAAATCGCGTTGAAATATAGCATGGCCCGGATGTTGTGCTAAGGCGGGGTGCAGCACGGTTTCTACCTCTGGCCGCTGCGTTAACCAGTGGGCGACGCTTAGCGCACTTTTTTCATGCTGTTTTAACCGCACCGATAACGTGCGCAAACCGCGCAGCGCGGTGTAGGCATCGTCGGCCGAGGCACAGTAACCCAGCAAATAGCTGTGTTCACGCAATTGTGGCCAGTGTTTTTCATTGGCACTGGCGGTGCCTAACATTACATCGGAATGGCCAACTATATACTTGGTGGCCGATTGCACCGACACATCTACCCCCAACTCAAAAGGCTGGCATAAAATCGGTGAAGCCCAGGTGTTATCTAAAATGGTGACGATACTGTGCTGACGCGCCACGGCAGTAATAGCCGGGATATCCTGCATTTCAAAGGTTAACGACCCAGGCGATTCAAGAAAGATTACTTTAGTATTGGGCTTAATTAAGCCAGCGATAGCCGCGCCTATTTGTGGATCGTAATAGGTTGTTGTTATGCCCAAACCGGCTAAAACCTTATCGCACAGTGCGCGCGTCGGCTCGTAAGCACTGTCAACCATTAACAGGTGATCACCACTTTGTAAAAAGGCCAACAAGGCACCACTAACGGCAGCCGCTCCGCAGGGGTACAAGGCACAGCCAGCGCCGCCTTCCAGCTCACAGATGGCGTCTTGTAAGGCAAAATGCGTGTCGGTACCACGACGGCCATAAAATGGCACCCGGTTACCGCGGTTTACTGTGGCATGCTTTAGCTCGGCAAAGCTGTCAAACACTATGGTAGAGGCACGCACTAGCGGCGGGTTAACGACATTGCCGGTATATTGCTTGGCGCGACCGGCATGGATCAGCTGAGTGTCTTTTTTCATATTGTTTCCGTGTTATAAGGCGCATGCCACCCGGGCAGGCAAAGACATCTGGACGGCCATACTATATCAAGTTCGGTTTAGCTGACTAGAGTTAATTTAAGCTAGCGCTGCCGGGCTACTCTAAGCCGCTTAACTGTGCCGTGGCTGTCAGCATTTCTAATTGCGGTTTGGCGAAATAGTATCCCTGCAGATAGCGGATACCCACTGCTGTCAGATAATCGCGCTCGGCCTTTGTTTCTATGCCTTCGGCCAGTACTTTTGTGCCCTGTAACTGACATTGCGCCACCGTTTCCTCAACAATATACTGCTTGGCCGGATGTTGGTCGATATCGCGGATCAGCTGCATATCCAGTTTAAGGATGTTAGGCTTTAGCTCTGTTAACCAATCCAGAGTAGCGAAACCGGCGCCGTAGTCATCAATCGCCGTTTGAAAACCACGTTTGGCGTAACTGTTAAAAATGCGGTTTAAGTGTGCTTTGTCTGGGATCTGCTCGCATTCAGTTACTTCAAAGATCAGTTTATTCAGGTCAAAACCATACAGATCAGCCGCCTCTATCGTGGCTTTGATACAGGTTTCCGGGTTATACACGGCATTAGGTAAAAAATTGATACTTAAAAAGCTATTACACCCCAACCTGGCCGCCGTCTCTATCGCTTTTACCCGGCAAGCCTGATCAAAATAGTACTTATTGTCATCGTCGATATGCTGAAACACCCAAGCTGCACCTTCGCCCTGCGGCCCGCGCACCAGCGCTTCGTAGGCATAAACACTTTTACTGTGCCAGTCAATTATCGGCTGAAACGCCATCCGGATTTGAAACCCCAACGACTGGCCACTTAAGCAGTCACTGCAGGTTTGTTGTTTAATGCTGGCTGGAAATTGCATAAATCATCATTACTATCAAGTCACTGGTGTTAAGACTGTAGCGGTCAATCTGTCGGCATGCCAGCACTACCCTGTCGTTTTGCGTTAGTCCGGTGTAGCACTACGCCCCAGCGCAGCAGCATACACCCCGACCAGTCGCGAGGCGGCTGCCTCAGCTGATATACCAAAGGCTACTACGCCATCTTCATGGCCGGCCATGGTAAAAACCCCTTGCTGCAATACGTCGCTAGCGCCAAATAAGCGTGCGACTTCTTCTGTCATCGCGACAGTACCGTAGGGCACATCAGCATCTGTTTGCGCTAAACCTAACATTGCCGCCTGCTGCCAAATCTGTGGGCAATGCGCATGAATCACAAAGTTAATATCAGCACTTAACAGGTACAGCTGACCATGTGTCATGGCCTCAGACGATGGTTTGGTTTCGCCTACAGCAACAATGCGGTTTTGCTCTGGCTGGCACTGTGTCACCAGCGCATAATCGGCCGCACGCATCTGCGTGATGCCACCGGTTTGGCTGCCACTGATAATAAACTGATTACTTTGGCCATAACGCTGGCTGATATTACCAAAACCATAGTTATCGTAGCGCAGTGGCGTTTGGCCCAGCATGCCCAGTTGCAACATAATAGTGCGCCAGCTGTTGATCGCCGTTACATCAGCCGCCTTCAGCGCGGCCTGCTGACGAAAATCCAGCTGAAACTTTATTACTCCTTCCTGCTCTGTCATCGTTCAACCTGTCGTAATAAGAAACCACTACATTATAAAGCGCGGCAGCCTGCTGCCCCAGCCGCTTAGCAGGCCAAAACTGGTAAGGGCGACGCAGAGCTGTATAATAGCCGGCATTAACTGACAGGGCCTGATGGCAAATATGAAATATAAAGACCTACGCGACTTTATTGCCCAGCTGGAGCAACGCGGCGAGCTGGTGCGGGTAACAGCCGAGGTAGACCCGGTACTGGAAATAACTGAAATTGCCGACCGTACCCTGCGGGCCGGCGGCCCGGCGCTGTTATTTGAAAACGTTAAAGGGCACAGTATGCCGATTTTGGCCAACCTGTTTGGCACCCCACAGCGGGTAGCACTGGGTATGGGCCAGGAAGACGTATCGGCGCTGCGCGAAGTCGGCAAGCTACTGGCGTTTTTAAAAGAGCCCGAGCCACCAAAGGGCTTAAAAGACGCCTTCAGTAAACTGCCTATTTTTAAGCAAGTACTGAATATGTCGCCCAAGCAGGTGAAAAAAGCGCCCTGCCAGGACATAGTATTAAGCGGTGATGACGTTGATTTAAACCAATTGCCTATTATGACTTGTTGGCCGGGTGACGCCGCGCCGCTAATCACCTGGGGTTTAACCGTTACCAAAGGCCCGCATAAAGAGCGGCAAAATTTAGGTATTTACCGCCAGCAGCTGCTGGGTAAAAACAAACTGATTATGCGCTGGTTGTCGCACCGTGGCGGTGCGCTGGATTTTTACGAGTTTCAAAAGGCCAACCCGGGGCAAAACTATCCGGTGTCCGTCGCTTTAGGCGCCGACCCGGCCACCATTTTAGGTGCGGTAACGCCGGTACCGGATACACTGTCGGAGTATGGCTTTGCCGGCTTGTTGCGCGGCGACAATACAGAAGTGGTCAAATGCATCAGCAACGACTTGCAGGTACCGGCCAGCGCCGAGATTGTATTAGAAGGCTATATTGCGCCGGGCGAAATGGCGCCGGAAGGCCCCTATGGCGACCATACCGGTTACTACAACGAAGTCGACAGCTTCCCGGTATTTACCGTTACCCATATGACTATGCGCAAAGAGCCCATTTATCACAGCACCTACACCGGCCGGCCACCGGATGAACCGGCGATACTGGGCGTGGCATTGAATGAAGTCTTTGTGCCGATATTGCAAAAGCAGTTTCCGGAAATTACCGACTTTTACCTGCCGCCGGAAGGCTGCTCTTACCGCTTAGCGGTTGTTACCATGAAAAAGCAATATCCCGGCCACGCTAAGCGGGTGATGATGGGCGTGTGGTCGTTTTTGCGCCAGTTTATGTATACCAAGTTTGTTATTGTTTGCGATGACGATGTTAACGCCCGCGACTGGCAAGACGTCATTTGGGCCATTACCACCCGGATGGATCCGGCGCGCGACACCACCCTGATTGAAAACACGCCGATAGATTATCTGGATTTCGCCTCGCCGGTATCCGGCCTGGGCTCGAAAATGGGCCTGGACGCCACCAATAAATGGCCCGGCGAAACCACACGCGAATGGGGCGAACCTATAGTGATGGACGAAGCGGTTAAACAACGGGTTGATGAAATTTGGCATAGCCTGGGTATACCTTTGCCGGCAAAGGATGCCAAACTGTGACGCACCTGGTTACCATAGCTCCGGCGCAATTAAGCTTTGCGGTACAGGACGGCGAAACCATACTGCAAGCAGCGCTGCGCAGCGGTATCGACTTCCCTAACCGCTGCCGTCAGGGCGTATGCACCAGCTGTGTTTGCAAACTAAAAAGTGGTGAGGTGCGTTATAACGAACCGCAGCCACTTACCGAACTGGACAAACAACAGCGGTTTACTTACTGTTGTTTAGCCTACCCCAATACTGACGTGGTGTTACACCATCCTTTTATCCGTGGCTAAAAGCTAAGGCCACCGCTGAGAGCACTATGACGATAACTACCTGCACCGTAGATTTAATTGAACAGCTAACTCCAACCGTTAACCGGGTGCTGTTAACGCCGGCACAAGCGGTCAACTTTAGCAGTGGCCAGTATTTGCAGCTGTGTTTAAGTGACAGCGATAAGCGGCCCTTTTCAATAGCCAGCACCCCGGCGCAACAGCAGCTGGAACTGCATATTGGCGGTGCCGTCGCCGACCAGTATGCTAGTCAGGCACTGGCCCACCTGCTGCAACAACATCAACTGCAGCAACCGGTTCGGGCTGAAATAGGTCTGGGTCAGGCACAGTTCCGCGCAGACAGCGAGCGGCCGATTATTTTGCTGGCTGGCGGCACCGGTTTTTCCTACGTTTACAGCATTGCGCAAAGCATTGCCGCTGCCAGGCTGGATCGGCCAGTGTTCTTTTACTGGGGGGTGCGCGAACAAGCCGCACTGTATCACCATGCGGTAATGCAGCAATGGGCAGCACAAAATACCAAGTACCGTTTTGTGCCGGTCGTACAACAGCCGGATGACAACTGGCAGGGCCGCAGCGGTATGGTGCATCAGGCGGTGCTGGAAGATTTTGTCTCGCTGGAGGCTTACGACATTTACGTTGCTGGCCCCTTTGCCATGGCCGGTGTAGTACGCGATGCCTTTATTGAACAAGGCGCGCATCGTGAACATATGTTCGCCGATGCGTTTGCCTATATTTGATCTTTATAGATGCTGTGCTGCAAAAATGCAGTTTTATTTAATACAGCGGGTGCCAAATATATGGCCCCGCTGACAAGCAATGATTAACGACCTTTAGTGGTGACGTCTTTATTATCACGGGTTTTAACGTCATCAATATCACGCCGGTCAAGCTGCAGACGCATTTCTTCGGCCAAACTGTAGTTTTTTGCTATCGCCTTTTCCAGCAGCACTATGCCCTGCGCTTGCTGGCCGTTCAAAAACATTCTGGTACCAGCCCAGGCCATTACCTCACCGTCTTGTTGCGCCAGCAAATATTGCTCCCACTGTGGATCATAAGCCGCCATCACCCGCTGTGCATCCAGATCACCGTTTTTGGCCGCCTGTTGCCACCAAAACTTACCCGACATGGCCCGCGACGCGGTAACAGAAGGTGTGATATGTAGTTTTTTCATCGGGTTGGAGGATGAACGTGACAAACGATAAACTTCGTTATCTACTTCACCGCTTAGTTTCTGCCCTACCAGGCTGCTAAGCTGATTTTTAGACTCAAAGTTCACTTTTAACTGTTCGGTAATAGTGCCATCAGCGGCAACCCGCACAACCGCATATCCCCAAAAGCCATCCAGGTCTGCTGTCAGTTTATTGCGTTTACGGTAAATTGAAAAATCCGGCTCTGGCATAAGTGGCAATTCTGGGTCAAACCAAAAGCTATTCGGGCTTTGTACTTCCATCAGAGTTAACAAAGTGCCCAGAGCAAACTGATACTGTGGCGCACCGGCCGCAGCGTATTGCCATAGTTTGTTCTTTTCCAGCACTCTTGCCAGAGCATGCTTATCAACTTTGCCTTGTAATGAATAATCCAGCTGCACTTCAAACAAATGTTTTTTATCACTTGGCTGGTATTTCCAACGTTTAACTGCTTTAACAGAGGCGCGTTCAAATACTTTGGCCGGGAATGCATCTAAAGTATCCACTGTGGTGACGTCACCGTCTTCATTTACCAGGAAACGCAGCTTTACATAACCAAACTGGCCATTTTTGGCTGCATCGATTGGATATTCCGGATGCACCCGTCTTATGGGATCTGGCGCATTCTGCCGCTGTCGGGCTGATAAATCGGTTTCTGTGATAATCACCAGTTGCTTTAACTGTTCAAAGGCTGAGTTTGCGGTGTCCAGTTGCTGCTCTGTTGCCTTGGCGGTAAGCCGCTGCAGCAGTTCGCGTGATTCGTCATGTTCCAGATCCGCCGCCAGCATGAAATAGGCCAGCGCTTTCGCCAGATCTGCCGGTTGCCCTTCTCCCTGATAGGCCATAACGCCAAGATTAAATGCGGCCAGTTCATTTCCCAGCGGTAATAATTCAGCAAATTGCTGTGCCGCCGCTGCGTAATCTTTTTTACCATAAGCCTGCAATGCGTCCAGCATATTGGCCTGAGCTACACCGCTGCCCAACAGAGCAAGCAACAACCATTTTTTCATGGGTCTCTCCTTGTTAGTTACCAACTGAGCTTACCCAAAATACAGAATTTAGCAAACACGATGTTTATTTGTTAACAAAACAGCAGCATTAGCCAACTGGTTTGGCCACATCAACTATGGCAGAATACTGGCCTTAATCACCTGACGGAGCGCTGTAATGCAGCATAAAACCCTGATTAAAGTCCGCGGTTACCATTTAGATATTTATCAGCACGTCAATAACGCCCGCTATCTGGAGTTTTTAGAAGAGGCGCGCTGGGGCTATTTAGAAGACAGTGGCGACATTGACTGGTTTGCCAAACACAATCTGGCCTGGGTAATTGTCAATATCAATATTAACTACCGTGTTGCCGCAACCATGGGCGACCAGTTAGAAGTGTTTACCCGCTTTAGCAAAGTTGGCGGTAAAAGCGCCGTGGTAACACAGGAAGTACGGATTGCCGGCAAAGATGCGGTTGCTGCCGATGCCCAGGTAACCTTTGTCTGCCTGGATCAAAAAACCGGTAAAGCCGTGGCGATTGACGGTGAGTTAAAAGCGCGTTTAGAGCAGCATATTGCTGAGGCCTGATTAGCGCTTACGGTGTTTTTCCAGCGCCTGTTTAAGCAAGGCGCTGCTATGTTCTTCATCGCCACAGGGTACAGGTCTGGCAGCCATTAAAGCGTCAAAACCGTCCTTGGTAGGGTCGGCAATACGGCAGCCGCCTTTAGTGCGGACAATTTGCCTGCCGTCGTCCAGCTTAACAATTACCTGCCCTGCCGGATCCTCAGTTAACTGCTGATGGCGTTTTTCTACTGTCAATTTGGGTTGTTGCTGTGCCTGTAATAACTGCTGATAACTGGCTGCAGCCGCTTGCTCTATTGCTGCAGGATTTACTGTGGCAGCCCGGTTTAGCGCGCGCTGTGCCAGGCTCTGCTGCGGCGATGCCGCAGCGTGTCGATCACCTTCGGGCTCAGGCCGGGCTGCTGTATCCGCTAAAGATTCTGCACTACTTTGCTGGCGGGCCGGCAGTCTTTGCTCTGCAGGGGGCTCTGTTACTGCTGCAGGGGACGCGGCGTTAGTTGTTACCGGCTGAACAGCTTCAACTGCTGTTGCCATTTCTGCCAATGGCTGCGGTGGCTGTTCGACTGCTACAGGCTGAGGCGGTTGGTACAAATATGACACTATGGGCACTGCTGGCGGCTCCTTGAGCGCCACAGGAAAATCAGTTGTTAAAACAGCAGCCAGCAACAAGGCATGCAGCAGCAGCGCCAGCACAGCCGGGCCACCGTATTTGCGGATAAAAGCTGTTAAACCGGCGTGCCTGGTGAACAATGACTAGCTGTCCCTGCTTTTGCTATTGGTTAAGACAGCTTCAGACCAGCACGACAGCAATAAATTCCACTACACAGTGGTTATAAATGGTTTAAGTTGCTGCCATTGCTGCTGCTTTTCGCTAAAGCTAAGTGCAGCATGCGCCGGGCTGGTAGAAGGTAAACAAAGCAGCTGCAGTTGCGCCGGCACTATGCCCAGTGGCAAAACATGCCGTTTAAAGCTTTGCCAGGCTTTGCCACCGTTAAAACCGATTGCCAGCAGCTCAGGCCGGGCGGCAAAAAAACCGGCGAAGTCATTTACCTGTTCATTACGAATAGCACTGTCCAGGCTACCGGTACGCTGGCAACGGCCAATCACATCCCACAGCGCCACCCCGGCACTATTCAGTGCGGTAATTCTGTCAGCATAAGGCTGGTTAAGGTTAAATCCGGCCAACTGCGCCATTATTGGCCAGAAGGCATTGCGCGGATGGGCATAGTACTGCTGCTGGGCCAGCGACACCGCACCCGGCATACTTCCGAGGATCAGCAGCCTGACATTAGCGCCGGCAATCGGTGTCAGCCCGCTTAGCTGGTCCGTCATTCGCTAATTAGCATCAGGCTTGCAATGAGGGCTGATATTGCCGGGCTTTTTGCCATGCCAGTGCAGCCTGTTCCGGCTCGCCTTCTTCTGCTGCCATATACGCCAGTAACGCATACAAATAACCATTGGTAGGTTGCTCATGCAGCCAGTTTTGTACTTGCTTACGCAGTTTTAGCACACTGTGGCCCAAGGGGATCTGGCGTAAAAACGGCAGGGTTTGCGGTAACTCTGCCAGTTGCAGTTGGCTTAATAATAATTTTTCTGCTGCATCTGTCTGACCACTTTGTGCCAGCGCCCAGGCCCGGCCAATGTTAGCCGCTGTCGACTTGCGTTCTTTCGCCGGCAATGCCAGCCAGTAGTCTGCCGTTTCATCAAACTTCTGTTGTTGGCTCAACTGGCTGATTGCGGCCGGATAAATATTGAAGCGCTGTTGTGCCCATTTATCTTTGTCAAACCATTGCTGTTTTAACGCTGTTGGCAACAACTGCAGCAATTGCTGCCATTGTCCGGCCTGTTGCAGCGCATGCAGATACAGTTGCCCCAAGCCTTTATCCTCAGTGCCGGCTTGCACATGCTCTGCCAGTATTACGCAGGCCTGAGCAGCCTGGCCTTGCTGCAACAGCAAGTCTGCTTGTAAAAATAAACCGCTGCCGCTTGGTGGTAATTGCTGTGCATGCTGGTTAGCTGTGCTGATATCGCCGGCGTAAAATGCCGCATAGCCGGCAACCAGATGTTTTTGCTGTGCCATAAAATCATCGGCACAGGCTTTTTGCAGATGCTGGCTGGCAAGCTGCCATTGCTGCTTGGCATAGGCTTCAAGCCCTAACTCAAAAGCCTGCTGCGCTTTGCGTTGGCGGCGCCAGCGTAAAAAATTAAAAGAAATATGCTGTAAGCGTAATAACTTACGCAAAAGCCAACTGCTTAGCCACAATACCAGCATTGCCGCCATAGCAAGCAATACTAATCCCAGCAGCGTGGTTTCGAATACCTTGCCCGCCACGATAACTTTGACATAACCGGCATGGTTGACCAGCACCGGACCTAACCACATCGCCGCAGCCAGGGCCAGCACCAGCAGCAGGATCCGTATCATAAGCTTTCTCCTGCCAGTTGCTGCATATACAGCTGCAGTTGTGCCGGGCTGCTAAGCGCACTAAAAACCGGCGTGGAAATATCTGCTGCGGCAAGTTCTGTCAGCTGGCTGCTAAACTGCTGTACCGTGTCGGCACTGGCATTGAAATAGCGCTGTAGCTGATCGCTGCTCTGCTGCAGTGCTGCGGTAAAAACCTGTGGCTGTTGTTGCATTACTGCCAACTGAGCCAACTGCAGTTGTTGTTGCAGTGCTATGCGCAACATCAATTGCTGCTCTGTGGTTAAGTCAAAGTAATCTTCCGGCATTGCATCTCTGGGGTTTAGCAAGCCTTGCCAGGTATTGTGCCAATGGTAGGCCAGGGTGGCGCGCCAGTTTTGCAGTGTCGCCTCTGGCGCCTCAGCCTGTAACGGCATTGTTTGTTGTTTTAAAGGCAGCAACATGACTTGTTGGCGTAATTGCTGTAACTGCACATGCAGTTTGCTGACATCAGGCCGCACTAAAGCCTGCAGCTGGCGGCTATCAGCGGCTATGGCCTGACGTACGCTCAGCAAAGAGGCATCGTCCAGGCTTGCCAGCTTTTCATCCGCGCTCTGTAATAACGCTACTGCCGTCACGGTGTCCTGTTGCAACCAGACTTTTTGCGCTGCCAGTTTCAGTAAATAGTCGGCCTCGGCCAGTAACCAGTGCCGTGGCGGCGCACTGTCACGCTCCTGCACCAGTTGCCGTACTGCTTGTAATTGCGCCGTGACCTGAGCAGCCTGTTGTTGCTGTTCGGTGGTCAGGTTTTGCTGCAGCTGGCTTAACTGCTGTTGCTGATCCGCCTGCAAGTTTTGCTGTAACTGGCGGTTGCTGTCCTGCAGTTGCTGGTTTTGCTCAACCAGACGTTGTTGCTGTTGTTGCAAAGTCTGTACTTGCTGCCCCAGTTGCTGCCATTGCGGCCACGCCCAGTAATAGCCAGCGCCTGCCAGGCCTGCACCCAACGCCACAACCAGCAGTAAACTTAAACCTGCAGCAACACTGCGGCCACTGCGTTGTGCCGGTTGTTCGGCATCCATTTGCTGCTTTAATTGGGTCAGCGGCGCTTCAACTTCCGTTGCGCGCTCTAAGGTGTCACTCATTGATATTCCCTCTTCAACTGGCTGATAGCGCTAAGCAGCGCCCAGTCATTGGCATTAGCTGCCAGTATGATGTTTTGCTGTGCTATCCCCAGTGCCAAAGCACTGTCCTGCACCCGTGGGCTAACCAGAATAAAATCGCGCTGCGTCAGCCAATGATGATGGGCCTGGGGTACCAGCTTAAACAGTTGCTGTAATATTTCGTTGCTGGTGGCCACAATACAACGAATACCGGCCAGCTGCCACTGCTGACACAACAGCTCGCCATCCAGCGGCAGGGCGACACGTTTATAACTTTGTACATAGCGCACTGCTGCGCCGCGCGCCACCAGGCCTTGCTTAATTAACTCGCGGCCGGCATTGCCGCGCACCACGACAATATTTTTACCGGCCAGTTGTTGTAACTGCGGTAATTGCAGCAAGCCCTCACTGCGCTGATCCTCCGGTACTTCGGCGCTACGCCCGAGCCAGCTTTGCAGTGCCATCGCCGTAGTTTGGCCGACAGCAAATAAGGGCGCACCCAGCATGCTGGCATCCAGCTGATTTTGCAGGCTGATAACAGCGCTGACACTAACAAACACCACCGCATCGGCCTGTTGCAGCTGCTGTATATCATAAGGTGTCACATTAACCTGCGCCGTAGTGATCAATGGCTGATACAAGTAGCTGACGCCACTTTCATCCAATGCTGCCAGCAAATTATCTGCTTTGCCGGCCGGCCGGGTAATTAAAAAGGCGATGTTGTCGGGCGCAAATTCTGTCATGGCGCAGCCTGATATACCGCCTGTAAAATACGCTCAGCGCCCTGTGTTAATAAGTGCTCGGCCAGCGCTGTACCTAACTGTTCAGCTTCAGCTACCGGACCGCGCAACTGATGACGGATTATTTCACTGCCATCCAGCGAACCAACCAGCCCCCGCAACCACAAACTGTCGCCGCTGATTTCAGCATAGGCACCTATCGGCACCTGACAACCGCCCTGCAGTTTACGGTTCATTGCCCGCTCGGCCAACACACAACTGCGGGTAGCGCTATGTTCGAGTGGTGCCAGCAGTTGTTGCACGGCGATATCGTCGCTACGGCATTCAATACCGACGGCGCCCTGGCCATTGGCCGGTAAGCTAAGTTCTACCGGTAACAGGCTGGCAATGCGTTGCTCAAACCCCAGCCGGATCAGGCCAGCGGCCGCTAGTATAATGGCAGCGTATTCTCCATTATCCAGCTTGGCCAGGCGGGTGTTTACATTGCCACGCAGATCGCGCACGGTTAAATCAGGTCGCAAGGCTTTTAACTGACACTGCCGGCGCAGGCTGGAAGTACCGACGACGGCGCCCTGCGGCAGCTGATCGAGAGATGTAAATTGGTTTGAGACAAAGGCATCCTGCGGGTTTTCCCGCGGGCAAATGGTATGCAGCATTAAGCCTGCCGGAAACTCTACCGGTACATCTTTCATGCTGTGCACGGCAATGTCGGCGCGGCCATCCAGCATGGCTTGCTCTAACTCTTTTACAA
This sequence comes from Rheinheimera muenzenbergensis, assembly GCF_036984005.1. Taxonomy (NCBI): domain Bacteria; kingdom Pseudomonadati; phylum Pseudomonadota; class Gammaproteobacteria; order Chromatiales; family Chromatiaceae; genus Rheinheimera; species Rheinheimera muenzenbergensis. The sequence goes on from NZ_JALAAR010000027.1 coordinate 13,421, forward strand.
ACAACCCTTTACCGCCTATTTTTGCCAACGGCGTATCAAGAATTTTGTCGCCCTGCGTCGACATCGGCACCAGCTCTACTGTCAGCTGCGGATGAAAGCGCAACAGCTCGGCTTTCACGTACTCAGCCTGCCACAGCGCCAGCGCACTTTTACGCGTTGCAATACGGATCAGGTTCATCTTAGTGGGTTACCTCTGTCAGTAAACGACGCTGTATAAAACTGCTGATATCGGCCACTTCCTGCGCACACACGCTGTGCTGCATACGGTAGTCGTGCCAGCTGACATTAAAACCGGCATTTTTCAGCGTATGGTAGGCTTGCTGCCCTGCTGCCATCGGCACCACCGGATCCTGGCTGCCATGCGCTACCAGCACCGGCGTGGCTTTATTAATAGCATTGCTTTCGTCTTTCAGTTTATCCGGTGCGCACATATAGGTAGATAACGCCATCACGCCGGCCAGCTTATACGGCAAACGCGGTAGTAAATGCAGGGCTATAACGCCACCCTGGCTAAAACCGGCCAGAATAATACGCTCGCTGCTAATGCCATCGCTGATCAGTTTATCCAGCAATTGTTGTACTGCTGCTGCAGATTCGCGCACCCCGGCTTCGTCGGCACGGTTGGTTAAATCCATGGTTTTAATATCGTACCAGGCCCGCATCCGCATGCCGCCATTTACTGTTACCGGCCGCTCAGGCGCATGTGGGAATAAAAACCGGATGCCGGCATCTGCCGGTAAACGCAGCTCCGGCACTATGGGGGCAAAACCATGACCGGAGTCACCCAAACCATGTAACCACACCACCGCAGCACGGCTATCGCCCTGCGCTTTTACATCAACAAAAGGAAGTAACGCCATCACAGATCCTAGAAAAACTACAGCGCCTAAGGCGCCAGATTAAGCGCTTTGCCGGCCTGCTTGGCGGCAGCATCGTTCAGCAGCTGCCAGAATTCGGCACCACTGCGATTGTCTATCCACTTATCGCCATGCAATTCAAAGTGGTGACCATTAAATTTGGTAGCCAGCCACAGCTGCTGCAACGGCGGCTGTTTATTAATAATGATTTTGCTGCCATCAGCAAAACTGATGCTAAGCAAACTGCCGTGTGACTCATAATCCAGGTCGGCATCGGCATTTTCTACTGCCAGCTCTACCGCCAGCAGGATACTGTCGGTTAATTCTTCATATTCCAGATCATTCATCTGCTTCACCTGTTTGCTTTTATCGCTAAGGATGCGATTATAGAACGCAACCACCATAAAAAAATAACATCATGCAAGCTTTTACAACCCAAGGTCCGCTTTTAACTGTCGCTGCTGTCGTTTTGCTGTGCAGCTTACTGAGTGCGTGTGGTCAAAAAGGCCCGCTTACCTTACCACAACCGGCACCGGAAGTGGCAGAGCCACAGCAAAACAACGCTAATCCAACTCAACAAACGGATGAACAACGTGGACCATTTTAATTATCAGCACGACCGCCTGTTTGCGGAACAACAGCCGCTGGACGAAATCGCCAGCCAATTTGGCACCCCTTGCTATGTGTACTCGCGCGCCACGGTAGAACGGCATTATCAGGCCTTTGCCAATGCCGCCGCAGAACACCCGCACAGTCTGGTGTGTTATGCGGTAAAAGCCAATAGCAACCTGGCGATCCTTAACCTGCTGGCCAAATTGGGTAGTGGCTTTGACATTGTTTCCGGCGGAGAGTTGCGCCGTGTGATTGCCGCTGGTGGCGATGCGAAAAAAGTGGTGTTCTCCGGCGTAGCCAAAACCGCTGACGATATGCGCTTTGCGCTGCAACTGGGTATTAAGTGCTTTAATGTCGAATCGGTAGCCGAGCTGGAACGCTTGCAACAGGTTGCCAGCAGCCTGAATATCAAAGCACCGGTATCCATTCGGGTAAACCCGGATATTGACGCCAAAACCCATCCGTATATTTCTACCGGCTTAAAAGCAAATAAGTTTGGCATTGATATTTTGCTGGCGCGCGACATTTATCGCCAGGCTGCCAGCTACAGCCATTTGGAACTGGTCGGTGTAGATTGCCATATCGGCTCTCAACTTACTGAAACCCAACCGTTTTTAGACGCATTAGAAAAGCTGCTTAAACTGATTGATGAACTGGCGGCAGATGGCATCAAACTAAGCCATATTGATATCGGCGGCGGCCTTGGCGTCACCTACGATCAAGAAACACCGCCCTCACCGGCCGATTACATCAGCAAAGTGGTACAGCGGCTGCAAAGCTACCCGCAACTGGAGCTGATTATGGAGCCGGGCCGGGCCATTATGGCCAACGCCGGTGTACTACTAACCAAAGTAGAATTTTTAAAACCCGGCCAGGAAAAAAACTTCGCCATTGTCGATGCCGCCATGAATGACTTAATCCGCCCGGCTTTGTACAGCGCCTGGCAGGCGATAGTGCCGGTAGTACGCAATAGCAGCGCCGTTTCTGCGCTGTACGACATTGTTGGCCCGGTATGCGAAACAGGCGACTTTCTCGGTAAAGACCGTGAACTGGCCATAGCCCAGGGCGATTTACTGGCTGTGCGTTCGGCCGGCGCCTATGGTTTTACCATGAGCTCGAACTATAACAGCCGCCCACGCGCAGCCGAGGTATTGGTAGATGGCGAAAAGGCGCATTTAATCCGCGCCCGTGAACAATGGCAGGATTTATGGCGTGGTGAACAGCTGGTCACCGATTAAGTAAGGGCGCAGATGTTGTTACATTTTTCTAAAATGCATGGTCTGGGCAACGACTTTATGCTGGTCGATGCCGTCAGCCAAAATGTGTTCTTAACCAAAGAGCAAATCAAAGCGCTGGCTAACCGCCATACCGGTATTGGCTTTGATCAGCTGTTAATGGTAGAACCGCCCTATGATCCCGAACTGGATTTTCACTACCGTATTTTTAATGCAGACGGTTCAGAAGTAGAACAATGCGGCAATGGTGCACGTTGCTTTGCCAAATTTGTCCGTGCCAGAGGTTTAACCAACAAACATAAAATTGGCGTTAGCACTAAATCCGGCAAAATTACGTTATACGTAGAGGCCGACGGCCAGGTCACGGTCAATATGGGCGTACCACAGCTGGACCCGGCACGGGTGCCGTTTAAAGCGCAAAAGCAGGAACTGACCTACATACTGCGCGCAGACGAACACACTATACTTTGCGGAGTGGTATCTATGGGTAACCCGCATGCCGTGGTAGAAGTGGACGATCTGGACAATGCCCCGGTACAGTTACAAGGCCCGTTGTTTGAACAGCACGAACGCTTTCCTGAACGGGCGAATATTGGCTTTATGCAGGTACTCAACCCAGGCCATATTAAACTGCGGGTATGGGAGCGTGGCGCCGGCGAAACCCAGGCCTGTGGCACTGGCGCTTGTGCCGCCGCGGTAGTGGGCCAGTTACAGAAGAAATTGCACCAGCAGGTGCGGGTAGACTTACCCGGTGGCAGCCTGCATATTCGCTGGAACGGTCCGGGCCAACCGCTGAAAATGACCGGCCCGGCAGAACATGTTTACGACGGACAAATATTGCTATGAACGATAGCCTGAGCAAAGACAAAGACCTGTTGGCAGCCCAAGTGGTATACGACTACCTGCAGGACCACCCGGAGTTTTTTCAGCAGTATCCGCAGTTGCTGGCTAATCTGCGCTTGCCGCACCAGCAACGTGGCAGTGTATCTCTGGTAGAGCGCCAGCTGGAACTGCAACGCGAAAAGATCCAGGCGCTGGAAGATGACATCACCCGCTTAATGTCGGTTGCCCGTCACAACGAGCAGATTTTTCTGGCGTTTAATAAATTGCAGGCCGCACTGTATCAGGCCAGAAGCCTTAACGAAGCCGAATACAGCCTGCAACAGTTTACTGCGGCCATGCCGCAAGTCAGCGAATGCCGGCTGATCTGCTTAAACGATGAGCAAACTGCCGCTCAGTACCAGTTATTATTAACTCGCCGCTTAAATGCCGACGGTGTTTATCTGGGCCGGCTCAATAAAGAAGAGCAGCAAAGCATCTTTGCAACTCACATTCATTCGGTGGCGTTATTGCTGATCCAAAATGCCGGCCAGCCGCTGGCATTGCTGGCATTTGGCAGCGAACAGGACGATCACTTTCAGCCCTCGATGGACAAGTTGTTTATCGGCCATCTGGCGGTGATTTTAGCTCAGCTGCTTCCGGCTTATGACGCTGCCTGAACCACAGCTCGCCCCGCAGTGGTTACAGCCACTGCAGGACTTTTTAGCCTATCTGCAGTTTGAACGCGGCTACAGCAGCAAAACCCTCGATAGCTATCAGCGCCAGCTACAACAACTGGCGTTGAGTGTGGCGGCGACGGATGCCGACAGCCATTGGCTTAACGTTACTACAGAGCAATTAAAACAGCACATTACCGGCTTGCGTCGCAGCGGCGCCAAACCCCGCACCATAGCGTTAAAGGTAGCCGCGCTGCGCAGTTTGTTCCGCTATTTGCAAGGCCAGGCAATACGCAGCGATAACCCGGCGCAGTATTTGTCGGTACCCAAAGCGGCGCGCAGCCTGCCAAAAAACCTCAATGTCGACCAGCTCAACCATTTACTTAGCTTCGATAGCAGCGACGATATATTGGCCTGTCGCGATAAGGCCATGCTGGAGCTGTTTTACTCATCCGGCTTACGCTTAGAGGAGCTGGTTAATGCCGATTTACGCGATATCGACTGGCAACAGCAACTGCTGCGGGTTACCGGTAAGGGCAGCAAACAACGGATAGTGCCGGTAGGTAAAATCGCGCTTACGGCATTACAAGACTGGCTAAAGCAGCGACCGGCGTTTACGTCAAAACTGCCGCAGGAAGATGCTAATGCGCTGTTTATCAGCAAGCAGCATAAACGTATAAGCGCCCGCCATGTGCGCGAGCGGGTGCAGCTGTGGGCCAGGCAACAAGGACTAAACCAGCATGTACACCCGCATATGCTGCGCCACTCATTCGCCAGCCATATGCTGGAGTCCAGCCAGGATTTACGCGCCGTGCAGGAGCTATTAGGCCACGCCAACCTCAGCACCACCCAGGTATACACCCATCTGGATTTCGCCCATTTAGCCAAGGTGTACGATAACGCGCACCCCAGGGCCAGGAAAAAATAGCCTCAGTTAATTTGCATGTCATCGCACACAATAACCAATCGCAGTCTTGCTGTTTAGGCTGTTAGGATTGCATAACTGGTGCAAATACCCGGCGCAGTACCTTTAAGTATTTAGTACTGTCACTCAATGGCGCAACGGTAACATCCAAGCCAAACACTTCGTTTAAGACAACCTTATCACGCTGGATATATGTTGTTTCTATAGATACTGCATTAACGTACCGCATGCTTGAAACGGAATTATCAACAATTTTTTGTTGTACGTTGTGCCACCTCGCCACCCCTTTTTGTATTGGTGTATTGTGATGCTGAAAACTGATAATCACTAGGGTTATGGATGCCGAAAACTGTGTTTGCAAATCTTCAACAGTTTGCTCATAGGCGCGCTCAATTGCATCCTTTCGTATCTGACCTGTGCCAGGGTTAAATATACCGCCCTGTGCTTTGATTTTACCGTCAAAAATTTGCTGGGCAGCCGCACTGCGTTGTAGTAAATCATCAGACAAGGGTAAATGACGGAAATGCCGTTCTACAGCTTGCCGGTATGCATAAAACTGCGAACTACGAGTTTGAGGCAGCCACAGCAGCAGGGTTTGGTCGGCCATTATGGCTGTAGCCGGCGCCGATAAGTTTGCAACAGGCGCCGGATCTTGCGGAAATGTTATTGTGGTGCACGCGCTGATTGCGCTGCAGTACAACAAAATAGTTAGCAGACGCTTCATTTTCATTTTACTTTGTGAGTATCTATTTTGTTCAATGCCCGCTGCAGAGCCTGCTGAATAACGGCTGGATCATTAAAAAGCTGATCAGCGCTTTTGGTTTTTGCTTTGTTGTTTTCATCAAATTTGTTTAACAACTCAATTCCACCTGCACCAAAGCTAAGGGTGGTGTCAGATTCGTTCGAAATGTCGATGTACAAGCTGGTAGCTGCCAGCCTGCCGGTTTCCTGCACAAAGAATGACCCCAGTACACTGCCAACACCATGCTCTTGCCACAATGCATACTCTTGTTGGCCATCCCATGCCGCATTGTACATATTGCCAAGATTATTACTAAAATGAGCCGACACCACTGTTATACCGACAAACAAAAATGCATCCACGTTCAATTCAGATTTTGCCTGTTGCAGCGCCTTCCGCCAAATCTCTTGCCCTCTAAGCTCATCATATTCCCCGCTCACCGGGTCGTATAAATCGGTTGCACTTTTCCGAAGCTCGCTACGGATTTGATACAAACGATCGGCACTCACCACCACAAAACCGCGCTTTTCCAACTCAGATCGCAACGCTGGAGCCACCTGAGGTTCTATTTTTTCTCTGAAATCGCTCAGCTCTTTAGGCATCAACAAGTCAGATACCGCCAGACGTGGGTAATTTGTTTTCAGCTCATCAGTAGATAGATATTTAGGCGATGTACTTTGACACCCTACTAATAGCATCAACCCTAAGATGCAAAAAAAGTTTTTCATCAAGTTTCCTTACTATTTTATTGAAATTGCGCATCTAAAAGCCCGCCTACGCTAAAACGCATATTAACGTCCAACGTTTTGCCATTGGGGGCGTGGTGGGTGTAGGGGGTGAATTCTTTCACCATGTCTGGTGTTGTATGAATAAGCACGTAACGGGCAGCATCAGGCAACCGAAAGCGCACAGAGTAATAAGGAACACTTACAGGGTGCGGTTTAATGCTCAATCCATTTCGCCAATACTCTTTTGGACGAAGGGTGGTTAATTTTGCTTTTTGTTCATCCAGTACGGTAACAACCGGATAAACCAGCGTCGCGCTTGGGATAAAGCTGCCGTTAATCCAGCTAACTACTTCTATAAACTCTGCTTTTTCCGGACGTTGAAGAGCGATATAGTAACTTTTGCCCTGTTCAAACGGGAATACGGGTTGACGCTCTAACCTTATTTGCTGCGATTCACCCAAAGCGGATACTTGAAACACTACTTCGTTAAAACTCTGGCAGCAAGTCGGGGCGGTATTAAGTTTATGCAATTCTCTTTGGGGTGAAACGGCACCACAACCAGTTAATACAACAAGTAAAACTGGTACAAATTTTAGCATCTTCATTAAATCAACTTAGTTTTTTTTGCTAATACTACCACATGTTAAATTAATGTCGCTCTTGCAAAATAAATTATTAAAGCACTCACATTTTTTTGCTGCGTAAATAACAATGCCCGCTATAGCGGGCATTGGATGCGCTGACACAACTTAGTTAAAACGCTTGGCCAACAAGCTATCTACTGAGGCTTTACCGGCACCACTAAATAGCAGTGACACGCTGGAAGCTAACAGGGCTAAACCGAATTCGTAGCCATTGTTGCTCATAAACAGGCCGTTTTGAAAGTGCACGGCAAAGATCGCCACCAGCATGGCAATACTTAGCGCCAGCGCGGCCGGCCGGGTTAACAGGCCCAGTACCAACGCGATACCACCGAAAAACTCTGCCGCACCGGCTAAAAACGCCATCACGATACCGGGTGATAAACCTATGCTGTCCATCCAGCCGCCGGTGCCTTCCAGACCGTAGCCACCAAACCAGCCAAACAGCTTTTGTGCACCATGGGCGGCAAAAATAATCCCCACCGGTACCCGCAAGGCCAACGCCGCAAAACCCGCATTTGAGCTTAAAATTTTCTGAACGATTGAAGTAGCCATAATATCACCTGTCAAATTGTTTAAAGTTAAGTTTACTGCCGCTCGACAGCAAGCTTGTGTCGATGAAGTAACTATAGCGGGTTAAATTACACTGTAAAAACGCAATATTTTGACTACACTATTCAAAATTTTTGAAATTAATAGCCCGTGGGGAAATTATGCATAACGTTTTGAGCTTAGATGCCCTGCGCGCACTGGACGCCATTGACCGCAAAGGCAGCTTTGCCGCCGCGGCTGAAGCCTTATACAAGGTGCCGTCGGCGCTGAGTTACACCATTGCCAAGCTGGAGTCTGATTTAGGTGTAGCCTTGTTTGACCGCAGCAAACAACGGGCGCAATTAACGCCGGCCGGGCAATTACTGCTGGAGCAAGGCCGCACGCTGTTACTCGCGGCTAATCAGTTACAAAATGCCGTTAAACAACTGGATACCGGCTGGGAAACCGAATTGGTTATAGCCAAAGACAGTATCATGCCCAGCGCGCCGCTACTGGATGTGATTGGCCGCTTTTTACAGCTAGGTAAACTTACTCAGATAAAAATGACCGAAGAAGTGATGGCTGGCGGCTGGGAAGCATTGCAAACCGGCCGCGCCGATATTGCGGTTGGTTTATCCGGCGATGTTGCCAAGGGCCAGTTTAATGTGGTGCCTTTGGGCTATGCTGAGTTTGTTTTTGCTGTTGCTCCGCATCACCAGCTAGCGGCGCTGGACAGAATAGTCAGTGCCGACGATGTGCAGCAATTTACCGCTGTGGTCGTCGCCGACTCGGCACTGGACGCCCCCAAACGTTCATCCGGCTTATTCGACAGCCGCCAGCGGCTGATCGTCAGTAATATGGCGGCGAAAATAGACGCGCAAAAACAAGGCCTGGGCATTGGCTTTTTACCGCGCCACCTGATCAGCGAGCAGCTGGCACGCGGTGAACTGATCGCCAAAGCCTGCAGTATTCCCAGAGAGCAGGTGCCACTTTACTTGGCATGGCAAAAGCAAAATCAGGGCCAGGCACTGAGCTGGTTTAGCCAGCAACTGGCCCAGATTAACTGGCCACAGGTTTTGCAGCCGGCAACGGAGTATTAATTATGCAGTTATTTAAAGCACTAACTCCGGTAACAGTACTGTCGTTTGATTTGGACGACACCCTGTACGACAACAAACCGGTTATCGCTGCTGCAGAGCTTGCAATGCTGCAGGCGTTAGCGCAACAGGTGCCAGAAACCACAAAACTGGACAGCGAATTTTGGTGGCAGCAGCGCCTGCAGCTGGCCAAAACCAATCCCGCTATCCGCCATGATATCGGCCACTGGCGCCTGCTGGGTATTCAGGCTGGTTTGGTGTCACTGGGGCTGAAGCAAGACGCCGCCGCGGACATTGCAGCTATGGCTTACAACGCTTTTCTTGCTGAGCGCACCCGTATCAGCTTAACGCCTGAAGTAATAAGGCTTTTATCTGCACTGGCGCAGCGCTATAAGCTGATTGCCATTACCAACGGCAATGCTTGTATTCACAAGATGGGTATTGGAGCATTATTTGAATTTAGCCTGCAGGCCGGGCCGGATGGCCGGATGAAGCCCTATGCCGATCTGTTTCTGGCCGCCGCTAACCGGCTACAGGTTCAACCCAAGCAGATACTGCATGTTGGCGATAGTCACCGCGCCGATGTAATGGGTGCGCTGAATGCGGGCTGCCAGGCTGCCTGGCTGGATCATCATCAAACTGACATTGCGGTGCTACCACATATCCGCCTGACCGATGTGCAGCAATTAATTGTGCTGTTGTGATGTAACGAACCCAATTGTCCCCGCTTTACCCGGACAGTTTTAAACAAGGAAAGCTTTGAATGTCTGATTACTCTACCCATGCGCCACAGTCGCGTATTTCCACCGCTGAATTTTCCTTACTGGTGGCGCTTATGATGTCTATCGTTGCCATTTCTATTGATGCCCTGTTACCGGCGCTGGATGCAATTCGGGCTGACATTGCCATGAGCCATCCTAATCAGGCGCAGTTGGTGGTCAGTGCGTTGTTTTTTGGTATGGCGCTGGGCCAGCTGATATGCGGCCCTTTGTCTGACGCTACCGGCCGCAAAAAGGTGCTAAACGGCGGTATAGCACTGTTTTTAGTGGGTACGGCGGTTTGTTATTTCGCTAAAGATATCAATATGTTGCTATTAGGTCGCTTTATCCAGGGTTTAGGCGTGTCGGGCCCTTATGTGTCAGCCATTTCAATCGTGCGGGATAAATATTCCGGCAATGAAATGGCGCGCATTATGTCACTGGTGATGATGATTTTTGTTATGGTGCCGGCATTAGCGCCCAGCCTGGGCCAGGCGGTGTTATGGGTTGGCAACTGGCGGGATATTTTTCTGCTGTATGTCGGCTATGCGCTGCTAATTGTGGTGTGGATTTTTTGGCGTCTGGAAGAAACCCTGCCCGAAGCACATCGGATCCCAATGAGCAAAAAAGGCTTTGCTGAAGGCTTTAAAGAAGTGATCAGTAGTGTGCCTACCGTTTGTTACATGATTTGTATGGGGTTGTTTTTTGGCAGCTTTGTCGGCTACCTAAACTCGTCACAACAAATTTTTCAGAGTTTGTTTAACACCGGCGAGCTGTTTACCCTGTACTTCGGCTTACTGGCGCTGGTGTTTGGTGCTGCGTCATTGCTGAACTCACGTCTGGTGCAAAAATGGGACATGCAGCAATTATCCGCCGCCGCTGTCTGGGGCATTATTGTCAGCTCAGCGCTGTTTTTAGCCCTGCATCTGGTGACTGATATTCAGTTGTGGATGTTTTTACTGTATGCCGCCGTACTGTTTTTTTGTTTTGGTCTGGTGTTTGGCAATATCAACGCCATGGCAATGGAACCTATGGGGCATGTGGCGGGTATAGCTGCTGCTATTATTGGCTCGGTGTCTTCCATTATGTCGATGAGCATAGGCACCATCATAGGCCAGTTGTATAACGGCAGCCTTATTCCGGTGACATTAGGCTTCTTTATTTTTGCCTGTATCAATATGGCCATTTTAACTTTTGCTAAAAGCTATAAACAAAAGCAGGTAATGCAACAGCAAAATACGGCGCCATCTGCTGGTTAACTGGTTATATATCCACTATCTACGCTTGGCCTGCACAGCTGGGCTGCTATAATGGCTGCCATTGTGTATAGCGAGACTTTCTGATGGATGTATCTTACCTGCTGGATGGGCTGAACGATAAACAACGCGATGCGGTGGCAGCATCACCGCAGCATATGCTGGTACTGGCCGGTGCCGGCAGTGGCAAAACTCGCGTGCTGGTGCATCGCTTAGCCTGGTTAATGCAGGTAGAGCGGGTCGCGCCCTACAGCTTGCTAGCGGTAACCTTTACCAACAAAGCCTCGCAGGAAATGCGTGGCCGTATTGAAAGCACCATTGGCGTGAGTTTAAATAACCTGTGGATGGGTACCTTCCATGGTTTGTCGCATCGCATGCTGCGGGCGCATTATCAGGAGGCGGGGCTGCCACAGGGCTTTCAGATTATCGACAGTGACGATCAGTACCGGCTGGTAAAGCGGGTACTCAAGGCTCTGAATCTGGACGAGAAACACTGGCCGCCAAAACAAATTCAGTGGTTTATTAATGCCCGCAAAGATGATGGCCTGCGCCCGGGCATGATAGATGCCGCCGGCGATTTTAGCCTGCAGCAGATGGTTAAAATTTATGCCGCCTATCAGGACATGTGCGACCGCGCCGGTTTGGTTGATTTTGCCGAAATCCTGCTACGCAGCTTTGAGTTGTTAAAACAAAACAGCGAAGTTCGTAGTCATTATCAGCAGCGTTTCCGCCATATACTGGTAGACGAGTTTCAGGACACCAATGCCATTCAGTATCAGTGGCTGCGCCTGTTAGCCGGCAACAGCGCCATCGTAATGATAGTGGGTGATGACGACCAGTCGATATACGGTTGGCGCGGTGCCCGGGTTGAAAACATTCAAACCTTTTTAAAAGATTTCCCCGACGTAGAAACCGTGCGGCTGGAGCAAAACTACCGCTCGACCGAAACCATCTTAAAAGCCGCCAATGCGGTTATCGCTAATAACACCGACCGGCTGGGTAAAGATTTATGGACCGACGGCGCCCAGGGTGAAGTGATATCGCTATACACTGCCTTTAACGAGCTGGATGAAGCGCGCTTTATTGTCGGCCGCATCCGCGACTGGCATAAACAGGGTGACCGCTTAAGCGAAGCCGCTATTTTGTATCGCAACAATGCCCAGTCACGGGTGTTAGAAGAAGCCTTAATTCAGGAAGGCCTGCATTACCGTATTTATGGCGGCCTGCGCTTTTATGAACGGCAGGAAATTAAAGACGCCCTGGCTTACCTGCGCCTGCTGCATAACCGCCAGGATGACGCTGCGCTGGAGCGCGTGATCAATACACCGGTGCGAGGCATAGGTGACACGACATTAAACAAGGTACGCGAATACGCCCGCGCCCAGCAGCAAACACTGTGGCAAAGCCTGCAGCAAATGTTGGCGCAAAAGCAGCTTACCGGCCGCGCGGCCTCTGCCATTGATAACTTTATGCAGTTAATAGAGCAGCTAGATAGTCAGGTAGTAGAGTTACCGCTACATGAGCAAGCCGAGCACGCCATTAAGCAGTCTGGTTTATATGCCATGTACCAGGCAGAAAAAGGTGAGAAAGCGCAAACCCGGATAGAAAACTTAAACGAGTTAATCACGGCCTGCCAGAATTTTGATGAGCGCCGCGCTGAAGATATGACGCCACTGGCAGCGTTTTTATCCCAGGCTGCACTGGAGGCCGGTGAATATCAGGCCGAAGAACACTCCGATGCGGTGCAGTTAATGACTCTACACAGTGCCAAAGGGCTGGAGTTTCCGTTGGTGTTTATTTGCGGCCTGGAAGAAGGCATGTTCCCCAGCCAGCAAAGTGGTGACGATCCGACCCGGTTAGAGGAAGAGCGCCGGTTGTGTTATGTCGGCATGACGCGGGCGATGAAAAAGCTGTACTTAACCCATGCCGAAAGCCGTCGTCTGTATGGCCAGGAGCAATACCACAAGCCGTCACGCTTTATCCGTGAGATACCGGCTGAATATGTAGAAGAAATTCGCCTGACGACTCAGGTAAGCCGGCCGACCCAGTTTAACCGCTTTGGCAGTGCCGCCTCGCACGTGGCTTTTGAAAATACCGGCTTTAAGCTCGGGCAGCGCGTGTTGCACGATAAGTTTGGCGAAGGCACTGTACTTAATTACGAAGGTACCGGCAGCCAGTCGCGCATTCAGGTTAACTTTGACGATCTGGGCAGCAAGTGGCTGGTTACGGCTTATGCCCGTTTGCAGGCGGTTGGCTAAATGGCCATTACTGCGCTGCTGGCTCAGCTACAGCAATGGCAGCAACAGGCCGCGCAGTTGGATATCCGTTTGCCGGTTATCTGGCAAGGCTCAGCAGAATCGCTGCTAACGCACACTGCCGATTTACTGAGCCTTGTAAATTACCACAAGCTGTATTGGCTTGGTGCGGACGCGCCTGCCGATGCCATCAACTTAACTGGCAGGCAAAACTACCAGTTACTGGGCAGTGAGTGCGATATTTTGGTTATCAATGCGTTTGCAGGCTTTGACGCTGATTTGGTGGCAGCGTCAGCCGGCTGCGTTAAAGCCAGCGGTATCTGGCTGCTACTTTGCCCACCTTTTACTCAGTGGCAGCAGCAAGCCAACCCGGCGCATGCCAGGCTGTTACCCTATCCACTGGATGCCGCCAGCCATCAGGGCCATTTTGTTGCTTTCTGGCTTAGCCGCTTACAACAGCAAAATGTCGTCGTTATCAACAATACGGCTGTTAGCCAACAGCTGAACTGGCCAGATGCGGTCAGCAATGATAGCGTGCCAGCGCCCTGTATAACCGGCGAGCAACAGGCAGCGGTTGCCGCTATTTTGCATGTGGTCAGTGGTCATCGGCGCCGGCCTCTGGTGATCAGTGCCGATCGCGGTCGGGGCAAGTCTGCCGCTTTAGGTATAGCCGCGGCGCTATTGGCTAAAGCCGGTAAACAGCTGCTGATTACCGCACCGTCGCCGCAGGCAGCGCAAACCGCTGTGGCGCATTTTCAGCAGCTAAGCGACGCAGCACTGCATAATCATTTGCAGTTTGTACCTTTTGATCAGCTGTTACGCAGCGATCAGAATACCGATTTACTGCTGGTAGACGAAGCTGCCGCCATTCCGACCCCAGTACTACAACAGCTGTTGCAACGCTTTAGCCGTATCGTATTTGCCAGTACAGAGCATGGTTATGAAGGTACCGGCCGTGGCTTTCAGTTGCGTTTTCAGCAATACCTTGCAAAACAGTGCCCGGGCTGGAAAAAGCTGCATATACAACAAGCCATCCGCTACCAGCAAGGCGATCCATTAGAGCAGCTGACCTTTGCCGGCTTTTTGCTGCAACAAAACGCCGCTGATGCGATTTACCATGCTGCAAGCCCTGTCAGCTTTGCCTGTTACCAGGCTAAAGACTGGTTAGCGCAAACAGACAAGTTAGCTGAAGTATTCAGCCTGTTAAGCCTGGCGCATTATCAAACTCAGGTAAAAGATTTAGCTGCTTTGCTGGATAACCCGCAGTTGCAGGTAATCAGCATTGAGCAGAATAACCGGGTACTGGCTTGTGCGCTTATCAGCATCGAAGGTGACATTGAAAACCAGCTGGCAATACAGATATACCACGGCAAGCGCCGGGTACAGGGGCATTTACTGGCGCAGACCCTGGCGTTCCATCTGGCTCAGCCAGAACTGGCTCAAGCCACACTGTGGCGTGTTATGCGCATAGCCGTGCAACCCGCACTGCAACGGCAAAAACTTGGATCAAGCCTGTTAAGTTTTATTGAACAGCAAGCAACACAGCAAAACGTTAGCTACCTGGGTAGCAGTTTTGGCGCTACGGCAGAATTGCTGCAATTCTGGCGCAATGCCCGCTATCTAGCGTTAAGGCTGGGCACCACTACCGATAACGCCAGTAACGAATATTCAATACTGATGCTAAAAGCGATAACGGCGGATCCTGTTGCTATTACGGCACTGTCTGACGCTTTTGCCAAACAACTTTTTGTTAATTTAACCTTGTATCCGTTGCTACATCAGGCTTTAGTGCTGCAATTGGTTACCCCACCTAATTCAGAGCCACTAACTGCAGCCGCCCTCGGGCAACTCGCGCTATTTGGCGCAGGGCTTAGACCTTATGAACTTGTCAGACACCTGATATTTAGTTGGTTTAATCAATACCATCACCTGTTGCCGCAAGCTGACGCCGAAATACTCTGCGCATTACTATGGCAGCGCGCTGACCTTAGTACCGTGGCACAACAATATGGCTTTAACGGCAAAAAACAATTACTAGACAAAGTGAGCAAGCTAGTGCGGCTACACTGTCAGCCACAGCAATAAACATGCGGCCTGGCTGATCAAACCAGTATTCGCTTTCCTTTTTTATCAACTCAGGCTAAGGTGCCGCCAGAATTATCCAAACCGCACTTTTATGTTAACAATATTGCCTCTGCTTTCTACTCTAGTGTCGCTGACGGTGACCGTCAGTGGGTACTCCACGTCTGAAAAACGCACACTGCAATCGGCTATTAGCAGCGCCTTATATTCCAATGCAGTTAACCATTATTATCTGCAATGCAAAGAACAGCCAACAGACACATCCGACACCCTTCAACTATCAGATCCTCAGCGCAGCAAACTATTGCGCTTATTAAAGCAAGCTGTCCGCACTGACGATATAGACTTACTGCTTAAAGTTGATGCCAGATTAACGCAAAGCAGCCAGGCAGCTATCATCACGCCAAAGCATTGTGAGGATGAAAAAGGCTTGCAGAGCATGCTGGACAATTATGAAGTGGCGTTGTTTTCGCTGGAGATTGCCTTGCCACTTGATCGGGCTATCAACCAACCAAAGCCTGCCAGCAATCGCAGCAATGAAATAGAGCAACTTATCGCACGCAGTAGCGCTATAGCTCAGGTAAGTATCAGTGATAAGCAGTTATTGTCTGCAGTGCAGCAAGCCAATTTTCTGCATCTTGATTATCAAAGCCGTTTTATATTTAAAGTTGAGCAAGGTTGGAAAAACCCGGCGCCGGCTTATATCGGTATGCATAAGTATATTGAAGAAGCGCAACTGGCCAGTACGGCAAAACAGTGGCTAATCTTCCTCGATCAGCAGAATCATTTTGTTAAAGCAATCGAATTAGACAAAGCCAGCGCCTACCTGAAAGCTCTGCAACAGCCACAATGGCGCTTCGATTCAATGGGCAGCCTACAACGCTTCTGAATTACGCCAAATCAATCTTCTCTTCAAGCCCGTGATAAGCGGGCTTTTTCATTTATGAAGTCAGTGTGGGGCAGGCCTGCCAGCACTGAACGTCTGGCGGTGAACTACATTGCTCACCCCTTCCATGGAGCTAGCCGCTTCCCGGCAAGCTGAAGCTGTGCCACAAAACGGCAGGATTGCCGCTTTGCACAGCTCTACTGCCGAAGGCGAGCGACATGGATTGCGTGAGTGAACTCGTTTCTGACGAAGTGGTCGCATAGCGTCAAAGGTGTCCGGAGCACCTTTGGACGCATCAACGCAAAAAGGCCTACCGGTTAGGGTAGGCCTTTTGCTTGAATGAGGTGCCTGGCGGTGAACTACTCTCGCATAGCGAATGCTACACTACCATCGTCGCAGC